>NZ_JBFAPT010000004.1:0-500336 GCF_040676845.1 Nonomuraea sp. NPDC049504
GCTACGAACGCCGGGCCGACCACTTCGCAGCCTTCGCCGCCATCGCCGCAGCCCTCATCTGCTACCGCCGACTCACCAAATGAGTCATCGTCTAAGTTTAAGATGCTTCGCCGCTTACGGACGGTCACGAACGTCCCTGGGACGCCAGGGCAGGGACCAGACTCAAGATCCGGGATATGCGATCCGGCTCACCTCAGCCGCTGATGGCCTCCTGCTCGTCGCGATCATCTCGGAGCCTGAGGCCCCGCCGGAGGCTTGCTCCAAGGGCACCTCTTGGAGAGGTGTCAGTTGTGATTAAGTAACGACCATCGCCTAACTGCACCTGTAGCCGCGGTCGTCCCAGCAGGAGTCAGCCGCGGTCACATTGACCCACAAGCCCTCTTGTTGGCCTTCCGGAGCGGTGTCAGTGATCTCTTCAATGGCGATCCCGATGAGCCGCTGGTCCACTTGGTCGACGAGCTGAAATTCGGTGCAGCGTGGAGTGCATGCCTTCGAGGCGGGAGACCACCCCGCCTCGACGAACGCTTTCCACAACTCCTCATGTCGGAATTCTGGGCTCACCAGAACGGATAGTGAGGCACCGTTGTTAGCTGAGTCGCATCCATTCCATTCGTCAACACTCCGACGCTTGCCCGACGGCAGAACAGGACTGACCGCCTTCAGGTACAGAGCGTTCTCCTGCTTTGCCCGGTCCACGCAGACCTGGCCGCCACCGTACATGCCCTCATAGCCAGATGTGCAGCCGATCAGACTGCAGGCCAAGACCATCACGGCGCTCACCGTGCAGAGCTTTCTGGATGGCGGAATCGAGCGACGTAACCCCATAGGCAAAGTAGATCATTTGTCCAGGACGCGGGCAAAGAGAGCGTTGGGCGGGATGATCAACGAGTCACAGGCGAGCAGTCCCTTCTCTTGCAGCCGTAAAAACGTCCGCCAAGAGGTGTCGAAGGTTCCTGGCGCTGGACTGTGCCGGCGTGAACGCAGGATCCGCCGCACGGTCGCCGCGCTGACCTGCAAACCGAGCCGAGCCAGTTCACCGTGGACCCGCCAGTACCCCCATCGTGGGTTCTCCCGGGCCAGGCGGAGGACCAGACCCCGGACCTCTTTGCTGGTTCCGAGACGGCTGGTGCGGTGGGGGTAGGTCCAGGAGCGTCATGCCATGACCGGGAAGCGGTGGTCCAGGCCGGTGATGCGCAGCAGCCGGGCCACGCGCGGGGGAACGCCGGTCAGGGCCAGCGTGATGCCTCGTGTCCGGGCACGGCCTTGCACGCCGATCAGCACGCCGATTCCGCCTGCCCCGCAGAAGGTGACCTGGGACAGATCCACGATGAGCAGGTCGGTGCTGTGGTCGAGGGTGTTGATCAGCCTCTGGCGCAGGCGGGCTGTGGTGAAGATATCGATGTCCCCCGACAGATGCACGAGGGTCGGCGCCGAGGCGCCGGCCTCGGCGAGCGGGGCGGTGTCGAGGGCGGTCATGGAATGTCTCCTCACGGGAGAAGCTGAAAGGCGATGAGATGCCTGCCGGCCGGAGATCGGCCAGCCGCCAGTACGGGCGGTGCCAGGACCGCTCGATCCGGCCGGCAGGCGGCACGGGGTCATGGCGACGGCGCCCGCCGTCCCATGGATGGCTGCGCCGCCTGCCCGATGACCGGCCCGCCCTCGTCCTCCCATCGGGCCGAGCCGTCGGCTGTGGCACGCGCAGCTGGGCCGGCGGGCAGATGCGCGAGGGTGAGGATGGCGTCGATGCTCATGCCGGCGATGTCCTGGGCGGTGAGCTTGAGCGTGGCCTCGGCGGTGCCGGCGGCGGTGCCCGAAGGAATGATCAGCAGGACGACCGGCTCGTCGGCGGCGAAGCTGAGAGTGAGCACGCGCGGGTCGGTGTGGCGGAACCAGCCGATGCGGACCTGACGCCCGCGCGCGGGGATGCGGCGCGGAATGTTCTGCCACGCATCGCCATGCAGGCCGATGCGGAGCGTGGCCCGATCCAGCAGCCGGTCCACGGCGGCGATGAGGCCGGGCAGTTCGGCGGCCGCGTCACGGGAGGAGGGCCACCAGGCTCCGTCCACCACCGCTCGCCGGTTCTGCACTGGGCGGAGACTGAGCCGTACCGGGCAATCGGCCCGAGGGGCCGCGGGCGAGGCGGGGCTGAGCGGTGCGGGTTGCGAAAGAAGTGTCGGCGTCATGGTCGCCTGGCCTGTCCAGGCCTCCGGGGAGGCCGGGTGGTGGTTCGCCGGGGGCGACGCCGACCTGAATGCCAACGCTCGAAAAGACCTCGGTATTTCTATTGTACGGCATGACTTCCAGAATTCGCCAATTCCAGAAGTAGCCTCAGCGGGTGAAATGCGGAAACACGCCCTCAGCTCAGAAATCACACAACCGGCCGTAGCAGCTTTCGGAAGAACAAGCCAGTCGCGGGCCGTGCCGCTCTCCGCCCCGCACGCCGCCATCCTGGCCGGCCACACCGCCGCTCTCGCGCACGCCCCGCTCGAGCGGGTGCCGCCATTGCACTCCTGTCTTCCAGCCCGGCTGGAGGGCACACACCGCGCACCACGGTAAGCGAATGTGGAGGACGACTACCTACAGCGTTCGACCCTGGGTAGGCCAACGTGGTGTCGGCGCGTGTGTCGAAGACAGACAGCGCCGAGGCGGGCCAGTACCTGTAGCAGCGAACAGTTACAACATGCTCACCGACGCCGAATGGGCTCCGCCGGCCGAGGGAGGCCGGCACGGACGCAAGGCCGTTGACGGATGTGAGCTGCGACCCGGCCACGCGGGCGCGCACGCCGCGCACATCCAGCTGCTGCGGGGGCCGGATCGGTTCATCCGGCCGCTCAGTGGGTCACTGGCCGGAGACGGCGGGTGGCGGGCCGTTCAGGGGCGGGCTCGGTGACGCGACCGCCCTCATTCTCCCAGGAGGCTGAGCCGTCCTGGGCAGGTGAGCTCTCCTCGGGTGCCGCGGCGCGGAGGAGGTCGGCGGGACGCACACCGAACGTGTCCGCGACGGCGCGCGTGAGCGCGGCGATGGCGAGGCCTGCAGCGGTGCGGGGCGGGATGACCAGCAGGCTGACCGGCGAGGTTCCCGCGAAGCTCAGGGTTATCAGGTGCGGGTCGGCGCTGCGGAACCAGGCCACCCTGACCTGACGGCCCGGTGCCTGGATTCGGCGCGGGATGTGGTCCCAGGCGTCCACATGCAGGCCCACACGCAGGACAGCCCTGCCGAGCCGCTGGTCGACGGCGGAGATGAGAGCAGGCAGTTCGGTGCCGGCATCGCGGGTGCGCGGCCACCACGCTCCGTCGATCGTGCCCTGCTGGTGGAGGACGGTGTTCAGGCTGAGCCTGAGCGCGGACTGTTCCGCGAAAACCGGACCCGACGGGAAGAGGATTGTCGTCATCATGGTTGCCTGGCCTGTCAGGCCCCTCATCACGAGGCCGGAAGTGATCTATCGCCGCGGGCGACGCCAACCCGAATGCCAACGCGCGAAATGTCCTCGGTGTTTTCTATTGTATCTCATTTCGCGAAACGAGAGGAATCAAGGCTCTACTGCGGAAATCGGCGATATTGTCATTTGCAGTGGTGATCGGGCCCGGCGGACGACCGTACTCCGCGCGTGATCGCCGGGCGATGTCGAACCAGCGCGTCGCCGGGCACAACCGTTTCTCATCAGGAATCATCCCTGATAGCCGACCGAGGCCTGCGGGGTTGTCCTCGGCTGGGAGCGGTACGTCGACCGTGGAGGCAACGCGTGGCCCAGAGCACATCCGACGGTCGGGGTCAGTGGTGGGTGACACAGCCGGGTTTCTGGCGCGAGGTCTTCGACCATCTGGGTGCCGGCGTGGCCGTGCTGGACTCCTCTGACCGAATCATCGCGGTCAACCCGGCTGCCGAGGAGTTGCTGGGCCGTACCGCCTCTGCGATGAGCGGACAGGACTTTCACGTCCTGCTGCACCGCCACGTCGAGGACGCCACCCTGCCGCAGGAGCCGTGCCGGCTGCTCACGGCCCTCACCCGTCGCCTCCGCGCCCGCGGGGCGGACACACTGCTGAGCGAGGACGGACATCTCATCCCGGTCACCTGGTTCAGCGATCCAGTGACCAGGAACGGCGAGGCGCTCGGCATGATCGTGCTGATGTCCGGCGACGGAACCGACCGGGAAGCAGCGGTCAGCCTCGCAGCGCACGTGACCGCCTTGGAGGACCTCACCGACCGGCTGGCCCTGGCCGCGGAGATCGCCACAGCGCTCGCGCAGACCCTGGACACCGAGGAGGCACTCGCCCGGCTCGGCCGCTTGCTGGTGCCGCGCCTGGCCGACTGGATCGCCATCGACCTGCGAACGGACGAGGGCGTACGAAGACTGGCGGTGATCGGACCAGAGAGCCGCGACACCGAGCGGGATGCGTGGCAAGGTCCACTTCCCGCGCTGGACGAGCACTCACGTTCTTCTCTGGTACGAGTGTTGCGCGGCGGCGATCCCGTCCTGATGGGGCTGGGGGACATCGCTCAGCCACCCGACTCTCCTCTGGCCGCCGTCCAGACGGGCTTCCTCCAGGCGATCGGCGCCACCTCCGTGCTCATCACACCTTTGGGCACCGTCCGGCGGGTCACCGGCGCCCTCACCCTGGCCCGTACCGGCGCCGCTCGGCCTTTCGACTCCGCCGAGGTGTCGCTGATCGGCGACATCGGGCGCCGCGTCGGCCTGGCCATCGACAACACCCTGCGGTTCGGCCGCCAACGCCAGATCGCCGAGGCCATGCAACGCAACCTGCTCGCATCCCTGCCGCAACCCGGCCGGCTGCGCCTCGCGGCCCGCTACCAGCCCGCCCCCGCCGGCTCCCAGGTAGGCGGGGACTGGTACGACGCGTTCCTCCTGCGTGACGGCGCCACCGCGCTGGTCATCGGCGACGTCGTGGGTCACGACCTGGCCGCCGCGGCGGGCATGGCCCAACTGCACGGCATGCTGCGCGCCCTGGCCTGGGATCGGACGGGACCTCCCAGCGCCATCGTCGACCGCCTCGATCAGGCCGTTCCCGTCATCACGAATGTCCCTCTGGCCACCGTCATCCTGGCTCGCCTTGAAGGTCCGGATGAGGGTCCCTGGCAACTGCGATGGACCAACGCCGGTCATCCGCCGCCCCTGCTGGTCACACCCGACGGACGCGCCGAATTCCTTGAACAGGGACAGGGCCTGCTGCTGGGCACCGGCCTCAGTGACGTCAGCCGGCCGGACGCCACGGTCCCCCTGCCACCTCGCGCCACCCTGCTGTTCTACACCGACGGCCTGATCGAGATCCCCGGCACCGATCTGGACATCGGTCTGAGGCGACTCCGCCGCCACGCCGCCGCCCTGGCCTGCCATGCCCTGGACGATTTCTGTGACCAGGTCCTCGCCCGCATGCCCCCTGGCACCGCCGACGACGTCGCCCTCTTGGCCGTACGCATCCCGGCCGCCTCCGAGTGACCGGCTCTTTCATGCCGGGTGACAAGCGGTTCACGCCACTGCGGTCGCGCCCTCGGAGCGGTGTAAACAGCTCGACGAGGCCGGTGCCGTGAGTGAATCTTAGGCGGCCTTCGGTCAAGTGCCTGCTCACCGGCCGTCAGAGCCTGACCACCTACGTGCGCATCCTGCAGGACCTCCGCCGAGCCCTGCTGCATCCGCCCACACGGCTCCACCCGACCGACAGCCCGTCCTTGGCACCCGTCACCTAGGTAGCGCCGGCACCTGGCGTCGTATTCGACGACGCCGCGCACGAACAAGGCGATCACGAGCGTCTCCAGCGCGTGGGTGCGGGTGACACCTGCGCCGAACAGGCGGGAGGCGAACTTCTCGGTGGTGCCGCGCAGCTTGGGGCGGGCAATGGTGATCGGCCCGCTGGTGGTCTTGACGGTGGTCGGGCAGTGCCCGTTGCGGTAACCGGGCCGCACCGGGGCCTCCTCGTCGCCGCCGGCAGCGGTGGCGGTGCGCTGGTAGCGGGCGCGGCCGAGGAAGGCGTCCACCTCGGCTTCGACGACGGTCTGGATGATCAGACGGGCACCGAGCCGGGCGACGCCCTCGATGACCTCGACCAGGTCACGACCCTCGGCGAACAGGGCGTCGATCTCGGCGCGGCTGGCCTGAACGGGCGGTGGATGCGTGCCACGAGCGTAGGTCCTTGCGTAGTGCGATCTGTGGACGGTTCAGCACGGCAACCTACGCTCGTTCACTTTTACACCGCATCTCGGACACGACCGCCGGGCTGTGGCCCGGTCGCTGTCGTGGATATGGCTGAGGCAGCACCGAGGTGTAGGTGTCGGCGGTGAGGACGATGCCGGCATGTCCGAGCAGGCCCTGCACTACACGTAGATTCGCGCCTGCCGCCAGGGCCGGTGTCGCGGCTCCATGTCTCAGGTCGTGCAGCCGCAGCGGGGGGAAGGCCGCTGGCCAAAACCAGTTTGTGCGAGCGGTGGGTGAGGCAGTTGGGATCGATCGCCTCGCCGTTCTCGCGGGCCAATCTCTTCAGCACCCTTGCCGTCCGAAAGGCCTGACTACCTGGTCCTGGGCGAGCCCCCATCCGCTGCTACCGGAAACGTCTGCCGTTCCGTCCCGACCGACGGCTGACAACCGGTGCGGCGATGGTCACGGGGATACCTGAGGGAGCCTGGGCGCCCGTGATACGCCTCAGCTCGGCCTCGCCCGAACGGACCTCGCTGGTCTGCGGGACGATACCGGCATCGGCCATCAAGCGGGTCATGTCACGGCGCTGATTGGGCAGCACCAGGGTGACGACGCTGCCGGACTCGCCGGCGCGGGCGGTGCGGCCGCCGCGGTGCAGGTAGTCCTTGTGGTCGCTCGGCGGGTCGACGTTGACGACGAGGTCCAGGTTGTCGACGTGGATGCCGCGGGCCGCGACGTTGGTCGCCACCAGCGTCGTGACGTGGCCGCTCTTGAATTGAGCGAGGGTGCGGGTGCGCTGGGGCTGGGACTTGCCTCCGTGCAGCGCGGCGGCGCGCACTCCGCTGTTCAGCAGTTGTTCGGTGAGCCGGTCCACAGCGTGCTTGGTGTCCAGGAACATGATCACCCGACCGTCGCGAGCAGCGATCTCCATAGTGGTGGCCTGCTTGTCGGCACCCTGGATGTGCAGCACGTGGTGCTCCATCGTGGTGACCGCGCCCGCCGAAGGGTCGACCGAATGGACCACCGGGTCGCTCAGATAGCGGCGGACCAGCAGATCGACGTTGCGGTCCAAAGTCGCGGAGAACAGCATCCGCTGGCCGTCCGGGCGCACCTGGTCGAGCAGGTGGGTGATCTGCGGCATGAAGCCCATGTCTGCCATCTGGTCGGCCTCATCCAGCACGGTGATGCCGACCTGGTCCAAGCGGCAGTCGCCGCGCTCGATGAGATCCCTGAGCCGTCCCGGGGTCGCGATGACGACCTCGGCGCCGTTGCGCAGCGCATGGGCCTGGCGGCTGATCGACATGCCGCCGACGACCGTGGCCAGCCGCAGCTTCAGTGCTTGGGCGTACGGTGTGAGCGCATCGGTGACCTGCTGGGCCAGCTCCCTGGTGGGGACAAGGATCAGGGCAAGCGGTCGCCGCGATTGTGCCCGCTGTCCGGAGGTGCGAACGAGCAGGGCCAGGCCGAAGGCGAGTGTCTTGCCCGACCCGGTGCGTCCCCGCCCCAGGACGTCCCGGCCGGCCAGAGAGTTCGGCAGCGTGGCCGCCTGGATCGGGAACGGTTCGTTCAAACCCAGGCTGGTGAGCACCTTCAGCACTGCGGGCGGCATGCTCAGCTCAGCGAACGTCGCGGCTGCCGGCAGGGCCGGGGTGACGGTGACCGGCAGTGCGAACTCTCCCTGAAGCGCGGCGGGACGCCGCCCGTTGCCGGACCGGCTGGAGGGGCCTGAACGGCCCTTGGCCGGAGAGCCGAATCGGCCGCCCCTGCTTCGGGCGGAGCCGCCCGTATGGGGCGAAGAGTTGCGATCGTGCGCGCGAGTTGCGTGGTTCATGCAGAACCTTCCTCGATGCGGCACGTGTCAGGTGATCCTCGGTGCGATGAGCGGCACAAGAACAGCGAGCACGAGCCGAAGAAAAGACGAGTCGAACCGGCGGAAAACCGCCTGGGCCCGTACGTCGAAATGGTCGGCTTTCGCCGGGAAGAACGCGGCGATGATGCCGCGCCGTAGGACTGGAGCGGGCCTATGCCCGAACCATCGGTGGTGGTGCATCCGGTGTGCGACGGAAGAACAGACGCGCTGTGCTTCTCGGTTGTGAGGCCATCACGGCACGATGGATGCCACAAAAGCAACGCGCCGGGGCCGCGCCCTGCGGCGCGGGCCCCGGCTACGTGGTGTGTCAGGCGGGAACGATGTTCTCGGCCTGCGGGCCCTTCTGGCCCTGCGTGACGTCGAAGGCCACCTTCTGGCCCTCGCGCAGCTCACGGTAGCCGCCGTTGGCGACGATGTTGGAGTAGTGCGCGAAGACGTCGGCGCCGCCGCCGTCCTGCTCGATGAAGCCGAAGCCCTTTTCCGCGTTGAACCACTTCACGGTGCCAGAAGCCATGTTGATCTCCTTTGATAGGTGCATAGCCGAAACCCGCATCGAACGGATTCCGCGTCGCCGCGATAGGACCACACCCGGAGATGACCGGAAAACAAAAATGCACCTGAGGCTACATACCGTCAGGTGCACACAAGTCTTTATGGGTACCACAACTGCAACTAGGTTCAATCTAGCACACGTGTGGCCGTGCCGCGCATGCCCCCGCCGACGTCGTCATCATCCTCATCTTCATCATCGTCATCGTCATCATCCGCGCGCCATCGCCGCGCGGGTGATGAGGCAGGAACGAGGCGATCTCGGCCGCGGCCAGGCCGACCGCCACGGCGGCGGGCCGGCCGCCCAGGACGTGGTCCGCCTCCCGGCTGGAGCCGGCGGCCGTCGTGGTGCGCAGCTCACCCCGCAGGCCCATCACCGGGCACACCGCCGAATGCCACCCCACGATCGCCGGCCCATCTCCCCACCCCCGGCCCGCTTCTCGCGTCTCATGTGGCGGGAGAGCAACTTCCTCTCTGACACCCTCAAGAAAATCTGTAGTCGCGACTGTAGACATTCGTGCGGTGGGGAGCTAGAGTTCTTCATATCGCAAGAGACGGATCCACGAGGGCAGCGCAGGACGAGCACCACGACGGACTGCCCGGACGGACGTGGACGCAGGAGTGCAGAACGAAGTGAAGGCAGAAGGTCGGATTGCCGGGGCCAGCGCAGTTGAACAGGGCCCGGGTGATGGACGCGCTGCCGTTGCGCGAAGCCGACACCAGAGGTCGGGGTGTCGAGGTAGGGATACATCAGAAGGGAGTGTTGAACGCCATCAGGATCGCCCGTCGCCGGCTGCAGAATGCCGCACGGGTACCGCAGCTCCACGAACAGGATGGTGGTCTACGGTCACGCTTACGCGATCCTCGCATCCCGCCTCATCGAGCGGTCAGATGCGGAACAAGTGGACCGGCCAGCAGGCCGGTCGATGGTGTTAAACCTCGTGCGGGCCCCGGCGCATCAAGGCGCCGGGGCCCCTGTCTGCATTCGGGAAGGTTGTATGAATCGAACACCTCAGGCATTGACCACCACCTCCAGGCGGGAGCAGCCCCACCCAACCAGCGCTCACCCGGCCGGCCAGTCAGCCGAGGCGGCCGATAGCCTCGGGCAGCGCCTCGACGATGAGGACTACCCCGCCTACAGCATGGGCCGGGCCGCCGAGATCCTCGGCGTCACCCCAGCGTTCCTGCGCAGCCTCGGCGCCGCCAAGCTGATCGAGCCGCTACGCAGCGAGGGCGGCCACCGCCGCTTCTCCCGCTACCAACTGCGCCTGGCCGCCCGTGCCCGCGAACTCGCCGATGCCGGCACCCCGCTGGAGGCGGCCTGCCGCATCATCATCCTGGAAGACCAGCTCGCCGAGGCACTGCGCATCAACGAAGAGCTCCGCCAGCGCCACTGACCGCTCCTGGCCCTCGGCCGCGCCCGGGGGCATCAGGACCGGCACGCCCGGCAGCCCACCACAGCCCGTGACGGCGAGGCCCGCGCGGCGCCGGCCGTCGAAACTGACCGCCGTCCCGGCACGGTCACATGAACCTCAAGGAATCGGCCACGCCGATCACACTGCCGAATTGTTCTTATCGGGATCAAGGCGACGGCGCTGCGCGCCGCCGCACGGGACTTCGTACCTCAGCCCCGGTCCACCGGGCATTCCAGCATCGACGAGGGCCCTTGGACGGCCGCCTCGCCGAGACCGGCCTGGCAATCAGACCCACCTGAGCAACCCGGCCACATCACGAGTTCAACCTCAGTAATGCAGGGCGGTCGCGAGCGCCTCGGCCAGGGTCACGGGCGGGCGGCCGATCAGGCGGCGCAGGTCGCCAGAGTCGGTGTACATCTCGCCGCGGTTCATACCGCGGTCAGCGTCAGCGAGGACCTCCGCCAGCTCGGCGGGTAGGCCCGCGGTGTGCAGTACCTGGGCGAAGTCGGCCACCGGGAGGTCAGCGTAGGTGACCTGCTTTCCGGCCGCAGCGGAGATCGCGGCGGCGAGCTCAGTCAGGGTGAAGGATTCGTCGCCGCCGAGCTCGTACACGGCGCCGGTGTGGCCTTCAGCGGTGAGGACGACCGCTGCGGCCTCGGCGTAGTCGGCGCGGGACGCGGCGCTGATCCGCCCCTCGCCTGCGGCGCCGACGACCGCGCCGTTCTGCAGGATCTGCGGCAGTTGGCTGGTGTAGTTCTCCAAGTACCAGCCGTTGCGCAGCAGCACGCTGGGGATTCCGCGGTCCCGCAGATACGCCTCGGTCTCCCTGTGCGTGGCACCGATGATGGTGGTGGCCGTGTCTGCGTGCGTCGTGCTCGTGTACGCCACCAGCGACACGCCTGCGGATGCCGCGGCGTCGATCACGCGGCGGTGGTTGGCGACCCGCTCGCCCACGGGGACCGAGACCGAGATCAGCAGCAGCCTGTCCGCCCCCGCGAATGCCTCGGCCAGGCCGTCCGTGTCCGCGAAGTCGGCGCGGCGTACCGTGATGCCTCGGTCGGCCAAATCCTTGATCCCGGCGATGTCCCGGCCGGTCGCGATGATGTCCGCGGCCGGGATCCCGCGCCGCAGCAGTGCCTCGACGGTGAGCCTGCCCAGCTGGCCGGTGGCTCCAGTGACGACGATCGGCATGATGGTCATTCCTTCCTTCCGCGCGTGCCTCGCACGCCTGCCGTGGTCCGTCCGCCGCGGGATGGAACACAGAATGACCTGGATACTCTCTGTTGGGGAGTAGCCACTTCTTGGTAGGGTACTTACCGCAGCGAAAGCATCGAGGTGAGCCGTATGGCTGCTGTCGAGAATGTGACCGGGCCCATGTCGTCATTCGATCCGTACGAGCGCGACTGCCCGTCGCGGGACCTGCTCGACCAGATCGGCAGCAAGTGGGCGGTCCTCGTGCTGGGCGAACTCGGCCGGAACGGGACCTCCCGGTTCGGTCATCTCCGGCAGGCGCTGGCGGGCGTGAGCGAGAAGATGCTCACCCAGACGCTGCGCACCCTCGAACGCGACGGGCTGGTCAGCCGGACCGTCTACCCAGAGGTGCCGCCGCACGTGGAGTATGAGCTGACCGCGCTCGGCCAGACGCTACGGGGACCGCTGAAGGCGCTCACGGAGTGGTCCGTGCTGCACATCGAAGAAGTCATCACCGCCCGCGAAGAGTACGACAACCGCACTGAGCGCACCAGGTAATCAGCGGCGGCCGGCGGTCTGGTCATGGACGGCCGCCTCGCCGAGACCGGCCCGACAATCAGACCCACCTAAGCCACCCGGCGACATCACGAGTTCAACCTCAGATACGCACCATCTGAAACTACGGCCGCCTCCACGTTCAGCGTGATTTCACTCTCACGCAGCAGTTCAACCAGCGACCTGCGTCCAACTGTCCAGCGTCATGATCGTCCGCTGGTTTGGACCGCGTCTGCCGAGTGCTCCGAATTGGTGCGGGTTCCGGGTTCGAGCCCCGGGCGCCCTACCTCTCCACACTCATCCGAACTGCACTTTCGGGGCCTTCGGCGAGACGCAGGCACGCCGTTTCTTGCTCTTCGGTACGAGCCGGGAGACCTGGCGGGCATCCCGGTCCGGGGTTCGCCTGCCGGTCGGCTCGGAAGGGTTTCAGCGGTCGTCGTCGGCGAAGCCTGTACGGTAGGCGAAGACCACGGCTTGGACGCGGTCGCGTAGGTCCAGTTTGGTGAGGATGCGGGAGACGTAGGTTCGGACGGTCTCGAAGCTGATGACCAGTTCCGCGGCTATCTCGGCGTTGGAGAGGCCGCGGGCGATCAGCCGCAGTACCTCGCGTTCGCGGGGAGCCAGGACGGCCAGCGGGTCCTCGTCGGGGGTGGGGGCGGCCGGACGGAGGCGGTCGGCGAAGCGACCTATCAGGGTACGGGTCACGGTGGGGGACAGCAGGGACTCTCCGCGGGCGACGGTGCGGACGCCGTTCACCAGCTCCAGTAGAGGGGCGTCCTTCAGCAGGAAGCCGCTGGCTCCGGCGCGCAGGGCTTCGTAGACGTACTTGTCCACGTTGAACGTGGTCACCACGAGTACCTTCGGCGGCGCCACGACACCGGGGCCGGCGATGCGCCTCGTCACCTCGATGCCGTCCATCAGCGGCATGTGGATGTCCATGATCACCACGTCGGGCTTCAGGCTGGTGACCGTCTCGACCGCGGCAGGGCCGTCGGCGGCGACGCCGGCCACCGCCATGTCCGGCTGCGCGTCGAACGCCGTCGCGTAGCCGGTACGGACGACCTCCTGGTCCTCGCAGATCACGACACGGATGGTCATTCGGCACCGCCCACGGGGATCGACGCGGAGACTCGGAAACCGCCGTCCGGCTGCTCGCCTACGGCCAGCGAGCCGCCCAGCACGCCGATCCGCTCGCGCAGTCCGGCCAGGCCGCGCCCGCCGGAGAGGCTGCTTCTCGCGCCGACGGGGACCGCGGCGGCGGCGTTCGTCACCTCGACCTCCACCCGGTCGTCCCGGTATCCGATGCGAACGGTGGTGGGTCGGCCTTCGGCGTACTTGACGGCGTTCGTCAGGCCCTCCTGCACCACCCGGTACACGGCCAGCCTCACGCCGGCCGGAAGCGACGGCTGGTCGCCGTCCTCCACCAGCTCGATCGGCTGGCCGCCGCTGCGGGTCTGTTCGACCAGGTCTCGCACGCTGCCCACGACGGGTGTGGCCGGCTCTCCGGTCGCCTCCAGCACGTCCAGCAGAGCCCGCAGTTCGGCCAGGGCTCGGCGGCCGGCGCCGCCGATCGTGGACAGTGCCGTGACCACCCGCTCCGGCGAGGTGGCCACGAACTGCGTGGCGTCGGCCTGCACGACGATGCCGGTGACGTGGTGGGTCACCACGTCGTGCAGCTCCCGCGCGATGCGCGCCCGCTCGGCGGCGGCCGCGGCCTCGGCGGCGAGCCTGCGTCGCTCGGCCTCCTGGAGCCGCTGCCCGCGTACGTAGGCGCCGACCAGCCAGCACGCGGCGAAGAGCAGGTAGAAGATCAGGAAGTCGCTCTGCAAAGGCGGTGAGCCGAGCAGAACGATGGCCACGCACAGGGCGACGTACGCGGCCGATGCCACGGCGGCGACGACGCGCCGGAATCGCTCCTGGTGCGCGCCCACCGAGTACAGCGCGATGTACACCGTCACGGTGCCGAACTGCATCGGGTAGCCGAGCGTCTCGTGGAGCACGAAGGCCGTGCCGCTGATCGCCAGACACGCGGCAGGCCATCGGGTCCGCACGGCCAGAGGCAGCGTCTGGGCCAGGATCAGGACGATCTGGAACGCGTCGGCCGGACGTCCTGACCGGTCGCCGAACTCGACGCTCATGATCGACAGCGCCGGCACGAACGCCAGCCCGGTGCACACGACGGCCAGCCACCGGTCCCACACCGTGGCGTCGTAGAGGCGCCGCAGCTTCCGCAACCTCCGCGACCGGTCGCTGGCACAGGTCCCCGACATAGGTCAGAGCCTAGCGATCCCTGATCCCGCTATTGCCGCGCTTGTCCCTCATGTGAGCTACACGCAATGTCCGCAACGCAGTGATTCGGGACAGGGCCGTCCACTTCTACCTTTCTCATCAGCGGCCGGCAACCACGGTCAACCGCGAAGTCAGATCGCGGCACATCGGTCATTCGGAGGACAGCACCATGGGAAACACCATCCGCGTACGCGTCGCCGCCGTCGGCGCCCTGACCGCGGTCGCGGCAACGGGGGCGGTGATCGGCGGCCAACCGGCCGACGCCAGGGCCGTGGCGGCCGCCGGTCACGTCCAGACTTCGATCAAATGGGGTAAGTGCCCGGAACCCGCGCCGGGCGCCAGGCGAGACCCCAGGCAGACCTGCGGCACGGTCAAGGTGCCTCTGGACTACCGCCGCCCCGGCGGGGAGACCATCACCGTCGCGGTCTCCAGGATCGCCACCGCCAAGCCCGGCAAGAAGCGCGGCAACCTGCTGTTCAACCCGGGTGGTCCGGGACTGCAGGGCCTCGACATGCCCGGCCAGATGGCACGCACGCTCCCGAAGAAGGTGCGGGACTCCTACGATCTGATCGGGTTCGACGCGCGCGGCGTCGGCCACAGCACCCCGATGAGCTGCGGTCTGTCCGGCAGCAGCCTGCTCACCATCTTCCCCTACCCCGGCGCCGGCGGCTCGATCGAGGGCAACGTCACCACCGCGCGCGCCGTCGCCCGGCAGTGCGCCACGATCGGTGCCAAGCTTCGCTTCTTCAACAGCGCGAACACAGCGCGCGACATGGATCGCATCCGCCAGGCGCTCGGGGCGCGGAAGATCTCCTACTGGGGTCAGTCCTTCGGCACCTACCTCGGCGCGGTCTACGCCTCACTGTTCCCCCGCAACACCGACCGGATGGTGCTGGAGGGCAACGTCGACCCGGCCAAGGTGTGGGCGAAGATGCTGAACACCTGGAACCAGGGCATGAACGACCGGTTCCCTGACGCCGCCCGCGTCGCCGCGGCGAACGACGCCGACCTCGGGCTGGGCGCCACCGCCGGCGAGGTCACCGACACCTTCCTCGCGCTGGCCGACCGTCTCGACCGCGAGCCGGCCACGATGCCGGGCGCCTCGGTGGCCATCAGCGGTGCGCTGCTACGCGGCGTCACGTACCAGATGTTGCAGCACAACGAGACGCTCCCCCCGCTCACCCGGTTCTGGAAGGCGGCGGCCGACCTGTCCGCCGGCAAGGCCCCGGCGGACGCGGACGTCGCCGTGCTCCGGCAGGTTCTCGCCGACACCCCGGCAACGAAGGGCGTGCCGGCGGACAACCAGGCCACCATGGTCCTGGCCATGCTCTGCGGGGACACCACCTGGTCGCGCAAGGTGGACTCCTACGCCGACGCCACCGCGGCCGCCCGCGCGAAGTACCCGCTGAGCGCGGGCATGCCCAACAACATCCTGCCGTGCGCGTTCTGGTCGCAGAAGCCGATCGAGCCGGTGGTCAAGATCACCTCGCGCGGTGCGCGTAACATCCTGATCCTGCAGAACCGCCGCGACAACGCCACACCGTGGGCCGCGGGCCGGGGAATGCGCAGGGCCCTGGGTGACCGCGCCGGCTTCCTCGGCGTCGAGCACGGCGGCCACTTCGTCTACGGCACCGGATCGACCTGCGCCGACAAGGCCACCGTCGCGTTCCTGATCAAGGGAACCCTGCCGGCCAAGGACGCCTCCTGCGACGGCCCCCGGCGCTGACCGTCGTGCCGACGACACGCCCACTGTTGATCTCGAGGTGATTCTGATGCGCATCGGATTGTTCGTAGATGAGAAGGGGCCGTCCCTCGACCTGATCGTCGATCAGTCTCGCGCCGCGGCCACGGCGGGCTTCGCCGGAGTGTGGCTGGGCCAGCGCGACGGCAGGGACGCGCTGACCACGCTGGCGGTGGCGGGGCGCCAGGTGTCCGGCATCGAGTTCGGTACGGCGGTGGTGCCGAGCTACCCCCGGCATCCGCTGACCCTGGCGGCGCAGGCGCTGACGGTCCAGGAGGCGGTCGGCGGCCGGCTCAGTCTGGGGCTTGGTGTCAGCCACCGGCACATCATCGAAGAGCAGTACGGCCTTTCCTTCGACCGCCCTGTCCGTCACCTCCGCGAGTACCTGTCCGCGCTGGTTCCGCTGCTGAAGGGCGAGACGGTGACGTACAAGGGCGAGACGCTCCAGGCCGCGGGCGCGGTCGACATCGCGGCAGCGGCGCCGCCGTCCGTGCTCGTCGGCGCACTCGGCCCGGCGATGTTGCGGGTGGCCGGAGAACTGGCCGATGGAACCATCACGACGTGGGCCAATGCGGCGGCTCTCGCTGACCACATCGTTCCTGCGATCACCCGTGCGGCGGGTCGGCGTACACCCCGTGTGGTCGCTTCCACGGTCGTCTGCGTCACCTCGCACGAGGACGATCGCCGGCAGTGGGTCGCCGAGAATTTCGGGATGGTCGGGCAGTTGCCCGGCTACCGCGCCGTGCTCGACCGAGGTCGCGCCGCAGGCCCTCAGGACACGGTCGTCATCGGTGATGAGATCGTCGTCGAGCGGCAGATCCGCCGGCTGTTCGATGCCGGTGCCACGGAACTCGTGGTGATGCTTCTCGGATCAGCGGATGAACAGGCCCGGAGCACCGCACTCCTGGCCGACCTCGCGGGGTAGGACCGGCCGGACCAGAACGGCGCAGGTCCGAGCGAGAGCACGGCACACCCGTGCTGGACGCGGGTGGAACTCATGCCGACCTGACCGCCGAGTACGGTGCCGGGCGCTCCACCGGCTCCGATCCCTCATCTTTCAGCCGCGGAACACACCGCGGAAACTCACGCGAAAGGATCACGATCGTGGCGTCTCCGGAGCACCCGGAAGATACTCTCCCGCAAGCCGCCTCCACCACGGGCCGCGGCCGATGGCGCAGGTTCCGGTTCCCCGTCCTGCTGATCGCGTTGTTCGGTGTGATGGTGGTGGCGGGCGGGATCACCCAACTCGTCCTGCCCGTACCGGTCCTCGCCCTGCCGGTGGGGGTCGGCCTGGCCATCGCCGCTCTGACCTGCTATCGCTGGTTGTGCCGGGTCGTCGAGCTCCGCCCGGACATCCCCGAACTCGGCAGGACGGGACGATGGTCCCAGCTGCGGCGCGGGACGCTGATCGGGCTCGGCATGTTCGCCGGGTTGATGGCGGTGATCGCGGTGTTCGGTGGCTGGCAGGAGGTGTCCTGGGGTTCCGTCGGCGGATTCCTCGGCGCCGCGGGCCTGATGGCGAGCGTCGCCGTCACCGAAGAACTGCTGTTCCGCGGGGTGCTGTTCCGCATCATGGAGGAACGTACCGGAACGGTGATCGCCCTGGTCGTATCCGGGCTGCTGTTCGGTGCGATGCACCTGATCAACGCCAACGCCACCCTTTGGGGCGCGTTCGCGATCGCCTTGACGGCCGGAGTCATGCTGGCCGCCGCCTACATCGCGACCCGCTCGCTGTGGCTGCCCATCGGCCTGCACTTCGCCTGGAACTTCACCCAGGCCGGGATCTTCGGTGTCACGGTCTCCGGATCGGCCGTACAGTCCGAGGGCCTGCTGAACGTCACGCTGTCCGGCCCGTCCGCACTGACCGGCGGCGCCTTCGGCCCCGAGGCCAGCCTTTTCGCACTGCTGATCTGCATGGTGCCCACGATCCTCCTGCTGCGGCGGGCCGCCCGCACCGGCCGGATCCGGCCCCGCCCGCACCGCGCCAAGGTCTCCACCTGATGGAGGGAGGTCGGCTTGCCGGGCTGCTCACCGGGATCGAGGCGCCAGGCCGCACAGATACGTGGACTCCTCCAGCAACTGTGGCGTCAGCTCTACTCCGGTGAGGTGCTCGGCCAGGGCGAACGCCGCCTGGTCGTGGGTGCCGCGATCGAGGCCGTGGCCGAGGTCGAAGCCGACTCGTCGCATCATCTCCACGAGTTCGTCCGGGGCGCTGCCGTGGCGGAAGGACGGGAAGAGCGGGTCGAAGGAGAGGCGGATCTCCCCGTCCTCCACCCAGTGGAAGTGGCCCACCGCGTTGACGTTACGGGAATGGGAAACGAGTCGCGTACCGGCCGACAACGGCACGATGGCCTTCCTGTTCACGCCGAGATGCCCGTTCACCTCGACCATGAGCACCCAGCCGCCGATGGAGGCGGCTCCGAAGAGGTGGCCATCCCAGGTGCCGAGTGGGCCGGGACCGGAGTAGGAGGCATCGATCAGCTGATCGAGCGTCTTACGAGACACCGCTTCGACGTTGGCGCCGAGGCGAGTCATCAGTGCCTCGGGGGTCAGGTCACGGACGAGAGTGAAGCAGTAGGAGTCCGCCAGGTCGGGGAACCGATCGTCGTTGAACCATGAGTAGTCCACTGCATTCGGGGCCATCTCGGCATCCTCGCAGCAGTGAACCGTGCAGTCCCCTACCGGCCGCCGGTGAAGGAGGCGGCGGGGACGAACAGCTCGTGCCCGGTGCCGAAGCGGACCCGTACGCCTTCCGGAGTCCACTGTGTGGACTGCACCGGCTTGTCGGCGATGCCCGGGAGGTCGAGGGCGACGAAGTGGCCGTAGTGCAGCGACGGATCGCGTCCCGCGTACAGGCGATAGGAGTCCTCCAGCAGCGAGTGATCGCGGATGAGCGCGATCACGTGCGAGGAGTCGTCGTCGTACGCGACCGTGCCCGGCTGCTTGTCGGTGTAGAGGGTCTGCTGGGCGGGCCAGCGCATGGCGATCATCGCCCCTGCGCACAACACGACGCCCAGGATCAGGCCGATCATCAGGGGGCCGAGCCGTCCCGGCCGACGCGTGGTGCCGGTTGGCGCGGGGGTGTGGATCGTCATGCTCACCTCTCCTTGGAGACGTGACGACCCTTCCAGGCCCGCCTTTCACTCTCCTTTCTCGCCGCTTGAAGGACGCCCCGGGCAGGACAGTGTGCTCACAGAAGTCCTCTCCTGTGGAGATTTCCCATGAGGTCGCGGATCCCGAAGCTCCACGGCGCACAGTCCTCGGCGTGCTGGACGCGGTTGACCAGGGTGCCGAGTGCGGGAGAGCTGATCCGCACCACGTCGCCGGTCTTGTGGGTGAACCCCTCGCCCGGGTGGTCGCGGTCCTGGATGGGGGCGAACATCGTGCCGAGCATGAGGACCGCGCCGTCGGGATAGTGATGGTGCGGGCCGATCAGCTGCCGTACCAGCGCCTCCGGATCGCGGGAGATCCGCGACATCTCCGAGACCGCCTCAAGGCGGAAGCCGTCCTCGCCTTCGAGGTCCAGCCGCACCGC
Source organism: Nonomuraea sp. NPDC049504 (assembly GCF_040676845.1). Lineage (NCBI taxonomy): Bacteria > Bacillati > Actinomycetota > Actinomycetes > Streptosporangiales > Streptosporangiaceae > Nonomuraea > Nonomuraea sp. NPDC049504. The sequence goes on from NZ_JBFAPT010000004.1 coordinate 19,295, forward strand.
GAGGCCGCGTACGTGGTCCAGGTCGAACCGCTCGTCGAAGAGCCGGACGAGGGGGCCGAGCGCGCAGGACGCGTTGTTGTCCTTCGCCATCGGCAGCAGGAGCGCGGATCGGCCTTCGACGTCCCGGAGGTTGACGTCGTTGCCGAGCGTCGCCCCCACGATCCGGCCACTCGACTGGACGACGAGGGACACCTCGGGCTCAGGGTTGTTCCATGTCGAGGCGGCGAGCACCCCGACGGGCGTCGCGGTGCCCATGGCGGACAGGATCTGGCCCTTGGTGAAGATCTCGGCGTCAGGGCCGATCCCGACCTCCAGGTACTGGCTCCACATGCCTTCGGCGACCAGCAGGGCCTTCAGCCGTGCCGCCTCCTCGGAACCTGGCGTGAGGTCGTGCAGGTCGACGCCGGCGAGCATCCGGCGGCGGATGTCCGCCGCGCGCGCCATGTCGCCGCCGGCCCGTTCTTCGATGACGCGCTCGATCATCGAGACGGCGAAGGTCACTCCGGCGGCCTTGAGCGCCTGGAGGTCGACCGGTGCGAGCAGCCAGGGCCGGGTACGGTCGCGGGCAGGGGACCCGGTGTTGGCGAGCACGTCCGCGAAGGCGCCGACGTGCCGGCCGTTCAGCCCGGAGACCACGGCAGCGGGTTCCGGCAGCTCGCAGATGTCGCGGATCGTCGGGAACTCCGCGCTGACGTCGATGACCTCTCCGTCGCGGACCACCACGGGTGAGGGCCCTTCGGCGAGGGGATCCCAGATCCGCCCGATCAGGACGGCGTCCGCGGCATCGTCCGGCAGCGCGTCCGCGGCCGTCCCGAACCAGGCGCGCTCATCGGACGATGACAGGCTCATTCGCCGTCTCCCAGGTTGAAGAAGGACCGCTCGTCGGGGGGCCGGATGTCGAAGACGGCGTCCTGGAACAAGCGCATGGGGTGGGGGGTGAAGGGATGCCGCGCGATCGCCTCGAGGTCGAGCTCGATGCCGAGACCGGGCCCGGTCGGGACGAGGATGTCGCCCTCCTCCGTCAGCACGAGCCTCTCGTTGGTGACCTCCGGGCGCCATGGGACGTCGGTGGCCATGATCTCCAGGTAGCGGAAGTTGGGCAGGGCGGCCCCGAGCTGCAGCGACGCCGCCGTGCTCAGCGGTCCGCTGGGATTGTGCGGCGCGAACCCGACGTAGCTGGTCGCGGCGAGCGTCGAGATGAAGGCCAGCTCGGCGATGCCGCCGGCGTGCGTCACGTCAGGCTGGACGTAGTCGACCGCCTGGCGGGCGAGCGCCGGCGCGAAACCCTGCCGTCCGAACCATCGCTCCCCCGCGGCGATGGGCACCGGCGATGCCCGGCGGATGTCGACGAGGGCGTCGAGGTTGTCCGGAGGGCAGGGCTCCTCGAAGAACACCGGGTCGAACTGCGCGATCTCCCGCGCGATCTTGATGGCGTGCGTGACGTCGAACCGGCCGTGGCCCTCGACGAACAGCTCGACGTCGGGCCCGACGGCGGAGCGGACGGCGTCGATCTGCGCGAGCGCGCGGTCCAGCTGGCGATGGGTGATCGTGAGGTCGAAGTTCTCGAAGGGGTCCCACTTGAGACCGCGGAAGCCGCTGTCGACGGTCCTCCTCGCGGCGGCCGCGTACTCCTCGGGCGTGGCGGCTCCGGAGAACCAGCCGTTGGCGTACGCGCGCACCCGGTCGCGGGTGGCGCCGCCGAGCAGGCGGGAGACCGGGACGCCGAGCTCCCGTGCCGAGATGTCCCACAGCGCCATCTCGAACGAGCTCAGCGCGGTCATGACGACGGGGCCGCCTCGCCAGTACCAGTCCCTGGCCAGCTCGTACAGGATGCCGGAGATGCGGGTGGGGTCCAGCCCGATCACGGCCTCGGCCAGTTCGGTGACGGCGCCCTGGACGGCGCGTTCCTTGCCCTCCAGGGTCGCCTCGCCCAGTCCGACGATTCCTTCGTCCGTCGAGACGCGGACGATCACGAGATTGGTGCGGTAGAAGTCGACGACGAGAGTGTCGACTGAGGTGATCTTCACGTGCGGCTCAGCCCTTCACGGCGCCGGCGGTCATGCCGGCGACCACATACTTCTGGACGAACAGGTAGAAGACGACGGCCGGCGCCGTGAACAGGAACGAGACCGCCATGACCGTCTGGATGGGCGTGCCGAGCTCACCGATGAAGTTGGCGATGCCGACCGATGCCGGCTGCGTCTCGGGAGTGAAGATGAACGTCACGGCGAAGACGTACTCGTTCCAGGCGTGGAAGAACGCGATGACCGCGCTGGCGGCGAGTGAGGGGGCGATCAGCGGCACGTTGATGCGGGTGAGCACGGTGAGCGGTCGTGCTCCGTCGACCCGCGCGGACTCCTCGATCTCACGGGGCAGGCCGTCGAAGGCGCCCTTGAGGATGAGGGCGACGATCGGCAGGACGAAGGCGGAGTTGACCAGGATGAGCCCGCCGAGGGAGTCGAGGAGGTCGAATCGCCGGAAGAGCGCGAACAGCGGCACGACCATGAGCGCCTCGGGAAGCATCTGCGTGAACAGCAGCACGATGGTCATGAGGACCTTGCCCCGGAACGAGAATCGCGACAGGGCGTAGCCGAGCGGGATGCCGAGACCGATCGAGAGGATCGTCGTGCCAGCGGCGATCACCAGACTGTTGCGCAGCCAGGTCGCCGCCTTGCCTTCGGCCAGCGCGTCGATGAAGACGCCGAACTGGGAGAAGTCGGGGACGAGCCGGGCCTCGGCGGCGAAGAGCTCCGAGTCGCCGGACAGCGCGGTGACGAACATCCAGTACAGCGGGAAGACGGCGATCCCGAGCACGACGAGAACACCGACGATCCGCAGGGTCAGACCGATGCGGGGCAGCCTCATCAGCCGGCCTCCCTTTCAGCGGCGCGGGCGACGAACCGGCTGCCGGCGATGACGATGAGCGAGATGATCACACCGACCATGCCGACCGCCGCCGCCGAGCCGAGCTGCTTGGAGTCGAAGGCCTGCGAGTAGAGGTCGATGACCAGCGTCTGGGTCGCGCCGACCGGTCCGCCCTTCGTCATGAGCCAGATGAGCTCGAACCGCCGCAGCGACCAGATGGTCATGAGGACGGCGAGCAGGCCGACGGTCGGCTTGATGGACTGCCAGGTGACGGCGCGGAAGGTCGCCCATCGTCCCGCGCCGTCCATCATCGCGGCCTCGGTGAGGTGCGACGGGACAGCCTGCAGCGCGGACAGCAGGACCACCGAGGTGAACGGGAACAGCTGCCAGATGGTCGTGACGAGGATGGCCGGGAGCGCGTATCGCGGGCTGTCGAGGATCGCGCCGCCGGGGACGCCGAGGCCGACCGCGTCAAGGAAGCGGTTCACGATGCCGTAGTCCGGGTTGAGCATCCAGATCGCGATGAGCGCGACCGCGATGCCGGGCGCCGCCCACGGAATGGTCACCAGTGCCCGCGCCAGCCCCCGGCCGCTGAAGCCCTTGTTGAGCAGCAGGGCGACTGCCAGCCCGGTGCCCACGGCGGCGACGACGCACACGACGACGTAGATGAGGGTGATGAGGAGGGTACGGCGGAACTCCGCATCACCGAAGATGCGGGTGTAGTTGTCGAACCCCACCCAGGTGCTGTGTGTGGGGTTCAGCAACGAGGTTCGCGTGAAGCTCAGAAAGACTTCCTGCGCCAGCGGAACGACCTGGAAGACCAGGATGAAGAGGGCTGCGGGGGCCAGGAAGAAATAGGGCGTCCACTTGCTCCCCAGAGGGCTGCCTCGACGCCGGGTCCCGGTTCGAGGCCCTGGAAGCTGCTGTTGTTCCAGCGCGGTCATCGAATGTGGTCCTTAGAGAAATAGGACGCCGCCGGCGGGAGGGGCTCGCCGGCGGTGTCGTCCGGTCAGCCGACCTGCTGGGTCGCCTGCTGCTGAGCGCGGTCCAGTGCGGTCTTGAGGTCGACCGTGCCCTGGAGCGCCGCGATCACGTTCTGCACGACGATCTTCCGGATGTCCGGCGTCTGCGCCTCGAACCCCTGGACGATCTGCGGCAGGCTCGTCTCGGTGAGGTCGTCGAAGACGGTCAGGAACGGCGTCTCCTTGAGCTGCTCAGGGCTTCGCTTGGTGACCGTCGCCACGCTGCTGGCACCGAGGATCTCCTGCAGCTTGACCTGGTTCTCCGGCTCAAGCGTCCACTTGATGAAGGTCGCCGCCGCCTCCTTGGCCGGGCTCGCCTCGTTGATCACGATGGGGGCGAGGATCGCGCCCTGCTTGCGGACCGGGAACGGGATGGGCGCGACGTTGAAGTTCAGGTCGGCGTTCTGGCCGCGGGTCGCCGTCACGTAGCCGCCGTTGTTGAGCTCCATGCCGACCTTGCCCTCGGCGAACATGCGGCGGAACGTCGCCGCGTCCGTGCCGCGCGGGATCACCTTGGCGTCGTACAGGTCCTTGAACGCCTGCAGGCCCTTGAGGTTCGCGGGCGAGTTGATCGTCAGCTTCTGGCCGTCCGACCACGCGCCGCCGAAGCCGTAGACGTAGTTGAAGATGTCCTGCCAGACACCGGCTTCCTCGGCCTCCGTCTGGCGGAACGCCAGGCCGTAGGTGTCGCCCTTGGTCAGCGACTTGGCCGTCTTGACGAACTCCTCGTAGGTCGTGGGCGGCTTCTTGATCAGGTCGGCGTTGTAGAACATCGCGTAGTTCGACGCCTCGAAGATGATCCCGTGACGCTGGCCGTCATGGACCATGAACTGGTCAGGCTGCTTGATCAGGTCGTACTTGCTGACGTCGATGAGGTCGTCGAGCGGTGCGATGAGGCCGGCATCCGCGGCGGACTCGAACTCCGGCATGTCAAAGCGGATCAAGTCGGGCCCTTTTCCGCTGCCCATCTGGGTCAGGACGGTCTGGCCGAAGGTCGGGTACGGCACCGCGGCCGGAGAGACCTGGATCTTGTTCTGGCTCTTGTTGAACTCCTCGAGCCATTTCGTGAGGAGCGGGCCTCTGCCGGGGTCGCCGAGGGTCGAGGCGGCGAACGTCAGCTTGGTCACGCCGCCTTCGGTGGATCCGCCGTCGGAGCCGCAGCCGGTCAACAGGGCGGCGGCCATACAGGTGACGCCGGCCGCCGCGACCATGCTCCGGCGAACGCGATGCAGCCTCATTTGCACTCCAGAGTGATGACTCGTAACTTCCTGTCGGAATTGCAACGATCGTAGCGACATGTGCAACGGTGTCAAGTAGCGATTGCGCAGGTCATGCGCTACATTGCAACATACGCAACGCAAAGGAGGCGTAGGTGGCGCAAACGATCAGGCGTGCGATCGATTTGATCCGCTTGACCGCGGAGCATCCACTGACCCTCTCCGAGGCCGCGGACGTGCTCGGCGTCCACAAATCCACGGCCCTCCGCATCCTCAAGACGCTGGAGGACGCCCGGTTCGTGCGTAAGACGGGCGCGGGGACGTACGTGTTCGGCAGCGGGCTCATCGAGCTGTCGGAGCTCGCGCTCGGCTCCATGGACCTCCGTCAGTTCGCGTCCCCGCACCTGCGCGCGCTGCAGCGGCAGACGGGCCATACCGTGCACCTGGCACAGCTGACCGGCGACGAGATCATCTACGTCGACAAGGTGGACAGCCCCGCGTTCGACGCGGTGAAGCTGCCGTCACGGATCGGCCGCGCCGTCTCGATCCACGCGAGCGCCGTGGGCAAGGTGATCCTCGCCCACCTCTCCCAGGAGGAACGCGACCGCCTGCTCTCGCACGTCACCTTCGAGCGGTACACCAGCACCACCCTCGCCGATCGCGAATCCCTCGATGCCGAGCTCACCCGCGTCGCCGAACGGGGCTGGGCCGTCGACGACGGCGAGCACGACTCCTATGCCAGGTGCGTCGCCGTGCCGATCAGGGACTCGCGCGGACAGGTCATCGCGGCCGTCTCCGTGACCGCGATCGAGGTGATCGCCACTTTGGAGCAGCTGAAGGAGAAACTTCCGCTCCTGCTGGAGACCTCGGCGCTGATCTCTCAGGAACTCGGGTTCACCTCCCAGCCCTCGCCTGCGCCGGCGAGCTGAGACGAGCCCTGCCGGACCCCGTCGGAGAGCCGCCAGGGCATGGTTCAGGCTGAGAAGTCCTCCAGTACATCGAACAGTTCGATCGCCGAGGGGGCCTGCATGCCGGGCGCGTCGACGTCGGAGTGAGCGGCCTTGAAGGAGTCGGACTTCATCCAGGCGCGGAAATCCTCGGCCGAGTCGAACTCCATGGTCGACACGTACGGGTCACCGGGCTTGGCCGGGCGCATCAGCAGGCTGCGCCGGAGTCCGGGCACCCCGGCGAGCGTCGCGCGCATGCCGGCGCTGAAGGTCTCCTCGAAAGAGGCGGCCTGTTCGGGAGTGACTTCGATGCGGTTGTGAACGACGTACATGGCGTTCCTCCGAGAACTGAGCCTGCCGGTGCCGCCATCTTACCGACGCTATGTCGGCAAGATGGTTCCGCCCCTGTGACGCACCTCCGGCGGTGTGCTCAGGGCGTCGTCTGGTCTGCGGCGCGGACGAACGGCTCCAGCAGACCCCGTGCGGACCCCCAGACGGTCTGCAGGTCAGTGCCGGACTCGATCAGCCGGGACCCGGCGAAGACGATGGCGTTGATCATTTCCGCCGTCTCCGGCGCCGCGGGATCTCCGAGGAGGCGCAGCGTCTCCACGAGAGGCTCCAGGAGCTGCGCGTGCATGGCACGGCTCTGCTCGGCGATGGTGTCGCCCGGCACGACCTCGGCGAGGACGGTGGCCAGCGCGTGCTCGCCCTCGGTGATGAGCTCGAAATTGGTCAGCACGTAGGCGAGTACGCCGTCGGCAGGGGTGGCCGCGGCGTCCATCGCCGCGGCCACCCTGGCCGACCAGCGGGGGAAGACGTCTTCCACCACCGCGTTGAGCAGGTCTGCCGGCGACCGGAAGTATTGGTAGAGGCTGGGGCGGGCAAGCCCGGCGCGGGCCGCGACCCGGGTCAGCGTCGGGGGCCGGCCCGTCTCCGCGAGGATCTCCCTGGCCGCGTCGAGCAGCGCCCGGCGCTGGGCGGCCCGATGCTCGGCGACAGTAGGGGCTTGAATGCGCGGCACCTGCCCTCCTCCACCCATGGTCGGCCTACTCCGACAGTCTCCCATCCACCATCGACAGGACACGATCGCAGTGGTGCAGCACCTCGTGATCGTGGGTGACCATGATCGTCGCGACGGCGAACTCGTGCGCCTCATGCGCCAGCAGCGTCACGATATCGTCGCTGCGGGCACGGTCGAGCGCGGCGGTCGGCTCGTCCACCAGGAGCACGGCCGGGCGGGTGACCAGCGCGCGGGCGATCCCCACGCGCTGCCGCTCGCCGCCGGACAGCTGGTGGGGGCGGTGCCCGGCGCGGTGTCCCATGCCGACCCGGTCGAGCAGTTCTCGCGGGTCGTGACCGCCACCTGCGCGTTTGCCCGCTACATCGAGCGCGAAACGGAGCTGGTCGAGCGCGGTGAGGGCCGGGATGAGGTTGCCGGACTGGAAGACGAACCCGATCCGTTCGCGTCGGTGCCGCGCCTTCTCTCGCGGGCTCGCCCTGGTGATGTCGACGCCGTCGAGCAGGACCCTGCCGGTGTCGGGTGTGGTGAGCGCGCCGGCGACGGCGAGCAGGCTCGACTTGCCGGACCCCGACGGCCCCACGACGGCGACGAACTCGCCGGCCGCCACGTCGAGGTCGACGTCGTCGAGCGCGGTGACCGTGGCGTCGCCGTCGCCGAGGGACAGGGTGACGCCCTCCACCAGCAGACCGCCGCGCTCATGAGCGCCGGCCGGGCGGGCGTCAGGACGCCGGGACGTGGAATGAGTGGTCATCGTTGCCCTCCCAGGGCTACGAGCGGGTCGACGCGGACGATGCGGCCCACGGCCGCCGCGGCACCGGCGAGGCCGAGGCCGACGAGGAGCAGGGCGGCGAAGACGAGCGGGCCTGCCTCCAGGGCGAACGGCATGGGCGTGGTGGCGAGCATCGCGCCGCCGCCGACCCCTATCAGGAAGCCCACGGCGGTGGACACGGCCAGGATGACGGTCGCCTGGATCATCGTGTCCCGCATGAGGTAGCCGGTGGAGGCGCCCATGGCCCGTACGACGGCGAGCTCGTGCTTGCGCTGGATCGTCCACACGGTGAAGAACGTTCCGACGACGAGCGCGGAGATGGCGTAGAGGAAGACCTGGATGAGCGTGAGCGTGGAGGTCTCGGCGGTGTAGCCGGGCGAGGCTCCGAAGGACTCCTCGAGCGTCATGCTCGCGGTGCCCGCCGCCGCGTCGCCGCCGGTCAGGTCGATCTGGTCGCCGTCCCGTGCGCGCAGGGCGATGGCCGTGGCCTCTTCGTATGCTTCGGCACGCGGCTCGTCGCCCGCCCCGGCGCCGGCGTGCACCTGCTGCCAGGAGCGCAACGGCAGGTACGCCACGTCGACGTGCCCGAAGGTGCGCTGGTCGCCCGTGGTTCCGACGATCTTGAGCTGGGTGCCCAGGCGGTTGATGACGACGGTGTCGCCGATCGCCAGGCCCTCGTCCAGGACGGTCTGGCTGACCACGATCCCGTCTAGGTCGCCCAGCCCGGCGCCGGCGGAGACGGCGGGCTTGAGGAACGAACCGGGCTCGACGCCGAACAGGGCCAGGTCGATCGGCACCTGAGCGCCGGCTTCTGTCGTGGCCTTGGCGTTGACCAGCGTGATGCCGAACGGCGCGGCGTCGCCGACGTCGTCGCGGCTCTTCCAGGTCTCGGCCTGGCTCACGTTGACGGTGCTGCGGGAGAAGGCGGAGTCGGTCTGGGTGCCCTCGGCGAAGGCGAACGCGGTGACGGGCAACCGTTGGAGCCCGGAGACGCCGTCGTTGACGAGCCCGGAAGACAGGCCGGACAGCAGGACGACGAGGATGGCGATGAGGGCGACGACTCCGCCCATCAGGCCGAAACGTGCGCGGGCGAAAACCAGCTCGCGCCAGGCCAGGAACATGGCACTCCTTCACAGGAGGGGATTTCACGGAACCGGCGCCGCTATTTACCGACGCGTCGTCGGCAAGATACCAACATAGTGTCGGGAAGACGAAATTCGACGCGTCCGCCACGAGAGACGCTGCAATCACAGCATTGACTCATCGTAAAGACCTGCCTACCGTGAGTGATGAACGCGGCAAAGCTCCTTCGAAGGGTGAAGCTCATGCTCAGACGAGTCGAATCCGACCGGTGGCAAGAATCACTCGATGTCAACCCTCTTTACAACGGGCTGGTGCCGGAAGGCGGCGTGCCGCGGTTCAAGATGCCGGCCGGCCCGATGAGTCCCACAGCGGCCCAGGCGCTCATCCGCGACGAACTCCTCCTCGACGGCAACGCCCGGCTCAACCTGGCCACCTTCTGCACGACCTGGATGGAGCCCCAGGCCCGCGAACTCATCGCGGAAACCCTCGACCGCAACCTCGTCGACCACGACCAGTACCCGCAGACGGCCGACATCGAGGCGCGCTGCGTCAACATGCTCGATCACCTGTGGGGCGACCCGAACGGCGCCAGCGTCGGCTGCTCCACGGGCGGCTCCAGCGAGGCGGCCATGCTCGGCGCGCTGGCGATGAAGTTCCAATGGCGCGAGCGGCGCAGGGCGGCCGGACTGCCCACCACCAACCCCAACCTCGTGATGGGCACCGCCGTCCACACCTGCTGGCCGAAGTTCTGCCAGTACTGGGACGTCGAGCCGCGCTGGATACCGATCGAGGAGCCGGCCTTCACCTTGAACCCGGCCCGGCTCGGCGAGTTCTGTGACGACAACACCATCGGCGTCATCGGCGTGCTCGGCTCCACGCAATGCGGCAAGTACGACCCGATCGAGCAGATGTCGGCCGAGCTGGACCGGCTGGAGGCCGAGCGCGGGCTGAGAATACCGCTGCACGTGGACGCGGCCGTGGGCGGCTTCATCACCCCGTTCCTGGAGCCCGACATGGTGTGGGACTTCCGGCTCCCCCGGGTGCAGTCGATCAACACATCGGGGCACAAGTTCGGCCTGGTCTACCCCGGCGTCGGCTGGATCGTCTGGCAGGAGCCGGACGCCCTGCCGCAGGACCTGGTGCTCTCCTGCGACCTGCTCGGCGGCAACATGGACACCTTCACGCTCAACTTCTCCCGCTCCGGCGCCCCGGTCGTCGCGCAGTACTACAACTTCCTGCGGCTCGGCTTCGAGGGCTACCAGGCCGTCCAGCAGACCTGCCGGGACGTGGCGACCTACCTCGGGCAGGAGATCGCGAAACTCCCCGAGCTCTCCCTCATCGCCGACGGCTCCGAACTCCCGGTGCTCGCCGTGCGGACCGCCCCCGGCTTCGACGGTTTCACCGTCTTCGACCTGGCCGCCCGGCTGAAGATGCACGGCTGGCAGGCCCCGACGTACTACCTGCCGCCTGACCTGGAGCACATAGCCGTCATCCGCTTCGTCATCCGCAACGGCTTCAGCCAGGACACCGCCGCCAAACTGCTGGCGAACCTCCGCACCGAGGTCGAGTACCTGCGCGGCAATCCGGTTCCGCGCCCCCGCCTCGGCGGCGACGAGGCGGCCGCCGAGCAGCCGGGTGTGCCGACGGGCGGGTGACGTCGATGAACGACTTCGCGGCGTCCATCACCTTCGACCGGCTCGGCGGTGACCCCTATCCGATCTTCGCCAGGCTGCGCCGCGAAGCGCCGGTCGTCCTGCTGCCGAAGCTCGACCTGTGGATGGTCACCCGATGGGATGGCGTGCGCCAAGTCCTCAGTGCCTACGAGTCGTTCACCAGCGCCTTCCCCTCGCTGGCCACGCAGATCTTCGGGGAAGGGTCCGTGCTCAGGGCCGAGGGCGACGCCCACGCTGATCTGCGAGCCGCCGTCGACACGCGATTCGCCCACGAACGCGTCGAGCAGGTCGCGACACTCACCCGCGAGGCCGCACGGCCGTACGCCGGCGGGCTCAGCAGCCGGGACGAGCTGATGTCCGGCTACTTCGAACCCGCCGCGAGCACCGCCCTCGCCCGCTTCCTCGGCCTGCCGGACGTGGACACCGGCACGCTCATCCGCTGGGCCCGCCACCTCAGCGCCGGGATGAGCAACTTCATGGCGGATCCGGGCGTCCACGAACGGGCGTTGGCCGCCGCCACCGAGATCCGCCAGACGATCGAGCCCTGCGCCAGGAAGGCCGCCGACCGGCCCGACGGCTCGGTCCTGTCACAGCTGCTCCACAGCGGCTGCCCGCCCGATACCGTCCGATCCGCCGAGAACGTCCTGCCCACCTTCATCGAGATCCTCTCGGCGTTCCTGGAACCGGCGGCCGGCGCCGGGCTCACGCTGCTCGCGCTGCTCCAGCACCCCGTTCAGATGCAGGCCGTACGCGACGACCCGCGCCTGATCCGCAAGGCCGTCCACGAAACGCTGCGCTGGCTGTCGCCGAACGGCGCGCTCACCCGCCGCACGACCAGAGACGTGCTCCTCGCCGGACAGATCATCCCCGCCGGAGCGACCGTCATGGCGGTCATCGCCTCGGCAGGCCGGGACGAGAGCGTCTTCACCGACCCCGACACCTTCGACATCAACCGGGACCCCTTCCCGCACCTGGGTCTCGGATACTCCCGCCACGCCTGCCTCGCCGCCCCGGTCGTCGGCGGCATCATCGCGGCCCTGCTGGAGGTGCTGCTCCAGCAACACCCCCGGCTCTCCCTGGACCCCGGACGGCCGCATGACCTGCACGGCTGGAAATTCCGCGTGCTGACGAACCTGCATGTCCGCATCGGCGATCCGGCCCCCGCCAGCTGAACGCAGAAGTGGCGGTCGCGACCTGCGACTTCTTCGCTCGTCGCGCTCCGTTCAGGTGACGAGGTCGGCGAGGCGGGCGATCTCGTCGAGGTCGTCTGTGGCGGGGACGAAGATGATCTCGTCGAGGCCGAGGTCGGTGTAGGCCGCGACGGACTCTTTGATCATTTTCGGGGTGGTGCAGAGCACCGCGTTGGTGGCGATGTCCTTGGGGGCCAGGCGGTAGAAGTCATGGATGTTCGCCTGTCCGGTCTCGGTGTCGCCCAGCGCGAAGTAGCAGAGCACGACGAGTTTCGGGGCGCCCTGGCGGCTCGCCTCCCGCCAGGCCCGTTTCGCCGCCTCGAAGCTGGGCGCCGTCATGGCGGGCGGCAGGGAGCCGCCGATGTAGCCCTCGCCCCAGCGCACCATGCGGTCCAGCGCGCGAGCGGAGTATCCGCCGAACAGCATGGGGACCTGCCGGGTGCCCGATGGCACGGCCGGGTTCGGGCCGTTGCCGACCGGTGCGCCGCCCCAGATCTCGCGGTAGGTCGCCAGGTCGGCTTCCAATCGCGCGCCCCGGCCGTGCAGGCCGTGTCCGGGGACGGTGAACTCGTCCGCGCGTGACCCGACGCCGACCCCGAGGGTGAGACGGCCGCCGGAGACGCCGTCGATGCCCGCGATCTCCTTGGCCAGCAGGGCGCCGGGCCAGGTCGGGGCCAGCAGAACCGCGCTGAGCAGGCCGATCGTGGTGGTCGCCCCCGCCGCGGCCGCGAGCGCGACGGTGTCGCTCACGCTCGGGTACGCGTAACGCCCGGTCGTGGCGAGGGTGGAGAAGCCGGCTTCCTCAGCCCGGGCCGCCCAGCGTGGAATGATCGAGGCGGTGACGTGGCGCACCTGGTTCGGAAGTCCGATGCCGATGTGCACAAAGATCCTTTCTGTGGTCAGGTCAGGGCTCGCCGGGACGGCTTCAGGCGCCGTCCTCGATCAGCGCTTTGAGCCGCGGCAGGGTCTGCTCGATGGCCTCGGCGTCCCGCCGGCCCCAGGCGGATCCCGCGACGCGCTCTCCCCATGGCGAGGTGGTGAAGTCGCAGGTCTCGGTGACCAGCGTGCCGCCCTCGACCTCCGCCAGCTCGTAGCGCCAGCGGTGCCGGCCCGGGTGCGCCCAGGCGATGCGGCGGTTCTCCTCGTACTCGACGACGGTGTTCGTCACCTCGTACGGCACGTCGTACAGCACCATCGAGACGCTGAACTCGGCGCCCAGGGTGAGGCGGGCGGGGCCGGTGATCGTGTCGGCGACCGTGCCTGACCCGTCGATGTGGCCGTGCCGGCGCGGATCCGCGATCACGTCGAACACGGCCGCGGCGGGAGCGGCGATCAGGACGCTCCGCGAGATCATCATCTCCGGTACGAGCCTGTCGCCCTTGGCGACGATCCGCGCCTCCACCGCGCCGAGCCGCTCGACCTCGACCCGGACGGTGTCGCCCGGCGTCAGGTAGTCGCGCCGCCCGGCCAGCTCCAGGATGCAACCGGTGCCGACGGGACCGCTGGCGATGATGTCGCCGGCCCGCAGCGTAGTGTCCCGCGACGCGTGCGCCAGCAGCTCGCCGAACGACCAGTGGATCTCGTCCCAGGTGCCGCCTCCGTACGGCTCGCCGTTGACGTAGCCGTCCATCGTGAGCGTGTAGCCCTTGCCCGAGCGGTGGGGCTCCAGTTCGTCGGGCGTGACGAGGTACGGGCCGAGGCTGGTCGCGCTGTCCTTGCTCTTGGAGGGGCCGAAGACGAAGCCCATCTCCCGGGCGGAGAGGTCGCGCGCGCTCCAGTCGCAGTAGACGAGGTAGCCGGCGATGTGGCTCTCGGCCGTGGCCGGGTCCAGGTCGGAGCAGTCGTCGGCGATCACGGCGGCGACCTCGACCTCGTAGTCCCACGCCGTCGTCCCCGGCGGTACGGGCACGTCGTCGCGCGGGCCCCGGATCGCGGCCGGGTTCGAGAAGTGGAAGATGGGCTCCTCGTACCAGACCGGGCTGACCGTGCCGCCGGCGGCGCCCGCGACGTGCCGTTCGAAGGCGGCGAAATCGCGGACCGACGGCGGCACCGGGATCGGCGCCAGGATGTCCGCCCAGGCCAGGTCCACGATCTCGGCCGGGTTCGACGTCACCAGGGCGGCGGCGGCCTCCAGGCCCTCACCGGAGCGCAGCACGTCCAGCAAGGTCATGCCCGGGGTGTGGCCGAGGATCTTGCCTCCCTGCACCAGCCCGCACCGCTCCGACCCGTCGGACGACCGGTAGGTGACCCATCTCATGCGGCCACCTCGATCGCCCGGGCGAACGCGCGTACCTCGTCGACGAACAGGCCGGGCTGCTCGAACGCCGCGAAGTGGCCGCCGGCGGGAATGTCGTCGTTGAAGTAGCGCAGGTCGTGGTAGGCGCGTTCGGCCCAGATGCGCGGGGTGCGGGTCAGCTCGTCGGGGAAGACGCTCACGCCCACCGGCAGGTCGAGCTCGGTCAGCCTGAGCGGCTCCTGGGCGTACTCCCAGTACAGGCGGGCGGACGAGGCGGCAGTGCCGGTCAGCCAGTACAGGGAGATGTGGTCGAGCATCTCGTCCAGGGTGAAGGCTCCGGGGGCGGCCCAGTCGAGGAACTTCTCGTAGATCCAGGCGGCCTGACCGGCCGGGGAATCGGTCAGGGCGTAGCCGATGGTCTGCGGCCGGGTGCGCTGCAGCAGGTGGTAGCCGGAGTGGACGTGCGCGAACACCTCGCCCTGAGCCAGGGCCGCGGCCTCTTCCGGGGTCGGCTCGTCGCCGACCGGCGGCAGGGCGAGGAACTCGGGGAAGTTGAGGTGGACGGCGCGCAGGCCGTCAGGGCGCTGCCTGCCCATGCGGGTGGCCACCACGCCGCCCCAGTCGCCGCCCTGCGCCAGGTAGGAGTCGTAGCCCAGGCGCCGCATCAGCACCGCGTACGCGGCGGCGATCCGATCCGGCGTCCAGCCCTCGGCGCTGGGGATGTCCGAGAACCCGTAGCCGGGCATGGACGGGATGACGACGTGGAAGGCGTCCCGCGCGTCCCCGCCGTGCGCGACCGGATCGGTGAGCGGGCCGATCACCTTCAGGAACTCCAGGAACGATCCAGGCCAGCCGTGCAGCAGCAACAGGGGTGTCGCGTTCCGGTGCGGTGAGCGGACGTGCGTGAAGTGGATGCCGAGGCCGTCGATCGTCGTGCGGAACTGGCCGAGGTCGTTGAGGTGCCGCTCGATCTTGCGCCAGTCGTAGCCGGTGGCCCAGTGGTGCAGGAGCTCCCGCAGCCGGCCGACCTGCACGCCCTGGCCGGCGTCCGGCACGGTCTCGGGGTCGGGCAGGCGTACCCGGGCCAGCCGGTCTCTCAAATCGGCCAGCGCGCTGTCCGGGATGTCAATGTGCAACGGCTGGACGTCGTCCTGGCGAGCCGTGTCTGATTGCATGATCTTGGGTTTCTCCGTGAACGGGTGTCATCGCCCGGCCGGAGAGTTCCGGCCGCGCGGCAAGCCGGCCGGCGATGCCCGCCGGGCCCGGCTTTCACGGATCAACCATGCGTTCACGGCCACCCGCCCGTCCAATGAAACTGTCGGAACAGGTAATACGCCTCACGTATCACCGCAGGTTGTAGGCGGTTCCTGATGCTGTCCAAGGCGCGCTGTCGATCCGTGGCCCGAAAGCATCCGCACTTCTCCCCTCTTCGGCTGCTGTCAGGGGGCGGTGTCGCGGGGGGCGTCCATGTGGGTGAAGAGGTTGATGCCGCCGTCGACGTTGATCACCTCGCCGGTGACGAAGGGGATCTTGGTCAGGGCCAGGATCATGGCTGCGATGTCGGAGGGTTGGCCGAGGCGGCCCAGTGGGGTCATCGCCGCGGTGCGGGACGCCCGTTGAGCGAGGCCGGCCGAGGTGAGGCGGGTTTGGAGGGGCCCGGGGGCGATGGCGTTCACGCGGACGTCCGGGCCTACGGCCTTGGCCAGCAGTCTCGTCAGGTGGTCGAGGGCGGCCTTGCTGACGGCGTAGGGGATCGAGCTGCCGAGGGGGCGCGAGCCGCCCACCGAGGTGATGTTGATGATCTGGCTGCCGGGTTCCATCACCTTCACGGCGGCGACGGAGACCTGCCACGTCCCGACGACGTTGACGCCGAGGATCCGGTGCCAGTCGTCGGCGGTGATCGCCTCCAGGTCGGCGTGCGGGACGGGGCGCGCGACGCCGGCGTTGTTCACCAGCAGGTCGAGCCGGCCGTGCCGCTGCACGGCCGTCTCCACCAGGCGTACGGCGTCGGCGGGATCGGCGACGTCGGCCTGGACGTAGCTCGCTCCGGGGAACTCGGCCGCGAGGCGCTCACCGGCGTCGACCGAGGTGGCCGAGTTCACCACGACGGTGAAGCCGTCGGCCGCGAGCCCGCGGGCGATCCCTTCGCCGATCCCGGAGCTCGAACCTGTCACGATGGCGACGCGCGGTGCGCTCATCGGGCGACTCCCTCTGCGAGTTTCATCGCGTTCACGATCGCCCGGCTGCCGGCGGCGAGGATCGAGGTGTCGTTGCTGACCACCACGTAGTCGTAGCCCCTGGCCAGGGCGGCCCTGGCCTGGTCGCTCGTGGCGGACGCGGTGCCGATGGGGATGCCTGCCGCGGCGGCGGCCTCCAGCGCGGAGGTGACGAGCCGGTCCACCTCGTCGCCGCCCGCCGCGACGCCCATCGACATCGACAGGTCGGCCGTCCCGACCAGCGCGGCACCGACGCCGTCGAGGGCCAGGATCTCCCCGGCGTTCTTCATCGCCGCCTCGCTTTCGAGCTGGACGACGCACAGAACCGGCGCGCTGAGGTAGTCCGCGCGGGGCAGCAGCCCCCAGCGGCCCGCTCGGCTGGTGCCGCCTGACCCGCGGTCGCCGCGCGGCGGGAAGCGGGTGGCCCGTACGACCGCCCGGGCCTGCTCCACCGTGTCGACGTGCGGCACGAGCACACCGGCCGCGCCAGCGTCGAGGACCCGCTGGATCACGCTGAGTCCGTGGTCGGGCACCCTGACGAGCGGGTCCACCCCGAGGGCTCGGGCCGTCGCGATGTGGGTGGAGGCGGCGCCCAGGTCGAGTGTCGTGTGCTCGAGGTCGATGACCACGAAGTCGAAGCCCGCGTACGCCATGATCTCGACGCTCTCGGGGCTGGCGAGCTTGATCCAGGTCCCGAGCGTGCCGCCGTTGATTCCGTCGCGCATCCGTGTCATCGGCTCAGACCTCGCCGGCGGTCTGGTTGGGGGTGGAGGTCCAGAAGACCAGCCACTTGCCGAGCTGTACGACGACCGCGTGCAGGGCGATGCCGACGGCCGACAGCACGACGATCACCGCGAAGGTCCTGGCCACGTCCAGGGTGAAGTTGGTCGCCTGGATCAGGTAGCCCAGACCTTCCGAGCTGCCCACGAACTCCGCGACCACGGCGCCGGTCACGGACAGGATGACGGCGACCTCCAGTCCCGCGAAGATGTGCGGCAGCGCCGAGGGGATCTGCAGGTGCCGCATGACCTGCATGCGGGACGCCCCGAAGGACCTGAGCATCTCGACCTGCTCGTAGGCGGCGGACCGGAATCCCAGGATCGCGTTGATGAGGAGGGGGAAGAACGCGATGAGGGCCACGGTCAGCACCTTCGAGCTGATCCCGATGCCGAACCAGACGATCAGCAGCGGCGCCATGGCGACCTTGGGGATGGTCTGGGTCAGGATGAGCAGCGGGAAGAGCACCCGTTCCACCGTCCTGAACTGGGTGATGAGCACGGCGGAGACCAGCGCGGAGCCGACCGCGATGCCGAACCCGATCAGGATCTCCTTGAGGGTGACGAGCGAGTGGGTGACCAGGCTGCCGTCCTGGAAGCCTTCGACCAGGGAGGCGGCGACGGCTGTGGGTGCGGGGACGAGGATGTCGGAGACGTCGAGGATCTCCACGACGGCCTGCCAGACCACCAGCAGCCCGATGAACACCAGCACGCTGTAGGTGATCTCCGGCAGTCGGCGGCGCCGGGCGCGGACCGGGGCGTCCGGGCTCGTGGGCGCCTCCACCGGCCCGGTCTCGCCGTCCGGGACGGCGAGCGCCTCTCGGCCGGCTGCGTGGCGCTTGGTGTTGGTGGACATCAGTGCTCCTAGTGGGCGCTGTGCTCGGAGTCGAGCAGCTTGCGGATCTTCAGGACGATCTCTCCGAACTCGGGCGTGTTGATGTTCTCGAGCCGCCGTGGCCGAGGCAGCGCGACCTCGACGACGTCCGCCAACCGGCCGGGCCGCGGTGTCATGACCACGACGCGGTCGGCGAGGAGCACCGCCTCGGGGATGCTGTGCGTCACGAACAGCACGGTCTTGCGGTCCTGGTCCCAGATCTTCAGCAGGTCCAGTCCCATCTGGTCGCGGGTCATCGCGTCGAGGGCGCCGAACGGCTCGTCCATGAGCAGGATGCGCGGGTCGTGCATGAGGGCGCGGCCGATCCCGACCCGCTGCTGCATCCCGCCGGACAGCTCGTTGGGGTACCGGTCGCCGAACTCCTCCAGGCCGAGCATCACCAGCAGCTCGTCGGCCTTCGCGTGGGTGCCGGCGTCCCGGCGCTGGTGCAGGTCAGGCGAGGTCAGCAGGTTCTTCCGCACGGTACGCCAGGGCAGCAGCAGCGGCTGCTGGAAGACCATCCCGAGCTGGTTGCGGTGGGTGTCGTCCGACGGCCCGAAGGTGACCTGTCCCGAGGTCTGGCGGGACAGCCCCATGATGATCCGCAGCAGCGTGCTCTTGCCGCAGCCGCTGGGGCCGACGATGGAGATGAACTCACCGGCGCGGACGCTGAGGGAGACGTCGTCGAGAGCCTGGACGGTCCCGCCGGACTTCGTCGGGTAGAGCATGGACACCGAGTCCAGGCGGATCACGTGGTCGGTGTCGGTACTGGTCGGCATGTCTGTCATTCCTCACCTGGTTCGAGCGCAGGCTGCCCGCGCCTCGGTCGTCGTGCCGGCAGCGATCAGCCGGCCCCCTCGGGCCACGTGCCGCCCATCTCCTTGGTCAGTCGCTTGCAGACGGCCTTCAACGCCGTGGCCTCCCGGGAGTCCAGCGCCGCCGGCAGCATCCGCTCGGTGCCGACGGCCGCGATCGTGGCGCAGATCCCGGTCGCCGCGAACACCGGCGCCGCGACGACGCAGATGCCGCGGTGGTTGACGTGGCTGCTCATGCCGGCCTGCCGGATCTCCTCGATGCGCCGGCGCGTCTCGGTGCGCTGGGGCTCGGGGAGGCTGCCGGTGAGCCGGTCGGCGTTGAACTGGTCGGGGAGGAAGGCCAGGAAGACCTTGGCCTGCGAGGAGTCCAGCGCGAGCTGCGAGCCCACGCGCACCGTCACGAGGGTGGGGTGCTCGGCCTCCTCCACCAGCGAGACCACCGGCCCTGAGGTGCCCCACAGCGACAGCACGGTGCTGACCTTGATCTCGCGGACGAGCTCGCGCATGTGGGCCGGCGCCATCTGCATGATGCGCTGGCGGCCCAGCGCGAAGCTGCCGAGCTGCAGGATCGACCGTCCTGGACGGACGAGTGCGGACTCCTCCACGCGCTCCAACAGGCCGCAACCGATCATCGAGCTGAAGTAGCGGTGCACCGTGGTCCGGTTGAGGCCGAGCCGGCGGGTGGCCTCCGCGACGGAGAGCTCAGGTGTCTCAGGGCCGAACAGTCCGAGGATCTGCGCGGTCCGGCTCACCGCCTGGATGTCCTGCTCGCGGGCAGTCACCTGTCTGTCGTCCTGGCGCTCCGTCATCGGCCCCCACCCCGTTGCGTTGATGTCCGTAGAGAGTTCTTGTAGTTCGCAGTACGGACAGAGGTTATGCACGCCCTCGCGATTGCTGCAAGGTTTTCCAGGTGTTTCGGGTAAGTGTTTCGGTATGCACCCTATTGACAGACCGGATAGCGAACTTTAAGTCTGTGATGCGAACGGTGATGTGAACTTCCGCCGACCCCCGGAGACTTCATGACTGACTCCCCCGCCATCATCAAGCTGCTCGACGGCTGCGTTGACCTGCACTGTCATTCCGGCCCCAACCCGTTCCCCCGACGGATCGACCACGCCGAGGCCGGTAAGGACGGCGAGCGGCTCGGCATGCGCGGCGTGCTGGTGAAGTCCCACCACCACAACACGGTCATGGACCTGCTCGCGATGAGCGACCGGCTGTCCACGATCAAGACCCCGGTCTTCGGCGGCATCACCCTGAACAGCATGATCGGCGGCATCAACCCCCAGGCGGTGGCCATGTGCCTGCGCATGGGGGGCAAGGCCGTGTGGTTCCCGACGTTCTCGGCCGACCGGCACATCGAATGCCATCCGGAGGGCGTCGGCTTCCCCACGGCCAGCGTCGAGGTGCCGTCGTCCAGGGTCGACATCCACCAGGAGAACGGCGAGCTCATCCCCGAGGTCTACGAGGTGCTCGACCTGGTCAAGGAGACCGGCGCGATGGTGACCGGCGGGCACATGGAGACCGAGTCGATCACCCAGCTGTTCGCCGCGGCCAAGGACAAGGGCGTCACCAGGATGCTGCTCAACCATCCCGACTACGTCATCGGCGCGGACGAGGCGAAGTGCCGCGAGCTGGTCGGCTACGGGGCGTTCGTCGAGCACGAGACCGGCTTCTACGACCCCGAGGGGACCAAGAAGTGGGACCCGAGGCTCCTCCTCGACTGGATCGAGAAGATCGGCCCCGAGCACACCGTGATGGCCTCCGACCTCGGCCAGAAGGACCGGCCGCTGCCGGTGGACTCCTACATCCGCGTCGCGACCGCGCTGCTGGACCTCGGCCTGGACGAGAGGTCGCTGCGGCAGATCTTCTGCGACAACCCGGCCTTCCTGCTCGGCCTGGACGACTGAGCGACCACACCCCCTACGACAGATGAGGCAGACGATGACCACCTTGGCCACCCCACCCGACGTGGAGTTCTCAGACCTCGGCACGGGCGATCCCGACGAGACGACCCCTGCCGGATCGTCGACGTGGTACTTCCGCGGGCACAACTTCGTCCTCGCCTACACGACGCTGGTCGCCGGCGACGTGCTGGATCGCGATGACCAGCCGGACGAGTACGTCGCGATCCTCCCGTACGAGGAGTGCAGCGTCGTCATCCGTGCGTCGCGGGAGTCCGAGTCGGTCTCGGGCAAGGCCGTGGTGATGGTCCCGCCCGGCAGCAGTGCGATCGTCGGCGTCGACGACTGCACCGTCGTACGGCTGTTCAGCTCCCGGTCCGCCGACCTGCTGGACAAGGCGCGCAACCGGGACGCGTACGCCGATCCGCACCCGAACACCAAGCCGTTCGAGCCGTGGCCCGACCCGCCCGAGGGTTACCGCATCCGGGCCTACCGGCTGGCCGACCTTCAGGTGACGCAGGACGCCATCCGCCCGGGCCAGATCGTGCGGTGCAGCACCTTCATGATCAACTTTCTGGCGCCCAGGATCGGCCCGCGCGATCCGGACACCCTCTCGCCGCACGACCACGACGACTTCGAGCAGTGCTCGCTCGCCGTGGAGGGAGAGTACGTCCACCACCTGCGGACCCCGTGGTCCAGGCGGCGCAGCGAGTGGCGCGAGGACCGGCACCTGAAGTGCGGCAGCCCTTCCGTGGCCGTGATCCCGCCGCCCATGATCCACACCAGCGAGGCCGTCGGCCCGGGGACCAACCAGCTGATCGACATCTTCTGCCCGCCGCGTCTGGACTTCTCCCTGACGCCGGGCCGCGTGCTCAACGAAGACACCTACCCCCTCCCCAACCAGTAAGAGGCAGGTTCCATCGTGAAGACCGGACGAGCGGTGAAAGTCGTCAGTGGTGCGGTCGCCGTCTTGTGCGCGGTCGTAACGCTGAGCGCGTGCGGTTCCGACAACGGATCCGGGGACTCGGCCGAGTCCGGCGAGCTGACGCCGGTGACGTTCGCGATGGCGTCCCCGAGCTGGAACGCCGGCTACGCGGTCATGGCCGTCGTCGAGGCCGAGGGCTTCTACGAGCAGGAGGGTCTGAAGGTCACGACCAACCTGTTCCCGTCGGCCACCCAGGCGGCGCAGCAGGTCGCCGGCGGCGGTGCCGACCTCGGCCTCATGACGGTCGAGCCCGTGGCCATCGGCCATGACAAGGACCTGGACCTGGCCTACTTCAGCTCCTACTGGGCGAAGTGGATCTACAGCCTCCAGGTGCCGGACGGTTCGGCCGTGCGGAGCATCGCCGACCTGAAGGGCAAGAAGATCGGTGTCTCGGCGGTCGCGAGCTCCGGCGCGACGTTCGCCCGTACCGCGATGGAGCTCAACGGGCTGGGCCAGAACGGCGCCACGCTGGTGCCGATCGGCGCCGGCGCCCAGCAGATCAACGCCATCAAGAGCGGCCAGGTCGACGCGCTGGCGCTCTGGGACATCCAGTACCAGATCGTCAGGAACGCCGGCGTCACGCTGACGCCGCTGCCGATCAAGGAGACGGCGGACGCATGGGGCGGCGGCTTCGCGACGAGCCGCAAGAACCTCGAGGCCAAGAAGGACGTCCTCGAACGGTTCGGGCGTGCGGTGGCCAAGGCGTTCGTCTTCGCCAAGGCCAACCCCGAGGCCGCGATCCGCGACCTGTGGAAGCTCTATCCGGAGACCCGCGGGTCGGAACCGGAGGAGAAGGCGCTGGCCGACGGGGTCAAGGTCCTTGAAGTGCGCCTGGACGGGCAGGGCTTCGACGACAAGACGCTGGGCCGGATCGACGAGGCGGCGTTCACCCGTTCGCTCGACTTCATGGCCTCGGCCGGACTGATCAAGAAGTTCCCGGCGAAGGAGATCTACACCGACGCGATGTTCAAGGCGTTCAACGAGTTCTCCCACGACGAGGTCGTCAAGCAAGCAGAGAGCGCCGGCTGAATGCGGCTGGGGGTCGCGCTCGATCTGAGCTCCCAGGAGCCGGTCCGCCCGCAGGTGGATCGCGCGGTCACGCTGCTCGCCCGCGCGGAGCGGCACGGTTTCGACTCCGCGTGGGTGGGTGAGAGCTATCACGCGGCCGCTCAGCCGTTCCACCTTCCGTCCGTCCTGATGGTCCTGGGGCATCTGGCCGGGCGGACGTCCCTGGCGCTGGGGTCGGCGGTGCTGCTCCTGCGCGCGTACAGTCCGGAGAAGCTGGCGTACGAGGCCGCGCTGCTCGACCAGCTGTGCGGCGGGAAGCTCACCCTCGGCCTCGGGCTCGGCGGCCCGGAGGTCGCCCACCGGGCCGGGCTGCCCCCCTCAGGCCCGGCCGGCGCCGCCTTCGACGACACGCTGAAGCTGCTGCGCGACGCCTGGTCCGGCGACCCGAGTGCCGGCGCGCCGGTGGCGGTCCCGCCTCCGGTGCGGCGCGGCGGGCCGCGAATCCTGGTGGGCGGCAAGGTGGCCGCCTCGGCCCGCCGTGCCGCGACGCTCGCCGACGGCTTCTACGGCGCGACGAACTACTGCGACGACCTGCTGTTCCAGCAGGCGGCCGCCTACTGGTCGGGGCGCGGCGAGACAGCGGGAACGGTCGCCACCACCAGGTTCTGCGTCGTCCACGAGGACGCCGCCACCGCCCGCGAACTCGCCGCACGCCACCTGAAGGCCGCGACCGGCTACTACACCGAACGGGGCCTGTGGACGGGTGCGGACGGCCCTGCCGAGCTTGAGCTCCCCATGGTGGGCACGCCCGACGACATCGACGCGACGATCGACCGGTACGTACGGGCGGGGGTCACGTCCGTACAGCTGCGGGTCGCCCCGCTCGGCACGCCCCCGGAGGTCGCCCGCCACACGCTCGACCTCGTCGGGCGGCACGTCCTCCCGCACTGGCACGACACGCACACGAGCTCTGATGGGAAAGACCGACGATGACGAGACGGCTCAAGAGCCTGACCGGCCTGTTCGCAGGAATCCTCATGGTGGCCACGCTGGGCGCATGCGGTGGGGAGGGGGGCGACCCGGCGGGCGGCGCCGGCCTCGACAAAGTCACCTTCGCCCTGAGCGCGCCCAGCTGGAACGCCGGCTACACCACCCTGGTGGTCCCCGAGGCCGAGGGCTACTTCAAGGACGAGGGGCTCGACGTCGAGGTCCAGCTGTTCCCCTCCGGCACGCAGTCGGCGCAGCAGGTGGCCGCCGGGGGCGCCGACGTGGCGCTGATGACCGGTGAGCCGGTCGCGATCGGTCACGCCAAGAACCTGGACCTGGCCTACTTCGCGTCGTACTACCCGCACTGGATCTACAGCCTGCAGCTGCCCCAGGGCTCGGCGGTGCGGAGCGTCGCGGACCTGAAGGGCAGGAAGATCGGGGTGACCGCGGTGGCCAGCTCGGGCGGGACGTTCGCCCGCACCGCGATGGAGCTCAACGGGATGAGCGAGAACGCCGCCGGCCTGGTGCCGATCGGCGCGGGCGCCCAGCAGATCAACGCCATCAAGAGCGGCCAGGTCGACGCGCTGGCCCTCTGGGACACCCAGTACGCGATCGTCGAGGACTCCGGGATCCAGCTCACCCCGTTGCCGGTGCCCCAGACCGCCGGCATCTGGGGCGGCGGGTTCGCGGCGACGCGGAAGACGATCGCCGAGCGGAAGGACGTCCTGGAGCGGTTCGGCCGCGCCATCGCGAAGGGCTTCGCCTTCGCCCAGGCCAATCCCGAGGCCGCGATCCGCGACCTGTGGAAGCTCCACCCGGAGACCCGGGGCAGCGGACCGGAGAGGGACGCGATGGCGTCCCAGGTCAAGATCCTCAAGGTACGGCTGGCCGACCAGGGGGTCGAGGACGGCGAGTGGGGCCGGATCGACGCGAAGGCGGCGACCGGGATGGTGGAGTTCATGGCGTCCGCCGGGCTCGTGGACAAGGCGTTCCCGGCCACGGAGATCTACACGACCGACCTGCTCGCCGCCATCAACGACTTCTCCTACGACGACATCCGCAAGCAAGCGAAGGACGCCTCCTGAGATGGGGCAGGAAGTGGAGACGCTCCGATGAGCAGCTCATTCGTGTACGCGTCGGTCAGGACCCCGTTCGGCCGGTTCAACGGAGCCCTGGCCGACACGAGGACCGACGATCTGGCCGCGACCGCGCTGAAGGGACTGCTCGACCGCTCGCCGGGCCTGGACCCCGGCCTGGTCGGCGACGTGTTCTGGGGCAACGCCAACGGCGCCGGCGAGGACAACCGCAACGTCGGCCGGATGGCCGTGCTGCTGGCCGGCATGCCCGTCTCGGTGACCGCCACCACGGTGAACCGGCTCTGCGGCTCGTCGCTGGACGCCGCCATGATGGCCTCCCGCATGATCGAGGTCGGTGACGCGGAGATCGCGATCGCCGGCGGCGTGGAGTCGATGACGCGGGCGCCGTGGGTCCTGCCGAAGCCGTCGCGCCGGTTCCCGGCGGGCGACGTCACCGCCGTCTCCACGACGCTCGGCTGGCGGCTGGTGAACGAGCGGATGCCCGCCGAGTGGACGGTCTCGCTGGGCGAGTGCAACGAGCAGCTGCGGGAGAAGTTCTCGATCTCGCGCGAGCGGCAGGACGAGTTCGGCGCCCGCTCGCACCGCCTCGCGGCGGAGGCGTGGGCGAAGGGCTTCTACGACGACCTCGTGGTGCCCGTCCCCGGCGCCGACCTGACCCAGGACGAGAGCATCCGTCCCGGCACCTCGCTCGAGGCGCTGGCCAAGCTGAAGCCGGCGTTCCGGCCCGACGGGACGATCACCGCCGGCAACGCCTCACCGCTGAACGACGGCGCGAGCGCGGTCCTGCTGGGCTCGGCGAACGCCGCCGCGGCCATCGGCCGTGACCCAATCGCGCGGATCGCCGGTCGCGGCTGGTCGGCGCTGGAGCCGCAGCAGTTCGGCTACGCCCCGGTCGAGGCCGCCGGCGACGCGCTCAAGCGGGCGGGCATCACCTGGGAGGACGTCGGCGCCGTCGAACTGAACGAGGCGTTCGCCGTCCAGTCGATCGCCTGCGTCGACGCCTGGCTGAAGCTCGGGCTGCGGGACACCGAGCTCGTCAACGCCAAGGGCGGGGCGATCGCCATCGGGCACCCGCTGGGCGCCTCGGGCGGGCGCATCCTCGGCACCCTCGCGGCGCGGCTCGTGGAGTCCGGCGAACGGTGGGGCGTGGCGGCCATCTGCATCGGCGTGGGTCAGGGCCTGGCGGTCGTGCTGGAGAACGTCGCATGACGCTGCTCTGCGCCTCCGCCGACGAGGCGGTCAGCGGCGTCGCCGACGGCTCGACGGTGCTGGTCGGCGGCTTCGGCACGGCCGGCCTGCCGTTCGAGCTGATCGACGCGCTGATCCGGCAGGGAGCGCGGGACCTCACCGTCGTGTCGAACAACGCGGGCAACGGTGACA
This sequence comes from Nonomuraea sp. NPDC049504, assembly GCF_040676845.1. Classification (NCBI taxonomy): domain Bacteria; kingdom Bacillati; phylum Actinomycetota; class Actinomycetes; order Streptosporangiales; family Streptosporangiaceae; genus Nonomuraea; species Nonomuraea sp. NPDC049504. The sequence continues at coordinate 45,360 of NZ_JBFAPT010000004.1, forward strand.
CCGGGCTCGCGGCCCTGCTCGCGGCCGGGCGGGTGCGCAAGATCCTGTGCTCGTTCCCCCGGCAGACGGACTCCTGGGTCTTCGACGAGCTGTACCGCGGCGGGAGGATCGAGCTGGAGGTCGTGCCGCAGGGGAACCTGGCCGAGCGCATGCGCGCCGCCGGAGCCGGGATCGGCGGGTTCTACACCCGTACCGGGGTCGGGACCCTCCTCGCGGAGGGCAAGGAGACCCGCGAGATCGACGGCCGGACGTACGTGCTGGAGCTGCCCATCGCCGCCGACGTCGCGCTCATCAGCGCCCACACCGCGGACACCCTCGGGAACCTCGTCTACCGCAAGACGGCGCGCAACTTCGCACCCGTCATGGCGACGGCCGCGACGACCACCATCGTGCAGGTGAAGCACGTCGTCGAGCCGGGAGCGCTGGACCCCGAGGTCGTGGTCACCCCGGGCATCTACGTCGACCGGATCGTGCGGGTGGCGTCATGATCGCTCAGCACGTTGACCGCGGCCCCCTCGGGCGGGACGAGATGGCGCGGGTGCTCGCGCGCGACATCCCCCACGGGGCGTACGTCAACCTCGGCATCGGCCAGCCCACGACCGTCGGCGACCATCTCCCCCCGGAGTCGGGGGTCATCCTGCACACCGAGAACGGCATGCTCGGCATGGGGCCGGCGGCGACCGGCGACGCGGTCGACCCCGACCTGATCAACGCCGGCAAGCTCCCGGTGACCGAGCTGCCCGGCGCCTCGTACTTCCACCACGCCGACTCGTTCGCCATGATGCGAGGCGGCCACCTCGACCTGTGCGTCCTCGGCGCCTACCAGGTCTCGGCAGCAGGCGACCTCGCCAACTGGCACACCGGCGAGCCCGGCGCGATCCCGGCGGTCGGCGGAGCGATGGACCTCGCCGTGGGCGCCAAGCAGGTCTACGTGCTGATGTCGCTGTTCACCAGGGCCGGCGAGCCGAAACTCGTCAAGGAGTGCACGTATCCGCTCACCGCGCTGCGGTGCGTGGACCGGGTCTACACCGACGTCGCCACGTTCGAGATCACCGGGGACGCGGTCCTCGTCCGGGAGACGTGGGGGATCTCGTTCCACGAGCTCCGCTCGCGCCTCGACGTCCCGCTCACCGCGGCGACACCATGAGGAGGTTGGAGAGTGTCCACTAGACACCAGTTCTACATCGGGGGCGCGTGGGTCGATCCCGCTGAGCCGCGGACCCTCGGCGTCCTCGACCCCGCGACCGAGGAGACGTTCGCGGAGATCAGCCTCGGGACGGCCGAGGACGTCGACCGCGCCGTGGCGGCGGCGCGCACGGCCTTCGCCACGTACGCGCAGGTCAGCGTGGAGCAACGGCTGGAGTACCTCCAGCGGATCATCTCCGGCTTCCGTGCCCGGCTGCCCGAGATCGCCAGGACGATGACGCGCGAGATGGGAGCGCCGATCACGTTCGCGACGCAGCGCCAGGCCACGGTGGCGCTGTTCCACTTCGAGGAGGCGGCCCGCGTGCTCGCGGACTACCGCTTCGAGGAGGAGATGGGCGCCGGGATCGTACGGCGTGAGCCGATCGGCGTCTGCGGCCTCATCACGCCGTGGAACTGGCCGCTCAACCAGGTCGCGTCGAAGGTGGCCCCCGCCCTCGCCACCGGCTGCACCGTGGTGCTCAAGCCGAGCGAGATCGCGCCGCTCAGCGCCATGGTGCTCGCCGAGGTCATCCACGACGCCGGACTGCCGCCCGGCGTGTTCAACCTCGTCAACGGGGACGGCCCCACGGTCGGTGAGGCCATCGCGGCGCACCCCGGCATCGACATGGTCTCGCTCACCGGCTCCACCGGCGCCGGCATCAGGGTCTCCAAGCTCGCGGCCGACACGGTGAAGCGCGTCGCGCTCGAACTCGGCGGCAAGTCGGCCAACATCATCCTGCCCGACGCGGACCTTGCGTCCGCGGTCGTCGCCGGGGTGCACGCGTGCTACACCAACGGCGGCCAGAACTGCCAGTCACCCACGCGGATGCTCGTGCACCGATCGCAGCGCGACGAGGCGTACGCCGCCGCGCGGCGGGCGGTCGAGGAGGTCCGTCTCGGCGACCCGTTCGATCCTGCGACCACGATGGGCCCCGTGGTGAGCCAGGCACAGCTGGACAAGGTCACCGGGCTCGTGCAGTCGGGGATCGACGAGGGCGCGACGCTCGTGGCCGGCGGCCCGGAGCGTCCCGACGGGCTCGACAAGGGGTTCTACGTCCGCCCGACCGTGTTCGGCGACGTCACGCCGCAGATGCGGATCGCGCGCGAGGAGATCTTCGGGCCCGTGCTGTCGATCCTGCTGTACGAGACCGAGGACGAGGCCGTCGAGATCGCGAACGACACGCCGTACGGGCTGGCGGGCTTCGTACAGTCGAAGGACCCCGACCGCGCCCGCAGGGTCGCCAACCGCATCCGCGCGGGCCGCGTCTACCTCAACGGCGCCCCGTTCGACCGCAGCCTGCCGTTCGGCGGCTACAAGCAGTCCGGGAACGGACGCGAGTTCGGGCGGTTCGGCTTCGAGGAGTACCTCGAGGTGAAGGCCGTGCTCGGCTATCCCGAGGGGATGACATGGTGAACACCGACCGGCCGGCCGCCCTCCTGGACCGCGACGAGCTCTTCGACCTGGTGCGGCGGGAACGCTTCGCCCGCGACCAGCGGCTCTTCGACGTGATGCGCGACTGCTTCCACGACGACGCCTACGTCAGGACCACCTGGTACGACGGACGCGGCGGCGACGCCTACGTCGAGGCGACGAAGACGTGGATGGCGCGGACCGGCAACAGCAAACACTGGGTCTTCCCCGCCTACGCGCGGGTCGAGGGCGACCGGGCGACCGTCGAGAGCCCGGCCAAGATCTTCAACCGGACCACGGTGGAGGGAGTGGAGGTCGACTTCCACGCCTACTGCCGGTTCTTCTCCCGTGCCGTCCGGGAGGACGGACGGTGGAAGCTGCTGAGCTTCGAGGTCCTGCTGGAGCGCGACGAACTGCGGCCCGTCTACGCGGGCGAGCCGCTTCCGGTGGACGCGGCCGCACTTTCCGGGCTTCGGCCGTCCTACCGGTTCCTCGCCTGGATCCAGTCGACCCGCGGCGTGACGGTGAGCCAGGACCTGCTCGGCGACGACCGTCCGGCCGAACTCGACGCGTTCCACAAGACCGAGACCGCCTGGCTCCACGGCACGGGATAGCGGCCGGCGCCCCGGGCCCCTGGCCGACTCCAGTGTCCGTGAAGGCACCACTGATCCTGGCGGAGCCGGGTGTCAGCCTTATGACACCATTCATGCGTGCACCGTACTGACCGGTTCTCCGCGATCCGCGCAGATCTCCGCTGTGTGGATCTCCGCTGTGTGGATCTCCGCTGTGCGGATCTCCGCTGTGCCGGTCCCGGGGGCCGCATCGTCAGCTACCGCGGTCGTCGCGGTGCGGCGCGCGTTCAGGGCCGCGTTTCGCCGACGTGCCGGACCTCGCCATGAGCGCCCGCCACTGGCTCGGCCGGATGGCGGAGGGGTGGAAGAGCGCGAGGAGCCGGCACGGCTGGCTGGATCACACGGCGCGGGCCCTGATCCGCTACGACCAGGTCGACGCGGGCCGGCTGTCGGCCGCTCTCACCTACTACGCCTTCTTCGCCACCTTCGCCCTGGGCCTGCTGGGGTTCGCCATCCTCGGCCGGGTCCTGCACTCGCCGGCGGCACTGGCCCAGGTGCAGCTCTACCTGAGCGACACCTTCCCGCGCCTGGACGTCCAGGCGCTGCGCGACGCCGGTGACACCGCCGGGCTCGTGGCCTGCGTGGTCCTCCCCCTGACGGGCCTGTTCTGGATGGACACGCTCCGCTCGGCGACCAGGGCGATCTGGCGGCTGGAGGAGTATCCGGGCCGCTTCTTCCTGCGCCAGCTCATCGACCTGGGCATCGTGGCGGGGCTCGGGCTCCTGCTCGCGCTGTCGCTCGCCGTCGCCTTCTCCGCCGAATGGCTGCTGACCTGGGTCGCGGGCCACACCGTGGGCGTGCGGGCCGCCCCTGTCCAGTGGATGCTGCCGGTGGCGGCGTTCGTGCTGGGCAGCGGGGTCAACACGGTGCTGGCCATCGCGCTGCTGACCGCGCCGCCACGGCTGCACCTGTCGCCGCGGCGGGTGATCGGGCCTGCGCTGGTCATCACGATCGGCCTGGAGATCCTCAAGACGCTCGGCCAGGCCGTGCTCAACCTCACGGCCGCCAATCCCGCGTACCAGGTCGTCACGGGAGCGGTCGCGATGCTGCTCTTCCTCAAGGTGCTCAACCAGCTCATTCTCTTCGCCACCGCCCTGGTCGCCACCAGCACCACCGGAGAGGTCAAGGATCTGGCTAACGGTCGCCGTTCCTGAGCGGTGTCCAGGCGGTGTCCGGGCGGTGGGCAGGACGACCTGGCCGGTGACGAACTCGCTCCACAGGCCGAAGGTCAGCCGGTCGCCCGGCTTGGCGGTGGTTTCGGCGAAGCCGACCGTGCGGCCCCGGTGCTGGCGCGTCGCGCCGAAGGAGAGCTGGAAGCGGATCGTGCCCGCGCGGTCCTGCGGGGGCACGGACGTGGGTGGCAGGATCTCGTCCAGGGCCCACCGGTAGTCCTCGCGGTACGGGTCCGCGACCCGCTCCAAGGTCTGCTCCAAAGCCACCCCGGAGCCGGTCAGCACCACCAGCACCCCTGGCGACCGCCCCACCCGCGTGTTGAAGGCCAGCACCTCCTGCGACTGCCCGTCCGCGGATGTCCCGAGCCCGCCGCCGATCCGCGACCCCGCCGGGCACGCCTGTGGTCCCTGCTCCTCGATCACGGTACGCGCGCACGTGGGAAAGGCCCCGGGATTGAAACTCACCGACCGGTCGAACAGGAACACGAACCGCCGCGCACCGGCCGGAACCTCCCCCGCCTCGGCCCGGCTGCTCCGGGCGGCCTCGGCGGCCTGGAGTGTTCGCACGCCTGCGAGCATGGGCGAGGGCGCATCCCACCCCGCGCGTCTCCCCCCTCTACCCGCCGTGGCCCGTCGCCTTGCCCGCCACGGCGGCGGCCGCGCGGACGAAGGCGGCCAGGGCTGGGGAGGTGGCGTGCTCGGGCCAGGCGAGGACGAGCGTGGTGGGCTCGGCATCATCGACTGGGACCGCGACCAGGTCGTCGCGGAGCTGGTCGCGGATGGAGGAGGGGAGGACGGCGACCATGCGGCGCAAGGCGATGAGGTGGAGAAGCTGCCCAAGGTCGTGGACCTCGGGTCCGTGTGAGCCACCCTCGGATGAGCCCGGCCAGCGCGGCAGGGGCTCCCCGGCGAGGTCGTTCAGGCAGACCCGGGTACGGCCCGCGAGGCGATGCGAACGCGGAATCACGAGAAGTTGAGCCTCGGTCAGGAGGTCCTGGGTGTCCAGGCCGGTGAGGTCGTGGTGGGGGCGGTGAAGCAGGGCGGCGTCGGCACGACCCTCCCGCAGGAGGATCTCACGTTCGCCGAAGCTGCACACCAGCTCGACCGGCAGCGCACCCGGCTCATCCTGATAGGCGTCGAGGATCGCGGGCAGCAGGCCACCGTCGCCGCCCGGCTTGATGACCAGGACCAGACGCGGGTCGGCGCGGCCGGCCCGCCGGGTGCGGCGCGCCGCGGCCGACGCGGCGTCGAGCACCGTACGGCTCTCGCGGAGCAGGACGGCCCCCGCCTCGGTCAGGGCGACCCGGCGGCTGCCACGTTCCAGCAGGGCTACGCCCAGCCGTCGTTCGAGCTGCTGAATGGCGCGGGAGAGCGGCGGTTGGGTCATCCCTAGCCGGGCGGCCGCCCGGCCGAAGTGCAGTTCTTCGGCGACAGCGGTGAAGTAGACGAGCTCGCGGACCTCCAGTCTTTCCATACCCGCACGGTATCGCCGCGTTCCTGATCGGTGTTGGAGCTCCCGGCCGCCCTCGTGGTGGGCTGAACGCATGACAGAAACCACGACTGCCCTGGTCACCGGTGCCAACAAGGGCATCGGGCGCGAGGTCGCAGCCCGGCTCGCCTCGCTCGGCATGAACGTCCTGCTGGCCTCGCGCGACCCGCGCCGCGGTGCGGCAGCCGCAGCCGACCTGGGCCCGCGGGTGTACCCGGTCACCCTGGACGTCACCGACCGCGCCGGCGTCCTGTCCGCCGCCCGCTGGATCGAGGAGCGCTTTGGCCGGCTGGACATCCTGGTCAACAACGCCGGCATCTCTGGCGACCTCGCCGCCCAGAGCCCTGCCAGTGTCGAACTGCCCGCTGTACGCGAGGTGTTCGAGACCAACGTGTTCGGCGTGATCAGCGTGACCACCACGATGCTGCCGCTGCTCGCCCGCTCCCCCGCCGCCCGGATCGTCAATGTCAGCAGTGGACTGGGCTCCCTCGCCCGGATGACCGATCCCGAGGACTACTTCACGACCCGGCCCCCGTTGGCCGCGTACGTCCCGTCCAAGACCGCACTCAACTCGCTGACCGTGCAGTACGCCAAGGAACTGCGCAGCCGCAACATCCTGGTCAACGCCGCCGATCCGGGGCCGTGTGCGACCGACCTCACCACCGCGTTCCCCGGCCTCACCCGCACCGCGGCCGACGGCGCGGCCGTGGTCGTCCGGCTCGCCACGCTGCCCGATGACGGGCCGACCGGCGGCTTCTTCGACGAGCACGGCCCGGTTCCCTGGTGAGCTGCCTGTCAGGGAACCGAGGGACCAGGTGCGGGCAAAGCTGCTCTTCGGTTCGGCGCGGGCATTGCTCGTGAGGGAGGAAGTCGTCCAGGACGACGTAGAGCTGCTCGCCGGGCCGGCGGATGCGGGGACCACGTTCTGCTTGACCAGGTGTTCGGCGAGCTCGGTCAGGCTTCAGGTGGAGAACGCGGAGATCTTCCAGTCGGCGGGGGACGTCCGGGCGATCAGGCAGATGTGCTCACGCACCTGGCTGCTGATCATCCTGGGGCAGCCTGCCGCGCAACGAACGGAAGATCAATCACCGACCAAGGCATCCGAACCAAGCCACTAGCCGCGAAAATATGCGCCTATTCGCTGAAAAGCGCGCAAATTACAGGAGATCACGCTAGCGTCCGGCAGATCATTGCAACCGCATCAGGAGTCACAAGCTTCATGCCGAACGTAGCCACCCTGACCGCCCGTCCTCGCCGTCAGCTCCGGCTCCCGCTCTTCTCCGCCGCGGTCGCCGCGTCCGTGGCGGCCGGTGTCCTCGTCGGGGGTGCTCCTGCGACGGCGCAGGCGGCCGCCCGGTCGTCCGCCGCGCAGGCCGCCTCGTTCTCGCTGGCGTACGTACGGGTCGCCGGCGCGTCCAGGATCAACCGGAACGGCGTCACGTGCTACTCCGGCCCGGTGAGCTTCGGCATCGCGCTGGAGGGGCCCAAGCCGGGAGCCAAGTTCTCGTACCGGTGGGTCGTGGACGGCAAGGTCTTCGAGAAGGGCACCCGGCGCCTGCCGTCGTACGGCAAGGGTGACTACTTCGGCACCAAGAAGCAGATCACCATGGGCCTCGGCACCGCGCACAAGGTCGTCTTCAAGCTCACCTCGCCGAAGAAGCTGTCGAAGTCGATCAAGTGGGTGATGTGCTGACCCGTCAGAGCCTGCAGCGGGCCCCTTCGGCCGGCGCCTTGAGGTCGATCAGGTAGCCGGCCACGGCCCGGCCGACGCAGGCGTTCGTGGTCAGGATCGCGCCGTACTGCTCCCCCTCGACGGTGAGCAGGCTGCCGCCGAGCGGACGGGTCGCCGATTCGCCATGCTATGAGACGGACGGCCGATGGCCCCAGGTGGCCCAGCGCCAGAGCCATTCGAGGGGGCCCTGCCGGTGGCGGCGCAGCCAAAGGGCGGAGAACAGCCACTGGGCCGCCAGGATGACGCCCGCCGTCCAGTACGCCGCCGTCAAGGACTCGCCGATCGGCAGGCCGAGGACGCGGGCGGCCGCCAGGACGAGGAGGGTGGCGCCCAGGTAATGGGTCAGCGCCATCCGGCCCAGTGGCGCGAGCACGAACCGCAGCACCGGTCGCAGCGGCGTCCTGAGCAGGGCCAGCAGGCCGCACACGTACACGCCGACGAGCAGCAGGTCGGCGAGGCTGGACATCGAGGTCAGGTACGTCGTTGTGCCCACGGCCCGCATGCTGTCCCGCACCCACAGAGCGGCGGCCAGGCCCACGGCGAAGGACAGGCCCAGCAGGATCGGCCCTCGGGTGGACCGCTCGATCCTCTCGATCACCTTGTACCGCACCAGTGCCGAGCCCAGCAGGAACAGCCCGGCGATCAGCAACGGCCCGCCCCCGCTGAGGACGAGTGCCCCCAGGATCAGCACGGCGGCGAGGCCCGCCGTGGCCCAGCGAGGCAGCCAGGTCGAGGGCAGCAGCACCAGCATGCCGACGACGGCGTAGTCGGCCAGGATCTCGCCCGGCCACAGCAGCATGTGCAGGAGGCCGATCACGAGCAGCGCCGCGAGCCGGCGCAGCAGCACCACCCGAGGACGGGCGACGCGGCCCGCGGCGGAGTCCAGCAGCAGCGCGAACCCGATGCCGAACAGCAGGGAGAAGATCGGCAGCCCGAGCCACGGGTCCCAGTCGCCCATGGGCTGCACCGCGACGGCGGAGCCGCCGGTGGCCATGAGCTGGATGTTGGCGAGCAGGATCTCGCACAACGCGAACCCGCGGAGCACGTCGAGCGCGACGATACGGGGCCGCCCTGAGGCGGGCGCGTCGTGCGGGGGACGCTGAGGAGGCGAGGCATTGGGGAGATGTTCGCGTGACATGGGGCCTCATCCTGCAAGGCCGCCCGGTGCCGGGTACCGGCCGAAAGCAGGGTCCCTGTCCCTGCTTTCGGCCACATCAAGGGTCACCGCGTCCGCGCGGTGGCCTGGCGGAACCCTCATGGGGCTGGATCATGTCCGCAGGACCGGCATGCCCGTTCCGGCCTCCAGGACCGTGCGTCCGTTCAGGGGGCGGCTGAGTACACGAGGTCGTGGTCACCGTTCCTGAGAGGCCGGCATCCAGGGATCGCCGAGCGGCGGCTTCACCGGCGTCCACCCCTGGTGACGCATGAACCGCCTGATGAGGGCGACCCCAGCGAACCAGAAGACCACGTAGACCGCGAGGCGGAGCGTCACGTACTCGGCCGTGATCTGCCCCGGGTCCTCCATGACGTCGACGGCGACGTTGACCAGCGCCGGGACGAAGACGAAACCGCTCCAGCCGAGTAACACGATGCGCCGGTCGGTGAACTGCTTCATGCGCCCTCCAGGGGCTCGGGTCACCCCCATGATCGCGTACGTCCCGGGCGCCGGGCCAGTTCTCAGACCGAGGACGGCACGGGCTCAGGGCGGTGGCCGCCCGCGGGACGGCGGGTGATGGCGTTCAGGCGGTTGACGGTGTTCATGAGGGAGACGAGGGAGACCAGGGCGGCGAGCTGGTCCTCGTCGTAGTGCTCGGCGGCCTGGGCCCAGGTCTCGTCGGTGACGCCCGGGGCGCCGTCGGCGATGCGGGTGCCCTCTTCGGCCAGGCGGAGGGCGGCACGCTCGGCCTCGGTGAAGATCGTCGCCTCCCGCCAGACGGCGACCATGTGGAGGCGTTCGGGCTTCTCGCCCGCTTGGACGGCGTTCCTGGTGTGGATGTCGACGCAGACGGCGCAACCGTTGATCTGGCTGATGCGCAGCGCCACGAGCTCCTGGGTGCTCTGAGGCAGGCCGCTCTCCTGCAGAATCTTGCCGGCGGACATGAGGTGCTTCACGAGCTTGCCGGTGGTCGGCTGGCTCATGACGTCGAGACGGGCTTCCATGATGTGCTCCTTTGTGTGGTCAGCAGTCACCTCTAAGACGAGAGCCGACCTCCCCCTGTGACACCTCCGCCACCGACCCCGAGCAACGGCCGGTTCGGTCAGCCCGTGAACGCGGCCAAGATGTCCATGGAGCCGTCCCCAGCGTCGCTGATCCTCAGGTAGACCCCTCGGCCGGCCCGTTCAGCGCTCACACCGTCGACGCAGACTCGGAGACGGCTTTGGGGAGAGGGTCCATCACGATCTGCTTGAGCTGGTCGATCTCCTGCCGCGCCTGTGTCTCGCACCATGCCGTGCAGCCGGTCGTCGTCGAGGCGACCAGGATGGCTGCCGCTGCGGTGAGAGCACAGGTCCTCGTCATGCCGCCTCGTCCTTGGGGGTCGGGGCAAGGCGGAGGTGACGGGGGTTCGTGTCTTCGTCGGGGAAGACCCACTTGCGGAACGCCCAGAAGCGGAAGATCATCGCGACCAGGGTGCCGATGAGCTGGGCGCTGGTGAAGTCGGCGATCTCCTGGGTGAGCAGGGTGACGTGGGGGGTCTCCAGGAGGAGGACGTACCTGGAGATCCACAGCGGCACCGAGCTGAGCACCAAACCGACGCCGCTGACCAGGAAGAACAGCGCCGCCTCGTGATGGCGCTCGCGACCGCCCCGCGTACGGAACGACCATTCGCGGTTGAGGACGTACGACACGATGGTGGCCACCAGCACGGCGATGACCTTGGCGGTCACCGGCTTGGGCTCCAGGACGGTCAGTTTCAGGCCGTAGAAGACCGCGTTGTCCACCAGGAACGCCGCTCCGCCCACCACCGCGAACTTCAGCATCTCGCGGTATCTCCACACCAGGCCGTGCAGGAACGTCGGCAATATGGCGAATGCGGCTCTTTCGACGCGCCCCGATCTGCTCATGAGGCAGTCATCCTAGACCCGCCGACCCGGGCTCGCGGCGGATCGGTGGACGCGGGTCAGACGGCGAACAGCAGGGCGGCGTCGAGCAGCACGAGGACCGCGGTGGCGAAATGGACGCCGAAGGCGGTGGCCTTGGTGCCGCCGTTGCGCAGCACGATGACGGTGTCGGCCAGCGGCGCCAAGGCGGCGAGCAGCATGAACCAGGCTTCGGCCCGCGCGCCGACGAAGGCCAGCAGAGCCAGGCCGATCAGCCCGTACGTGCCGTCGCGCACGCCCTTGATCGTCAGGTACGCGCGGTCGGTCGTGGCGGGCACGCCGTAACCGGTGGCGGCCGCGTACGGCTGGAACAGGAAACGGACCCCGATGAGCAGGCAGAGCGCGTTGATGAGGATGGCGAGACCGTAGGCGACAACGGTGAGCATGACGTGACTCCCAAAAAACTAGCACTGCTAGGAACAAGTACGACGCTAGCAGAGCGGCGGCAATTGTTCTAGCGGTGCTAGATTTGGTGTCATGTCGATCCAGAGCCGTAAGGAACGCGAACGCGCCCAGCGAGAAAAGCTGATCATCGCCGCCGCGCGCGAGCTGGCCGAGACCGAGGGCTGGGAGGCGGTCACCACGCGGCGGCTGGCCGAGGAGGTCGAATACAGCCAGCCCGTCCTCTACAGCCACTTCAAGGGCAAGGACGCCATCGTCACCGCCGTCGCCCTCGAAGGCATCACCGACCTGGCCGCCGAGCTGCACGCCGCCCGCACCGCCGCCCACGACCCCGCCGCCGCACTCGCCGGGCTCAGCACCGCGTACGTGGCCTTCGCCGAGCAGCGGCCCGCCCTCTACGAGGCCATGTTCAGCCGCCACGTCGACCTGCCCTTCGCCACCCCGGAGGCCCCGCCGGCGCTGAAGGAGGCGTTCGGCGAGTTCGTCGCGGCCGTACGCCCCTACGCCCACGACACCGCCCCCGAGATGCTGGCCGAGATCCTCTGGGCCGCCCTGCACGGCCAGGTCACGCTGATGCGCGGTGGCCGCATCCCCCGCGAGGTCCAGGAGCACAGGCTGGCGGTCCTCCTGGCCAGGTTCACCCAGGAGCCGGCGGGCTCCGGGCGGGCAGGATGAGGGTGCGCGCGGCCTCACCGTCCCTTCCGCCATGGTGATCGTCCGCCGGGCGCCCAACCCCCCACTTTTGTGATGTACGCCACCGGCTTCGGATGTCACGTGGCCGGCGAAGCGGGCGTCTTGTATACGAAGCGACGCCGAGCAGGCAGGAGCCAGTGATGAACGAGCAGAGCCCGACGGCCGGCGGCCGCACCTTCCTGAGGATCGCGGTCGCCGTACAGACCGTGGCCCTCTTCTTCCAGGCGATCACCGCCGGCGTGCTGCTGGCCTCGTCGCACGAATCGGAGCTGCACCACATCGGCTCGTACGTGACGTACGGCACGACCGTGCTGTACCTGCTCGCCGCCGTCCTGGCCTGGCGTCCCGGCGGCGGCGGCCCCCGCCCCATCCTGTACGCCGCCGGCTTCCTCGTCCTGGCCTCGGTGCAGGTGGCGTCGGGCATCGCGGGCCTGACCCCGCTCCACGTCCCCTTGGGCGTCCTGATGTTCGCCCTCAGCACCCTGGCCCTGGCCCGCCTGTTTCCCACCCGCAGTGCGTCCGCGGTGAGTCCGCGGTGAGTCAGGCCGCCTCGACGCCGATGTGGGTGCGGTGGTGGTGAGGAGTGTCGATCTCGTCCAGGAGAGCGACGGCCAGGTCGGTGTAGGAGATGCGGCCGGCCGGGTCGGCGGCCGTGATCGAGTAGCGGCCGGTTCGGGGGGCGGTGGGGTCGAAGTCGCCGGCCGGGCTGACGATCAGCCAGTCCAGCGCCGAGGCGCGCAACCCGGTCGCCATCGCGGCGTGGCCCAGGCAGAGGGGGCGGTACTCCGGTGGGAAGCCCGGGGCGTCCATCAGGCGGGTTCCGCCGGCGGTCCGCAGGGTGGCCGCCAGCCCCACGACGATCAGGCGAGGCACGCCTGAGCGGCTCAAGCCGTCGATGAGGGCCTTGGCGGCGGCTGGGAAGAACGTCTCGGGTGGGGTGGCGTAGGCGGTCATGATGACGGCGTCGTGGCCGGTGGTGAGGTGGGCGATGGCGCCGGGGTCGGTGACGTCGCCGGGCGCCATGTCCGCTCCTGCTACGACCGTGGCCGGGTCGCGGACGACCGCCATCACCTCGTGGCCCCGTCGCAGGGCCTCCCCCACGGCCGCCCTACCGGCCCGGCCGCCCGCGCCGAACACTGCGATTCTGCTCATGACCGGCAAGGTAGCCGGATGCATGGTTACCGCCTGGACAGTTACGGTGAGGCTGTGCGTGAGCCGCTGGATCCGGAGATGTTCGACCCGGTCTGTCCCTCCGAGGTGATGCCGATCAGGGTGGGGGACAAATGGGGCGGGATGATCATTCAGTGCCTTGAGGAAGGCCCGCGGCGGTTCTCCGAGCTGATGGTCCCGCTGCGGACCGTCACCCCCAAGGTCCTCACGAAGTCGCTGCGCGCGCTGGAGCGCGACGGCTTCGTCGTCCGTACGGAACGCGCCGGGCCGAGGCACGTCGAGTACGCCCTGACCCCGCTCGGCCGCAGCCTCCTCGACCTGCTGGACGCGGCCCGCGCCTGGGCCGAGACGCACATGGACGCGCTCCTCGACGCCCGCGAGGCGGCGCAATGATCGGCGGCCACGGCGGATCAGAGCGGAGTGAGCAGGCCGTCGGGCGCCTCCCTCACCATGCGTCCCTGATGGACCGTCACCACGCGGTCCGTGTCCCGGAGCCGCGGGAGCCGATGCGCGATGATCACCAGGGTGCGTTCCCTGCAGTAGGCGCGGAGGGCGTCGTACACCTCGTCGGAGGTGACGCCGTCGAGGGCGCTGGTGACCTCATCGACGATGAGCACCTGCCAGGGAGCAAGGAGTGCCCTGGCCACGGCCAGGCGTTGCCGCTCGCCGCCCGACAGTTGATGTCCCTCCTGACCGATGGTGGTGTCCAGGCCGTCCGGCAGCTTCGCCACCAGGCCGTCCAGGCGGACGGCGGCGAGTGCGCGGTCGATGTCCTGCTCGGTCACGTCGTCGCGGGCGAACGTCAGATTCTCCCTGATGGACGTGTCGAACAGCGTGGTGTGCTGCGGGACGATGGTGGCCACCTCCCGTAGCTCCGCGTCCCCTGCGCCGTGGACGTGCACGGTTCCGGTGGCCGGGCGCAGGAGACCGGCTGTGATCAGGCCCAAGGTGCTCTTGCCCGATCCGGTGCGGCCGCGCACGACCGTCACCGAGCCGGCGGGCAGTTCCAGGTCGATCTCGCTGAGGACGGTCCGCGCCCCATAGGAATGACCCACGCCGCGGAGGGTGACGCCGACCCCCGCCCGCGGAGGCGACGTGACGGTGCCCGCGTCGGGCGCCAGCGACACCGGCATGTCCAGATATTCGATGACGCGCTCGAACTTGGCCAGCGAGACGTGGAACCCGCCGGAGAGCTGGAGCATCGTCTGGATGGGCTCGGACAGCTGGAGTTGGAGCATCACCAGGACGATCACTGTCCCGACGCTCAGCCCCGTGACCGTGGTGCCGGCCAGCCAGTAGACCAGAGGAGGGACACAGGCGAACGACACTCCGATGATCACATAGGCGGCCGCGCCCGTCACCCGCTGCCGGATGGTGACCTCGCTCAACCGCCGGCACAGCTCGACGAACCGTTCGCGCTGCCACCGCGTACGGTGCAGCGTCCTGCCCAGGATGATCCCGCCCAGCGTGAGGTCATCAGCGGCGAAGCGGAGCATCGAGGTCACGAGCCGCTGCCGCTGCCGCGCCAGGTCCTGGCGCCTCTGGGCGAAGCGGTGATTGAGCAGCGCCAGCAGGTACGCCAGGACGAAGGAGAGCAGGGCCAGCGGCCAGCTCAGTACCAGCATCGCGATGCCGGAGGCGGCCAGGGCGGTCGCCGCGGCGAGGGACTGCTGGACGATGTTGGTGACGAACCGGTCCACCCCGTCGATGTCGCTGACCAGCCGCGCCTGAACCTCGGACGTGCTCTCCTCCGTGTAGAAGTCCAGCTCCTGCGCCTGGGCGCGCTCGTACACGCCGGCGCGCAACGTGGCGGTCACCCGCTGGCCGATGCTGTTGGTGAGCGCCACGTTGCCGACGGCCAGAGCGCTGTTCACGATCCCCACCACGACCATGAGGGCGCACAGCGTCGTCAGCGTCGCGAAGTCGCCGCGCATCAGGCCCTGGTCGATGACCCCCCTGGTCAGAAGCGGGCTGACGACCCCGAGGGGAACGGAGATCAGCACGACGACCAGCGAGGCCGCGACCCGCCATCGATGCGGCCGGAACCACGTCATCATGCGGCGGAGCACCGCGCGGGCCGTCATGGGAAGGGATGGGGGTCGGCGTTGAGGTCGCCGGGCGTGAGGTCCCGGTCGCGGTGTCCGAGCAGCCGGGGCATGGTCAGGAGCCGCGGGAGGCCGTCCATGCGCCGGTTGTCGTGCCCGAACGTCATCGACAGGGTGCCGGGAATCAGCACCTTCACGCAGGCGAAGCCGCCCGCCCGGTGCTCGGAACCGGTTTGATCGATCATGATGACGTCCAGTCCGGTGTCCAGGTAGCGTCCCACCGTCTCGGTGAGCACTTCGGTCAGATCGGCGTCGTCGAAGGCGCCGGGGATCCCCATGTCGGCGGGCTTGCGGACGCCGGATGACCGGGTCAGGAAGTCGAGCCGCCGGGCAGCGTCCGGGTGCGCGTAGAGCAGGGAGTGGTCGTCCATGTCCCTGACGAGTCCTGGATCGGCCACCATCGCCTGTGCCCGGTCCCTCTCCCGGGCATACCGGTCCGCCATCGGGGTGATGTCAGGAGCGAGTTCGGTGAGCGCGTTGGCGATGGCGCGTTCGGGGTCCGGGCTGGACCCTGCGGCGCTGATCGTCGCGGGCCGGCCGTTGTCGCTGGGATTCACCGCCATGGCCCACACGCAGGGGATCCGCTGCTCAACGCTGATGTCGTAGAGCGACACGGCGTACCCGGTCTCGGCCTCGAGCGCCGCGCGCCACAGCGGCAGGCGACGGTCGGCGGCGGCGGACACGTCGATGCGCGGGGCGGGCAACCGGCAGTACCAGGTGAGGAGGAAGGCGTCGCGTTCAGCGACCTCCATGATGGCGTGCAGGATCGCCTCCTCCAGCGATCCTCCGAGCGCGCATCCGTTGGAGATCTCGTAGACCAGCCCGTGGTCGTGGCCGGTGGAGTGCGCGTGCTGATAGTAGGCGCAGCGCTCCGGCACCAGGATCGGCGCTTGCCGGGCGAAGGAGTACCCCCACACCCAGGCGCGGGGCTCGTTCACGTCGAAGGGACGGTACGGGAATCCCGGCAGGTCGTAGCGCTCCTCGGGGTACAGGCCGAGGGTGCGCGGGTCCAGCGCGCTGTCGGCGATGTCGGCGTACGGGGCGCGCACCTCCGTCCGGCACGCGCCGGGGGCGCCGCCGTAGCGTTCGACGCCTTCCAGCAGCGCGACGAGCCGGCTGGCGGCCCGGGTGCCGGCTCGCCCGTAGCCGGCCACCTCACCGCCGGCCCGTGCCCCCACCGCCGCCGACGTGACGACCAGACCGCCCGCCGTCCACTCGGTGAGCTCGCCGACGAGCCCGGACTCCCTGTCGACGTACAGTTTCTCCAGGTCGGCCAGTTCATCGGCGACGTCCCGCGTCCGGAAGGTCCGCTCCCGATACATGGGCCGGGGTTCCAGCGTCGGCGTCGCGCGCCCGGCGCTGTCCGCCGGAGCATCACCGCACGTGGGGCAGAAGTCGTCGGGCAGGAAGGTGTGCAGGCCGACGTCCAGCGATTCCAGATTCACCAGGAAGAATGCCTCCCGGGTACGGAGCGGGCGGCCTACGGCCAGCAGTGCCGTTTCCGCTGCGACGAGTTCGGCGACCAGCAGGGCTCCCAGCGGGGTGAGCCACGACGACGGGCGCTCGCGCAGGGCGGTGCGGTGCTGTCGCAGGACGGCCCGGTGCCCGGCCGGATCGCTCCGCAGGCGGCGCCGGCGGCGTTCGGCGCAGGAGACGCATCCCGCCTGGCCGGGGGTTTCCAGCGGGCCGACGACGACGCGGTTCAGCTCGGTACGGACGCGCAGCCAGGGGACCCCGAATTCGGTGGCCGCCGCCCGCATCTCCCGGGTGCGCTCGGTGTTCCAGCCGTCGTCGGCCGCGATGAGCAGGCCGGGAGAGCCGGTGAGCTCCTCCGCGGTCGCGTACCGGCTGACGATTCGGTCGCCGCTCAGTTCCGCGGCGATCGCCTCGTGCAGCATTCCCCGCCCGACCAACGCCACTTCACGCATCTTCGATCACCACCTTGGCCAGGTACGGCATGAGCTCGGCGATGGCGGGATCACGGTCGAGGGGCGCGGTCAGCGCCACCAAGCCGCGGGCGCGCAGCCGCGACGCCACCTGTGACGCGCCGAGGCCGGGGAGCATGGGTCGGCACCGGGCGCCGCGCAACTGATCCGGGAAGGGCTCCACCGGGGTCCGTTGCGGGGATTGCAGGTGCAGCAGCACCGCTTTGAGTCCTTTCTGCAGAGCCTTCGCCGGGTTCAGCGCGGCGAAGTAGCCGACGGTGACCGTCCCGGCGCAGCAGACGACGGCCGGGACGCCCAGCGGACCGGTGACGTCGTACACGTCGGGCAGCTGATCGAGCCGGGCGAGGACATCCCGGCACCTCCGGCCCTCCGCGGGCAGGTCGGCCGTGGCGACGTCGACGCGCGGGCACGGTTCCGAGCGCGACCGCAGCTCAGCCAGAGTCAGCCGCAGGCACTGATCGGCCAGGCCCTCGCCGACGGCCTGCTCCCAGTGGGAGCCGGCCGCGAGTCCCGCGTCCGTCGTGCCGAACGCGCCGGGCACGCGCAGTGAGCGAACGGCATCCGGATCGTCGATCTCGTACGCCCACAGGTGGCCGCCCTGTTCGGTGGCCTCGCGCAGTGCGTAGGCGGCCAGAGCCTTGCGGGCGGCGTCGCCGGTCGCCGCGTCGTACCCGAACCCCACCCCGAGCACGTCCATGTCCGGTGTTCCCTTGAGCACGGCGCGGCAGACGTTCAGCGGTGTCTGCGGGCCCGCGGCCTCGGCGAGGGTGAACAGGCCCAGATGCTCGTCGTAGCAGGCAGCGATGTCACGAAGGAACGTGGCGTCGTCGACGGGCCGGCCGGCTCGCAGGTCACGCAGGCGCCGGTGGAAGCTCTGCGGCGAGCCGCCCGCCGCCGTCGCGCGCGCGGGGTGCGGCAGGCACGCGTGCCGCGTGCTCGTATACCCGTCCGGACCGATCCGGACTAAATGGTCACGTTCGGTGTCCGGCATGACGCCCGTCATCACCCGGAAAGCGGCATGGACCAGGCGGGCCGCCGCACCGGATGGTGCCGCGGCGACGTGGCCGGTCGGAGAGCCCAGCCGACGCCAGGCGTCCTCCCAGTCGGGTCCTCCCGGGGGCACGAGCCAGGTGGCGTCGCCGGTGTGCACCAGCAAGGCCAGGGGGATCCGGCGCCGCGCGCACATGCGGTTCAGCGGCAGGGCCGACGGCCCGTCGCCGGCGTAGAGCACCAGCTCGGTTCCCTCGGGCGGGCCGATGCCCTCGGGCGGCGGCGTTCCCCGGGGCGCGCTGATGTCGATCCTCGTGACGTTCTCCAGACCCGACACCCTCGCCGCTCGCGCCAGGGACTCCAGCATGGGCTCGGCACCGACGAGCGCTACACGCAGGCGCCGGTAGTCATCGAACGTGGCGACCGCAGGAGTCCGGAAGCAGCCGAGGAAGTCACCTCCGGGTGTGCGCGGCGGTTCCTCGGCGACCATCTGGACGGCGTCGCATTCCAGAAGCAGGTCGATGACCTTCCGCACCGCATCGCCACGGGCAGGCGGCAACCCGGCGGTCAGTTCGCCGACCGTGCGCTCGCCGTCGAGGAACGGGGCCAGCCGGTCGACCCATCCGGCGATCGAGGCGCCGTCGATCCGCGCGAGCCCGCGATGCGTCAGGATGTGAACGCCGTCGCCGTCCGCGGCGGCATAGGCGTCCTCACGCCAGCGCACCCTCATGGCCGCACCTCCGCGTAACGTGATCCGAGGGCGAACTCGCCCACCGCCCCCTCCTCCAACGGGTCGAGCCCCGTCGCCGCGGCGAACGCGCCACCGTCACCGTCGCCCAGGGCGCAGGGTGCCAATCCCATCGCGGTGGCCACCAGGTACATCGTCTGGTAGAGCACTCCGACGTGCTTCATGACCAGCGAGTACGCCATCGCCTGGTAGCCCGACATGACCCGTCCGAACCGGGCGGCGATCACGAGGAGCACCTGCGGTTCCTGCACGGTGGCCGCCGCCATCGCCCCGGCGCGCAGGAGCCGCCGCACCTGGGGTGTGGTCCCGGACAGCCGCTCCAGCCGGTGATCCTGAGGGTCGTAGTGATACAAACCGGGCTCAAGCCCGGAGACTTTCCGGACCACCGGGTAGATCTCCAGCTCGTGCATGGCTCCGCCGGCCGGATAGGGCCGGCTCACGTGCTGGACGCCGTCGATCCGGTAGATGCCGCGGTTGCCCGCGCAACGGTGGAGGAACTCTCCGAGGCCCGCGGCGGTCAGCGGGGCGCCGTCGTCGTGCCCGCGAATCGATCGCCGCTCCTCCAGCACCTCGGTCAGGCGAGGTTCGGCGGCGTACCGGCGGCCCGGATCAGACCGGGCCAGCTCGACGATCTCGCCCCCGAACGGCTCACGACGCGCCCCCGGCGGGGCGAACACGCCGGCCGTCCAGTCGCCCTTGCCGTACGGGACTCCAGGCAGCCGGGTGCGGCTGCGATGGTGGAACCACAGCTCATGCGGCTGCCACAGGCGCTCGGGCGGCCCGGCCGCCTCGTCGTCCTCCGGTACGGCGAGGCCGGCCGCCCAAAGGTCCTGACGGAGCCGGACAAGCGCCGGATCATCGTCGACCGGCCGGTCGGCGGCGAGCAGAACCACGGCGCGGCGCTCGTGCAGCCGGACGCGACACCAGGACAGCGGGGACTCCACGACCACCTCGCCGCCGTCCCTGCGAGCGATCGCGAACCTCGACAGGGTCAGGCGGCCGGGTGGCTCTCCCTGATGGGGCTCCTGCGACCGCTCCGGCTCAACGGTGTAGACCTTCCGGCCGGCGGCGGCCACGGTGACGTGCAACCAGCCGCCCGTCCGCAGCAGCTCCAGCTGAGTGAAGAAGCCGGGATGAGTTCGCAGCTCGCCGAGGGGGACGGACTCCTGTCCCAAGCGCCGCAGCAGCGCGTGCTGGTCTGCGGTCAGGCGACCCAGACATGTGCTGTGCGGCCAGCTGAGCAGGTGGTAAGAGCCGTCTGGAGCGAGCGTTCCCGCCACCTCCGGCCTCAGCCTGACCATTTCCTCGATCGGTGGTGTCATGCCCGATGCTCTTCCTCACGCAGTTCATGCACGGTCCATGCGGCCAGGGAGGACGCGTATCGCTCGGTCCACAGGTCGATGCCCAGGCGGTTGGCGGCGAGGTGCGCGCAGGTGGTCAGCACCGCTGCCGTCCTGTCCGGGTCCACCTGCAGCGCCTTGCGCAGTTTCGCCGTCGTCCGCGACCAACCGGCCAGACCGTCGTCGCGTGTCACCTGATCCGTGTGGTCGACCAGCCCGCGCAGGCGCCGCCCCAGCGGTAGCAGGATGTCGCGCTGCCGCGCGTAGGCCTCCGCATGCTCTTGCGACGCCGTCGGCGGTGCCGCGAGCCGGAGCCGGACGATGATGTACATCGCGACGCCGGCGGTGACGCGCTGCTCTGCGGTGATCCCCGCTTCGAGCATGGCCAGGACGATCCTGCTGGAGTCCACGAAGTGCTCTTCCACCGCCGCCATCGCGGGGCGCCCGTAGCGGTGGTACTCCCTGCGATAGGGGATGAACGCCACGGAGTCGTTCGAGGCCAGGGTGGGGGCGAACTCCGTCATCTGTTCCCCGCGGGCCAGTTCGGCGGCCGACCGCTCGTACTCGGTCTGACTGATCCGGGTCTCGGAGGGCCACGTCTGGAAGAAGCGGCGGCTTCTCTTCTCGATCAGGCGGCGGACTCCGGCGTGGTCGGATGGCTCGGCCCGTACGCGTAACCGCACGTGCGGTCCTGCCTCCCAATAGCGAAGGAAGAAGAAGTCCCGGCCGAGGCCCTCCGCGGCAAGGTCGTCCACGATCTCCCTGATCAGCCGGGTGATCAGGCTGTCCTGATCACCGTGGTAGAAGACGTGCGCGCTCACCCACTGGCCGCCGCTCATGTCAGGCGATCCCACGCCGAGACGTCCAGCATCATCTCCATGACGTGACCTCCGCCGTGGTTCTCGTGCGCCGTCACCGGATCCGGCAGTGCCTCCTCGAAGAGGACCACGTCGTGGGGGGATCGCAGGAAATCGGTGAAAACCCGCACGAGGAAGGGGTTGGCGAAATCGATGAAGAGCGGCTTATGCTCGCCGGTCCGTGCCCGGGAACGGCTCTTGAACAGGCTTTTCACGTAGCAGGTCTCCGGGATTCCGGCGATCTGCCGCCACTCGGTCAGGCGCAGCAGATAGGCGGCCTCCCGCTCGCCGGCCTTGGGCGCGGGGATGGCCGGCGGCGCTTTGTGCCGGGCGGCTCGTCGTACCGTCACGCGTCCCACTCGCGCCCGCGAGATCACCTCCCTGCCGCGCGTTCCGGACCGGTGCCCGCGGGGCGCGAGGGCGGCGATCGGCTGGGGAGCGTCCTCGCCGAACCCTTTCACGAGTAGCTGGGCCGCACGTGGCAGGGTCCAAGGTGCGCTCATGCCGAGATGTAGCGGTCTGATCTCCCGATCGAGGCCACTCGCACGCAACCGCAGGAGGCCGCGGGCATGGTCGCGCTCCACCCACAGATCCCGCAGATCGATCCCGCGGATGCCCGGTCGCGCGTCACCGTGCCACGGGTAGACGATCTCGTACGGCACACAGGGCTCCCGGACGTTCAGCGAGGTGCCGAGAGAGCCGCCGAGCCCCGCGAACAACGGAAAGTCGCCGGGGATCACCCATGGCTCCGCACGACGTCCCGCCAGGCCGTCCACGCGGCGGTGCCCCTTGCCGTATCCGATGAAGACGTTGTTGACCACGAACTCGGGCCCCGCCTGCTCCAGCAGCGGCTGGCCGTACACCTCGAGCGAGTGCAGTTCGTCCACCCACGGGGGGAAACCGGCCACCGCGTCGGCGAGCCGCTGGGGATCGATGTCGACGGTCTCGTGACCGGCCTGCTCACCCCAGAGCACGCGGGCGGCGTCATCCCGTAGGGCGTGGAGCTCATCGGCGCGTGCCGACCCGCTCTCCCGCCGCTCCGACGGCGAGTGCCACAGGCGGCCGATCGTCCTGCCCTCGGGGGAGCCGCCGGCCACCTCCTGCATGACCTCGTGGTAGAAGTCCAGGTAACGCATCCGCTGATCGGCGGACGGCCGCCGGGTCCACCACGCGTCCAGAGCGATCTTCAACTCCAGGCTGGGGCTGAACACCGCCAGCCACCGGCGGAGGACCTGCAGATCGTCCATGACGGGCCGCCAGGCGCTGCGCCCGAAAGCCGCCAGCGGGCTCTCGGCCACGGCGGTGTCGAAGGTGGCCTGGCCTCCGGCCGACGCGACGGGCTGTCCCAGATGGTCCGACAGGTCGGCGAGCGCGCGGCGGACGTCGTTCAGGCGGCGTCGGTGGCCCTCGACATCGTCGATCGGCACGTCGATGCTCAGCCGATCGCTGACGGTCTGGACGAGCGCGCCCTCGTGGACGAAGTCCGCGCCGAGCGACCGCAACCAGCGCGCGGTCTCCCCCGGCGTGGTGACCTGCCCGCCGGGTTGGGGCGCGACCTGCAGCAGGCCGATCTCGACGAGGTGATCGAGGAAGGCGTCGACCTGAGCAGGATCGGCCTTGCCTCGCTCCGCCAGCCGTCCGGCGAGGTCTCCGAGCGTTCCGGCAGCGGTACCGGCAGCGGTACCGGCAAGCAAGTCCAGGCAGGCATGGATCGCCGGCGTGCCATTGATCGTGATCATCGGCTCCTCGGGCGGGTGGCCGAGGAAGCGCAGCCGGTCACGGTCGACGACCACGCTCGGATTGACCCGGACGAACAGAGCGCGCCGGGTGCGATCGCTCGCCACCAGGGCCGCGTGCAGGTCCGACCGGGTCACGTGCCCCAGCTGCAGCACGCCGCGCGCGCCACGCACCCCATCGGCGAGCCGACGGACCGCGATATCGTCCTCGCTCCACGTGCCGCGCCCGGTCACCATGAACGTGCTGAAAGGGCTGGTCTTGGCCGCGGCGCGGGTCAGATACTTGGCCAGGGCCGCCGCCAGCCGGTGCGGAGCGCCACGATGCGGGTCGGCCAGCCACTTGTCCAGGTCGTCCGAGAGGGCGGCACTGGCCTGCAGGAGCCCGCGCCGGAAGGCGGGGGCCGAGGCCATCTCGCGCAACCGGGCGGCGCGGGCGTCGGTCTCGGATCTCACCAGTTCGTCCAGGTCGTGCTCACCCGCGCGTAGCCGCGCGTGCAGCGCCAGCCACTGCTCCACCCTGTCGGCGAGGTCCTGTGCCAGCGCCTTTCGCGTGTCCGGGCTCCACTCGCGCGCGGTGGGCGCCCGCCCCTGGTAGAGGGCGCGGCGCAGGCCGACCATGAACGGCTTGACGGGATCGTCGGCCAGGCTTGCGATCACGCCGTACAGGTCGTCGCTCAGAGCCTCGCTCTCGGTCCTCAGCCTGCGCCGCAGTTGGAGCTGTCGCTCCACCGCCTGCCATGCCTCGTGGAAACGCAGCTCGCGTAGCACCTCCGACGGCATGCCGGCCAGCCGGATCAACGGGGGAACATCCACCTCAACCTCATTCGATGAGCACCAGGACGTGGCCGGTGGGCCGCCGCGCGGGGGGCGGCCCACGAGCCGGACTACTCCTCGTCCTCGTCGATGCCGGGCGCCACCGGGAGCGGGTCATCGGTGCAGGAGCCGCAGCCCCCCGTACCGGAGCAGGGGTAGCAGCGGGTGGACAGGCAGGAGGCGACCACGTCCAGGCCACGGCCCAAGGTCAGGGTCTCCACCTCCAACCCGCTGACGGTGAGGTCGAAGACGTCCATCGAAAGGTCCTGAACGTCGAAATCCAGCATTTCTGTGGTCGGCATGGAAGCCCCTTTCACCTAGCGGAGTTGGCGTCAACGCTAGGAGGAGCCGGTATGTCCGAGGTATGCCGACGTTATGCCAGGTGACCGCAGCGTTCGCAGTCCCCCCGGCGTGCGACGACGTCCTGGTGCGACGACCACGCGCGCAGGTCGAAGGTGGTGATCGTGCCCGGCGGGAGCGGTGTGCCGATCCGGGCGCGCTGATGGAGGATCTCGCCCGCGACGAGCGCCCAGGCCAGGTCCGCCGCCTCCGACGGATCCGGGCCGGACCCGCCGGCCGGCGGAACGTGAGCGGCACTGCGGACGCAGGCCAGGCAAGGGGTGAGCCGCCGGTCGAAGCGGCACAGTCGCAGGGTTCCTCCGGCGTACCAGGCCCACGTCCACGTCAGGCCATGCTCGAAGCAGGCCACGTCGAACCGTTCGAGCAGGTCGCGCTCCGTCTCACCCGCCGGCACGACGACGTACGACTGCGCCGCCGGCACGCTGCCGGGCGCCACCAGCGTGACCCGGTCCCCCGACGCCGCCAGCAAGTCGGCGACCCGCGCGGCGGGCGGCCCCGTGTCCACGATGAAGGCGGGTGAGGCATGCATCGCCCGATAGGCCGCCGCCACGTTGGGCCAGGCCGGGTCGGCACCGAGCATCCTGCCCAGGGCCTGCGCGGCACCCGCGGGCACGCCCGGGGGCGGCTCCGGATCGTCGTCGCCCTCCTGCAGGTGACCCGTGGAGTGGAGGAGGCGAAGGGCGGCGGTGACCGCCTGCTCCGTACCTGCTCCGAGATCGCGGGCGAGGTCGGCGTGGGTCCGGCTGCCGTCGAGCAATGGCAGGAGGCGTGGCAGGAATGTACGCGCCGCCTTCCCGTCGAAGGACCTCGGCTGCGCCGTGCCCTCCAGGACGAGACCCCGCTCGTACGGCACGGCGCACAGCCCGGGATGGAGCTTCGGCTTTCGAGGCAGGTCGGAGGACGTCACTCGGTCTCCAACTCTTCCACGATGCCTCGCAGGCGGACGATGCTGCGAAGCTGCGGCGCTTCCGCCGCCTCGGGCGCGCAGACCGCGCAGCCGTGGACCGGCACGAGCCTGCTCACCAGCGGTGTGTTCGACAGCAGATCGAGGTGGCGTACGCGGGTCGTGTCCGCCGGGTCGGCCTGAGCGGCCAGCGCGGCCAGCGCGGCGGCCAGTGCCGGCCAGTGCGCCAGATACCCGCGGTCGGCGACCTCCGGATGCCGGCGGTGATGCTCCTCCACCGCTTCCTGAGCCGATACGTTGGCCGCGTGCTGCCGCACCCTGTTGCGGTAACAGGTGGAACAACCCCGAGAGCCGGCCCGCGACACCGGGCCGACACGCAGGCGCGGATGGTCGAGGACGACGGGGAGGAAGGCGAAGTCCCGCAGGTGCGCGGCCCGCGACAGCTCCAGCTCCACGGCGGGTGCGGGCACCGAGGCGGCCAGCACCACAATCGCGGTCGCAGGCGGGAGGTCGATCTCCCGCCCGGCCGGAGGCGCGTCGGCGAGGCGGGTGGCCGGTCCCGAGAGCAGCCGGGCGGCAGCGGCGCCGAAGGCACCGACGGTGACG
Organism: Nonomuraea sp. NPDC049504; assembly: GCF_040676845.1. NCBI lineage: Bacteria > Bacillati > Actinomycetota > Actinomycetes > Streptosporangiales > Streptosporangiaceae > Nonomuraea > Nonomuraea sp. NPDC049504. The sequence goes on from NZ_JBFAPT010000004.1 coordinate 70,750, forward strand.
ATGAGATCGGGCGGTCGCATGATCATCGGCCCTCACACGAACGGCTGGGGCCACGGATTGAGGTCGGCTTCGGCGTGGGCGGGGTAGCCCATGGCGACGGGCGCCTCGTACAGTCGCGGCGTCCCGCGGTACTGAGCGGCGCCGACGAAGGACAGCGGCATCAGCCGCGGCACGATGACGCGGACCACCGACATCCCGATGTCCCGTGCCTCGTCGCAGGTGAGGTCCACCGCGAACGCCTCCATTCCGTGATCCCGCAGCCGCTGGAGTATCCATCGCAGGGCCGGCCGCCCCTCTGCCACCTCGGTCGCGGGCAGCTCGGACAGGCTGCGCCGGTGCGGCGAGTCGAGCAGGAAGTCGAAGGCGTGCGCCCGTTCGGGGGCGGCCATGTACGTGCCTCCGTCGAAGGGGTCGCGGAACGTCATGGGGTCCGTTCGCTCCGGCACCCGGGAACGCAGGCCGATCCGGCACGAGGCGGCCTCGCGGAACACCTTCTCCGCCGCCGCGTACGGGTCGAGATCCGTGGCGCACGTCACCAGCGTCCGCGTGGCCGGATGGTGCGGCGCGACCTCCACCAGGTAAACGGTGGGTACACCGAGGTCGGTCGTGGCGTCGAACAGGTGGGTGACGACCTGTTCCTCGCGTGCGATACGGGCGAGGAGGGCGAGTTCGTCCGACACACGGTCCAGGTCAAGACGGGGCAGCGGCAACCGCTGCAACCAGGTCAGGACGATCGCGTCGCGCTCGATCACCTCGCACAGCGCTTTGGCGAGCGCGGTGTGCACGTCGGTGTGTGCGGCGCAGCCGGTGGAGATCGGCGCCGTGAGCCGCTCACCCTCGGAGGCGTGGCGGAGGTGCAGGTAGACATAGGGGACCGGGATCCAGGCCGGCTTGGACGTCATGAGCGACAGACCGCGGACCCAGCGCATGGGCGCGAGCTTGTCCGGTTTGACCAGGGGGCAGGCCGGGTGGGCCGCCTCTGCATCGGAGATGCTCGGCACCGTGTCGAGGTCGAGTGCCTCATCGCCGAGTTCGGCCGCTGTCGCCCAGACGAACTGATCCTCGCTGTAGACGCTGCTCGAGTAGCGCTCCAAGGCCTCGGCGACGGCCAGCCAGCGCGCCTCTCGCTCGTCGACGGACGCGGCCGCACCGTCGATGGTCCCGTTCGTCGGACGCCCGCGCATCGCATCGGCCACCGCGGGCAGCACCTGCGTGGTGTCGCCCAGGGCGGCGGCATGAACCGGCAGCAACGCACCGGTCTCAGGAGTCAGCAGCCGGCTGGTCGAGCCGACGAGCCCGCCGAGAGGTGAGACCATCGCCTCCAGCGCGTCCGCCACCGGGGGTCTGGGGCGCGGGGGCCCGCCTAACGTCTCCGTCAAGGGCTTCCTCGGGTCCGATCTCCTTGGGCGCCAGGCACCGGCGCGTTCTCGGGGAGCGGTCGGCCGCCATCGGCCCGATCACTCTAGTCGAGTCAGCCGCGCGGCGTTCTGATGGTCACGAGGGGACCGGCCGTGTCACAAAAAGGCAGGCGGGGGCGTCTTGTGGGTGTGACGCAATCAGGCATCAACGAACGCGGCCCGCGCGCCGACACCGCGACCGAGGCGTTCGTCACCCATCGGAACCTGCTCTTCACGGTCGCTTACGAGCTGCTCGGCTCGGCCGCCGACGCCGAGGACGTCCTGCAGGAGACGTGGCTGCGCTGGGTGGACGTCGATCTCGCCGCCGTCCGTGACCGTCGCGCCTACCTGGTACGCATCGTCACCCGCAAGGCGCTCGACCGCCTGCGTACGCTGAGCCGGCGCCGCGAGTCGTACATCGGGCCGTGGCTTCCTGAGCCGCTGCTGACGACGCCCGACGTGGCCGAGGACGTAGAGCTGGCCGACAGCGTCTCGATGGCGATGCTGCTGGTGTTGGAGACGTTGCAGCCGGTGGAGCGGGCGGTGTTCGTGCTGCGGGAGGTGTTCGACCTGGCGTACGAGGAGATCGCCGCGGCCGTCGGCAAGAGCCAGGCCGCGGTCCGCCAGCTCGCCCACCGGGCACGTACGCACGTCGCCGCCCGCCGCCCGCGCGGCACCGGCTCCCCCGCCGAGCACCGCGCCGCCCTGCTGGCCTTCCAGCGGGCGGTCGAGACCGGCGAGCTCCAGGACCTGCTCGACATCCTCGCCCCTGACGTGGTGGCCTTGAGCGACGGCGGCGGCGTCAAGTCCGCCCTGCCGCGCCCGGTCGTGGGCGCCGACGCGGTGGCCCGCCTGCTGTCGACCGGCTGGTGGCGCACCGACGCGAAGCGAACGGTCGAACCGGTGCACATCAACGGCTCCCCCGCCCTGCTCATCCGGCTGGACGGCGAGATAGACGGCGTGCTGGCGGTACACGTGGACAACGGCCACGTCACCGGCGCCTACCACGTCAGAAACCCCGAAAAGCTCTCCCACATCAACCGCCCGACCACCGTCAGCCGCTGAGGTCAGGCTTTGGCGGTGCCCCAGACGGGCTGGTCGGGGTCCGGGGGTGGGAGCCTGGAGAGGATTTCGGCGACGCTGTTCCAGTCGCCGACCTCCACGTTGTCGGTCATCAGGCGCAGGCGGTCGGCGATCTCGTGGTGGGCCTCCATGAGGACCCCGATGCCGGCGGCCAGCTGGCCGGCGACCGCCGCGTAGCCGCTGCCGCCGCCCTGGCCCTTGAAGAACGTGACGCCCTCGGCGGTGCCGCCCCAGAAGTCGCCGATGGCGTTGAGCTCCTCGGCCGCCGCCGCGACGAACGTGGCCAGCTCGGTGCCCTCGACGTCGAACGCGATCGCCGCCGAGCGGATGCGTGACTTGCCGATCTCCACGGAAACTCAGCCTCCCGCTGGTTTGTGGGCCATGGTGAAGTACAGGAGCACCCGGCCCAGGGTCTCCTTCCAGGTGGGGAGCAGTTCCTCGCCGCGCTGCCCGTTCATGAGGTCGTACGAGGGCCCGTACGCGATGGACCCGCCGGCCATGCGGCTGAGGAAGTATTGGACGTCCGCGTTCGAGGTGACCTTCTTGGCCAGGGGCGCGGCGGCGTCGAAGACGCCGTAGAAGGCGACCGAGGCGGCGAACTCCTTGAGCGCCTGCGTGGCGTTGTCCTCGAGCGAGCCGACGTCCTCGCCGCGCGCGGCCTTGACGCCGGCCACCGCCGCCACGTCGCCGACCGCGAAGAAGACGCTGCCGATCGTGTACTCGGTCAGCTTGGCCAGCACGATCTTGGCCATGCCGTGTTGCAGCAGCTTCGCGAGCAGCCCGGCCTGCGCCCGGCGGATGAGGATCTGGGTGATCTGGTACGCCACCCCGGCCTGCCAGGGGAAGGTGGAGATGAAGACGAAGCTGGCGAAGTTGGCCATGGCCAGGGTCCAGTAGGCGTGCCTGGCCGCCTCGACCGCTTCGGCGAACTCGTTGCAGGCCGCGCTGGTGTCGCGGCACCGCTGGGCGAGCTTGGCGGCGTACCCGTTCTCCTCCGGCTCGGGGTAGAGCCCTTCGATCATGGCCCGCTTGAACTGGTCCACCCCGGCCCCGTGGTTGGTGCGCCACACGGAGGCGGCGGCGGGGTAGGTGTGCGACGGGCTCTGCTCGATGCGCTCGGCCAGGCGCGCGTAGACGCCGGCGGCCTGGCGGGCCCGGTCGGGGTCGCCCTCGGGGTAGTCGACGGCGAGCATCTGGAAGACGAAGCCGGCGATGCCGAGGGTGCCGAACGTGTAGACGCCCGCGCGGCCGTACGGAAGCTTCAACGGCGGCGCGTCCCGTCGGCGCGGTCGCCGTCGAGCAGCGTGCCGGCGATGAACGGCGTCACCAGGTCCTGCGCCTCCTGCTCCGCCTGGCGGCCGGCCCGTCCCGCGGCCTCCATGATGGCCGCCGCGAGCTGTTCCGAGCCGAGCCGCATGGCGCGCGGGTCGATGGTGACTCCGGCGAGCGTCCCGGTCTGTGTCACCTCCACCACGACCCGGCCGTCGGCGGCCTCGCCCCGGCCCTTGACCGCGGCGATCCGGTCGCGCAGTCCCTCGAGCTCCGCGAGATCCTGCTGGTAGCCGCGGAGGAGCCGGCCCAGTTCCTCGTCGCCGGTGGTGGTGAACGGATCTCTCGGTGATGTCATCCCGCCTCCTGAATCACCTAGACGATCTTTCACAAGATACGCAAACCGGTCAAATCTCGGTTCGGTCTCCGAGGATCTCCCGGGCGATCGCGACCGGGTCGCCTGACGGCTCCGCCGGGTGGTCGGCATGCCGGTCGGCCCACGCCTGGCCGAAGGCGTTCCAGTCGATCTCGCCCTGGGCGAAGAAGGTCCGCCAGCGCTCCCGGTAGTAGCCGCTCATCAGCCCGGCCCAGTTGCGGTTGGCGTACTCGGTGAGGATGGCGGCGTCAGGCCCGCCCCACACGGTGACGAGCCGCTTGGCGGCGCGTTCGAGGTCGCGCCGCTCCCCCTCGTCGGCGCCCCAGCGGCGGGCGTCGCGCAGCCAGCGGCCGAGCAGGAACTCGGGGCGGGTGGCGAGCAGCCGGTCCTGGACGTCGATCAGCCGCAGGAACCGCTCCTGGACGGCCGGCTCGGTGAGCCGGGGGACGAGCGCGCGGCCGCGGTCGTCGAGGACCTGGCGGGTGACATCGACCACGTCATGCCGGTACGTGTCGCGCTCACGCAGCCGGGGCGCCGCCTTGAGCAGCAGCCGCCAGGCGGCCTCCACCTGCGCGGGGTCGTAGTGCAGCCGCCGGGGACCGACGGCCGACGCCTGGTCGGCGGTGAACGACGGGGTGGCGGCGAAGACGCTGTCGGTGGCCGCGTAGACGTGGAAGTCGGCCAGCTTCTCGGCGAACTCCTCGTCCCCCTCGGGCATGGACGTCTCCCCGCCCCACGTCGCGTACGCCGAAGCGCGCAGCAGCCGCCACGCCTCCAGCGCGTCGGGGTCGGCGGCGCCGTAGCGGGCGTGCACCCAGTCCGCCAGCCAGGCGTCGAGGTCGACGGGCTCGCGGGTCCACGCGAGGTCGGCGAACAGGTCCCAGACCACGGGGTTGGTCTGCACGCCCTCGGCCATGTTCGTCAGCCCGGTCAGCTCGCCGGAGGCGAGCGGTGCGGCCAGCGCGGCGGGGGCGGCGGCGATGTCGGGCAGTGAGCCGTACAGGCCGTGCCGGCCGCCGTAGTTGGGCAGGATGCCGTACGCCCAGGGCGCGCCCCAGAACCCGCCGGCCCGCCGCCAGGTGTCGCCGGTCAGGTCGAGCACCAGCATCCGCTGCCGGTCGCAGACCTCGAACAACTCCTCGCGCGGGTTGCCCGCCCACGCCTGGACGACCCACAGGTAGCCGGGGTCGGCGGCGCGCATCGCCTGCTCGACGCCGCAGGCCGCGTCGGCGAGCGAGGTGCCGCCGGTCTTGCCGCCCTCGTGCAGCAGGTCCACCGCCCAGGTGCCGGACTCCCCGAAGCGTTCGCGCTGGTGCCGGTAGAAGGCCGCGGCGACCTGCGCGTAGTGCGGGGTGGAGGTGTCGAGCCAGTCGGGACGTGCCGGGCCGGCGACGTCCATGAACCACCGGCCCTGCGGGACGACGACGGCGCCGGGGTTGCGCTCGGCGAAACCGCCGGGGACGGTGCCGGAGAACCCGGGCAAGATCGGCGTGATGCCCAGCTCCCGCATCCGCGCCAGCACCAGGACGGCCAGCTCGGCGCGCCGCTCGACGAGGCCGCGGGTGGTGCCGCCGCCGAAGCTGTGGATGTTGTTCAGCCACTGCCACGGCTGGTGCGACGGCGGGACGATCCAGGCCAGCAGCTCGCTCTCGGTGTAGCCGGACTCAGCGAACGCCGCCAGCCACACCGCCTCCTGCCCGAGCGTGAGGTGCGCGGCGTTGACGCCGGACGCGGCGAGCAGGTCGAGCTCGCGCTGCCAGTCGTCCCAGTCGTAGAACGGCGTCGTGTACCCGGCGACGGTGAGGTTGTAGGCCACCCGGTAGCGGTACGGCGAGGCCGCCGCCAGTGGTTCGGCGGGCGGCGGCGCGTGCTCGGGCAGGTGGTCGCCCCAGCGTGAGACCGTCCCGCGCGCCACGTGCCGCAGGTAGTGGGCGAACCCGCTGAGCACGGCCACGGGCCCGGTGCCGGCCAGCACCGTACGGCCCTCCTCGCCGGCGCGGACCTCGAAGCGGTCGCCGTCACCGGGCAGCGCCCGCACCTCGAAGGCGAGCGGTCCTGCGAGCCTGCGCAGCGCCTCCTGGGCGACGGGCACCCATGCGGGCGTGGTCATAAGACCTCCAGAAACTGTCTCAACGGGACTTTTCATAGTGTGATACGAAATTTCCCGCCAAGCCTACTGTCCCAGTGAGACATTTTTGCCCTACGGTAAGGGCCATGACCAGCCCAGGACTCCGCGAGCGCAAGAAAGCCGGCACCCGCCGCGCCCTGATCGAGGCCGCCCTCACCCTGTTCGAACGGCAGGGCTTCGACGGCACGACGGTCCAGCAGATCGCCGACGAGGTGCAGGTGGCGCGGCGGACCTTCAACCGCTACTTCACCTCGAAGGAGGACGTCGTCCTCGCCCACGAGGACCAGGTCATGGAGGATCTGCTGGCCGCGGTCGGCGACCGTCCGCGCGGCGAGTCGCCGGTCACCGCGCTGCGCGCGGTCTTCCGCACCTGGCTGGCCGACCCCCACTGGGCCCGGCACGAGCTGCCCCGCATGCAGCGCGTCCAGCTCCTGCTGGCCGACAACCCCGCGCTGATGGGCGAGAACATGCGGCGCTTCGCCGTACGCGAGGAGCTGCTCGCCCGCCACCTGGCCGAGCGGTCGGGCGCGGGGCACGGCTTCCACGCCCGGCTGCTGGCCTCGACGGCCTTCGCGGCGCTGCGCATCGCGTTCCAGGAGTGGGCGGCTCAGCCCGACGCCGGCCCCGACTCCTGCGCCCGCCTGGTCGACGAGGCCCTGCGACGGCTCGACCTCGGGCTGGACCTTCCCCCTCTCATGGAGTAGGCATGACCATCACCTCGAGCCGGGACGCCCACGGCGCCACCGGCCGCCGCCTCGGCGCGCTCCTGGGCGCGATGTTCCTGTTCAACGTGGCCGGTTACGCGGCCATCGGCGCCGCCCTGCAGGTGCTGCTGCCCTCCCAGGTCGAGGCGGCCGACCCGGTGGGCAAGCTGTCGGCGTTCGGGCTGGTGACCGGCGTCAGCGCGATCGCGTCGGTGTGCGTGCCGCCGATCGTGGGCGCTCTGTCCGACCGGACGCGCGGGCGGTGGGGCCGCCGCTCCCCCTGGATACTCGGCGGCGGCCTGGCCACCCTCGCCGCCCTGGTCCTGCTGGGCTGGATGTCCACGGTCGCCGGGCTGCTGATCGGCTGGTTCCTCGTGCAGGGCACGGTGAACGTCGGGCTGAACATCCTCATCGCCGTGGTGGCCGACCAGGTGCCTGAGCGCAGGCGCGGGCTGGCCTCCACGGTCGGCGGGCTGGGCGTGCCGGTGGGCTCGCTGGCGGGGACGGCGGCCGGGGCCGCGTTCATCGACTCCGCGCTGCTCGCGTACACGCTGCTCGGGGTGGTGTTCGTCGCGGCGTCGGCGCTGCTCGCACTGCTCAGCCGTGAGCACGTCACCGTGGCCGTCGCGCCCGGGCGGGTGCCGCTGCGCGCTCAGCTGACCTCCGCGCTGGACAGCCTGCGTGCCCGGGACTACGCGTGGGCGTTCGGCTCGCGCGCGGTGATGTTCCTCGGCTACTTCGCCGTCTCCTCCTTCGGCCTCTACATCCTCAGCGACTACATCGAGCTGCCCGCCGGGCTCGCCCCCCAGGACGCGCTGACGCTGCAGACCACCGTGCAGACGCTCTGTCTGGTCGTAGGGACGATCATCGCGGGCCCGCTGGCCGACCGGCTGAACCGGCACAAGCTGTTCGTGCTCATCTCCTCGTTGATGGTCACGGTGTCGGTGGCGCTGCCGGTGCTCGCGCCCGTCTGGCCCGTCCAGCTCGCCACCGCCGTCATCGGCGGCCTCGGCTTCGGCGCCTACCTCTCGGTGGACCAGGCGCTGGTCACGCTGGTGCTGCCGGCGGCCGAGGACAGCGGGCGCGACCTCGGCGTCTTCCACATCGCGCTGAACGCGCCGCAGGTCGTGGCGCCGTTCGGCGGCTCGCTGGTGGTCGCCCACCTCGGCGGCTATCCGGCGCTGTTCGTCACCGGCGGCGTGCTCGCGCTCGTCGGCGCGCTCATGATCCTGCGGGTACGCGGCGTCCGCTGACGCGCCCTTCCATCACCTGTCGCCGGGCTCGGCGCTGCGCTCCCACATCGACTTCATCTCCGCGAACCCCTGCTCCATGATGCCCACCATGGCCCGCCGCGCGCGCTCCCCGTCGCGGCGCTGGATCGCCTGGGCCACGTCGGTGTGCAGGTGGAGCGCCTGCTCGTCCGGATAGTGCGGCATCAGGTGGTAGTGGTGCCGCCCGGCGAGCACCTCGGCGACGATCAGGTGCAGCTTCTCGAACATCTCGTTGCCCGACGCGGCGAGCACCCGCCGGTGGAACTCGATGTCGAGGTCGAGGAAGCGGGTCTCGTCGCCTGCCTTCCCCGCCGCCCACATCTTGGCCGCGAGCCCCACCAGCTCGCTCGCCTCGTCGTCGCTGATGTGGGTGGCGGCCAGCGCGGCCGCGTACGGCTCGATCGCGGTACGCAGCTCCGTGATCGAGCGCATCTGCGCCATGCGCCCGCCGGAGGCGAGCCGCCAGCGGATCACCTGCGGGTCGAAGACGTTCCACGCCCGGGCGGGCTGGATCATGATGCCGACCCTGCGCCGGGTCTCGATCAGCCCCATGGACGCGAGCACGCGCAGCACCTCGCGGATCACCGAGCGGGAGACCTGATAGCGGTCGATCAGGTCGTCGATGCTGAGGACGGAGCCGGCGGGCAGGTCGCCGTTGCAGATGACGGTGCCGAGCCGGTCGAGGACCCGAGCATGCAGCCCAGCCTCGGCAGGGGCAGGTGGGGTTGGTGCGCCCTTGGGGGAGGACTGAGTCACGAATAAAGCATATCAATTGAAAGACGATACTTGAATAAGTCAGCTTTTTTGTCCTAGCATCCCGGCATTAACCGGATGTTACGGATACGTGGCGCATAGGGGGCGGCGACCATGAAAGAAAGGCGAGATCACGTGCGACATCGGTCGATCATCGGTGCATCTCTGGCCGTGGTGGTGTCCATGACCCTGTCCGCCTGCGGCGGCGACGACGGCGATGGCGCGTCCACCACGGTCCGGGTCACGCTGGCCAACCACGTGTGGACCGACAACATCAAGAAGGCGCTGCCCGAGTTCGAGAAGCAGAGCGGGCTCAAGGTCGAGGTCACCCAGCTCGGCGAGGACCAGCTGTCCGACCAGTACAACGTCAAGCTCAACGCCGGCTCCGCCGACATCGACGTGATGATGTACCGCCCCCTGCAGGAGGGCAGGCTCTTCGCCAAGAACAAATACCTGGCCGACCTCTCCACCCAGGTCAAGGCCAACGCGAACTGGGACTTCAGCGACTTCCAGGCCGGCCCGGTCGAGGCCACCACGTACGAGGGCAAGCCCGTCGGCGTCCCCATCATCACCGAGCAGGAGGTCCTCTACTACCGCAAGGACCTGCTGGAGAAGGCCGGGCTCGACGCCCCGCCGAAGACCCTCGACGAGCTGAAGGCCGCCGCCGCCAAGATCAAGGAGAGCGAGCCCGACGTCGCCGGGTTCGTCGCGCGCACCGGCAAGTCCGCGGCCGTCACCCAGTTCTCCAGCTTCCTCTACAGCTTCGGCGGCGACTTCGTGGACGCCAACGGCAAGTCCGCGGTCGCCAGCGACGCCGCCAAGCAGGCGTACGCCTTCTACGGCGGCCTGATCAAGGACAGCGGCCCGGCGAACGTCAGCACCGACATGAGCTGGCCCGAGGCGATGGCGATCTTCACCCAGGGCAAGGCCGCCTTCTACACCGAGGCCAACTCGCTCTACCAGAACGCCACCGACCCCGCGAAGTCGAAGGTGTCGGACCAGGTGGGCTTCGCGCCGTTCCCCGCCGGCCCCGCCGGGTCCAAGCCGTACAACATCCCGTCGTGGGCGCTCGGCATCAACGAGAGCTCGGAGAACGCGGCCAACGCCTGGAAGTTCATCGAGTGGGCGACCAGCAAGGAGCAGACGCTCGCCCAGCAGAAGGCCGGTGTCCCCGGCGCCCGCGCGTCCGTGTGGGAGAACCCCGAGGGCACCTCGACGTTCCCCAAGGACCTCGCCGAGGCCATCGCGGCCAGCACCCAGGCCGGGGTCGGTCATGACCGGCCGCTGGTCGTGAAGGTCGCCGAGTCCCGCGAGATCGTCGGCCAGCCCATCGTGGACGCGATCACCGGCAAGGACGCGGCGGCGGCCGCCGACGCCGCCAACACCGCGTTCCAGAAGTTCCTGGACGACGAGGCCAGGTAGCAGCTACCTCGCTTCTTTCTGGAGATTCCGTGGCAACGACCACCACCGAGCCGCCGCGCAGCGCGTCCACCCCCACCCCCGCCACGCCGGGGTGGGCGCGCTGGGTGGACGACCACCGCAAATGGCTCTTCGCCGCGCCGGCGATGGCGTTCGTCGCCGCGCTGCTCGTCTTCCCGCTGGGCTGGACGATCTTCCTCAGCCTCACCGACGCCGAGGGCTCCGTCCGCGCCGAGAGCGACTTCGTCGGCCTGCGGAACTACCTCGACGTGCTCACCGACACCGAGCGGTTCTGGCCCGCCGTCGGGCGCACGGCCATGTTCACGATCGTGGCGCTGCTGTTCGAGGTGGTCCTGGGGATGGCGATCGCGCTGCTGCTGTGGCGGCCGTTCAAGGGCGAGCGGTGGGTCCGCGTCGCCATCCTGCTGCCGCTCGTCGCCACCCCCGTCGCGGTCGGCATGATGTGGCGGCTCATCTTCGACCCCAACATCGGCCTGGCCAACCAGCTGCTCGGCTGGTTCGGCATCGGGCCGCAGCCCTGGCTGGCCGGCCAGCACACCGCGCTGCCCACCACGATCCTCATCGACGTGTGGCAGTGGACGCCGATGGTGGTGCTGATCCTGCTCGCCGGGCTCACCTCGCTGTCGGAGGAGCCGCAGGAGGCCGCCCGCATCGACGGCGCGAGCACCTGGCAGCGCTTCAGGCACGTCACGCTCCCGCTGCTGACGCCCACCCTGACGGTCGCGGTCCTGCTGCGCGGCATCGACGCGCTCAAGACCTTCGACATCCTGTACGCCACCAAGGGCCGCGGCGGCGGCTCGTTCCACGAGGTGGAGACGCTCAACGTGTACGCCTACGGGCTCAGCTTCGACTACAACGAGTACGGCGTCTCGTCCACCGTCCTCATCCTCTTCTTCCTGATCATCATCGGGGCGATGTGGGCCCTGACCGCGCGGCGCAAGGAGGCGAAGCGATGAGGGCCCGGCCCGCGTACCGGATCTTCCGCGCGACCGCGCTCACCGTCGTGGTGCTCGTGCTGGTCGCGCCGCTGGTCTGGATGGTCGCCGCGTCGCTCAAGACGAACGTCGACATCTACGACCCGGCCAAGGCGCTGTCCTTCTCCCCCACGCTGGACAACTACGGCAAGGTGCTCCAGCAGGCCAACTACGTGGAGTTCATCCTCAACAGCCTGTGGGTGGCCTTCGCCGCCACGGTGGCCTCGCTCATCCTGGGCGTTCCTGCGGCGTACTCGATGAGCCGGTTCAACATGAAGAAGTCGGCGCTGGTCGTGCTGATGGCGCGGATCATCCCCGGTGTCTCGCTGCTCGTGCCGTGGTTCTACGTCTTCTCCAACCTGCGCATGGTCGGCGGCTTCGGGGTGCTGATCATCAGCCACATGTTCGTGTCGCTGCCGCTCGTGGTCTACATCATGATGGGCTACTTCGACAGCCTGCCGACCGAGCTGGAGGAGGCGGCGCTGGTCGACGGGCTGACGCACGTCGGCGCGTTCCGGCGGATCACGCTGCCGCTGTCGGTGCCGGGCATCGCGACCTCGGGGATCCTGTCGTTCATCTTCTCGTGGAACAACTTCATGTTCGCGCTCGTGCTGTCCGACGCGGACACCAAGACCCTGCCCGTCGCGATCTTCGACTTCGTCGGGTACGCCAGTATCGACTGGGGCGGCCTGATGGCCGCGACCACCGTGGTCACCCTGCCGATCATGGTGATCGCGCTGTTCGTGCAGAAGTACGTGGTGTCCGGCCTCACCGCGGGCGCCACCAAGGGCTGACCCTTCTCAGGCGAGCAGGGCCCGCGTGACCTCGTCCGGGTAGGTCAGCATGCCCTGGTGGCCGCCGGGGACCATCGTCGGCGTCAGGCCGATCCTGGCGGCCAGCTCGTCGCCCGGCCTGGCCAGGGCGTGGTCGTCGGCGCCGAGCACGTACGAGAGGGGCTTGCCCAGGCCCGTCACGTCGGGCACGTCGAGCGGCTCCAGGAAGTACGCGCCCGGCTGCGGCACCAGCAGCTCGTGGAAGATCCGCCGCGCCGCCTCGGGCAGCTCCGGCACCAGCACCGGCACCTGCTCGAACGCGACCTCCACGCTCCCGTCGGGCGAGGCGTCGATGGCAGCGCGCATGATGGCGGCGTATTCGGCGTTCTCATCGACGAACGGCACCCCTCGGGCCGGGACGAACGCGTTGTAGTAGACGATGCGGGCCAGCCGGTGCGCGACCCGGTGGGCGGCGCCGGTGATCGGGTAGCCGCCCCAGCTGTGGCCGACCAGCACCACGTCGTGCAGGTCGCGCCGCTCGATCTCGGCAACCACGTGGTCGACCGTCTCGGAGAGGTGGCGGCCGTCGCGGCGGTCGCCGTCGGCGAGGCCGGGCAGGGTGAGCGTCACGGCCTCGTGGCCGGCGGCGCGGAGCCGGCGGGCGACGGGCTGCCAGACCCAGCCGGCCTGCCAGGCGCCGGGCACGAGAACAAACGTCGATATGTCGGACATAGCTGTTGCCTTCCGTGGGGTGAACACCCACACGATCCGTGTCGAACGCGGAAAGTTCGGTCCGAGCTCAAGATTTCTGTCAGGCCGCTCGGTGGATCATCCTCACGCGACGGACCCGGCCGCCCTCATAGTCCAGCAACCAGCCCATCCACGGCGCGCATCCCGGCCCCGCCTCCGCCGGGCTGAACACCTCGGTCTCCCACACCACGACGTCGGCGCTCGCCGCCACCTGGGCCACCCGCTGCCGGGTGCCCGCCGCCATCCGCACGTCCACGACCCGGGCCAAGGGCTCGATGCCGCGCGTACGCCGTCCGTTCCCCCAGGCGATCTCCACGTCCGGCCACCAGCTCTCCCTGAGCGCGGCCCGGAACGTCCCCTGATGCCCGGCGGCGATCACCTCCTCCGCCTCCCGCCGCCGCGCGGCCACGGCCACCGCCGCATCGCCGTGCGCACCGTCCCAGGTGCCCGGCAACGTCCGTGCCAGCATGCCCCGCGCCTCGTGCAGCCTGCGCCGCACGGTCCCGACAGGAACGCCGCAGACGGCCGCGATCTCCTCATACCTGGTCACCGAGGAGAAGTAACGCAGCAGCGTCACTGTTCGCAGCGGCGGCGACAACCGGCCGACGGCGTGCCAGATCCAGTCGCGCTGGGCGTGCCGCTCCAGCGCCTCCTGCGGATCGGCGGCCCGCTCGGCCGGCGTCAGGTGTCCGACGGGGATCGCCTGCCGCGCCCGCAACCGCTTCCTGCACAGGTTGCGGACGATCATCCGCAGCCACGGCCCCACGGCATCCGGATCACGCAGGTCCCCGATCCGCGCCAGCGCCGTCAGCGACGCGTCCTGCACGGCGTCCTCGCTCTCACCCGGGTCATGCATCACGCTCAACGCCACCGCCAGCATGCCGCCTCGATGCCTGGCCAGCAGCGTCCCCAGCGCACCCGCGTCACCCTGCTGGGCCAGCACCACCAACTCACCGTCGGCCGGCTCCCCAAAACCCGACATAACCGACAAAGTCACCGCGCCACTCTCCCATGCCCCGTCCCGGGCGGTCAGGGGCGGTCGAACAGGCCGCGTTCGAAGGCGGCGGCCACGGCGGCGGCGCGGTCTTTGACGCCCAGCTTGGTGTAGATGTGCAGCAGGTGGCTCTTGACGGTGGCCTCGCTGATGAACAGGCGGGCGGCGGCCTCCCTGTTCGTGCTGCCGCGGGCGATCAGGCCGAGCACCTCCAGCTCTCGGGAGCTCAGGGGATCGGCGGGGGCGCGTACCTGGCCCAGCAACCGGGTGGCCACCGACGGGGACAACACCGCCTCGCCGCGCGCGGCGGCACGGACGGCGCGGACGAGCTCGTCAGGCATCGCGTCCTTCAGCAGGTAGCCGGTGGCGCCCGCCTCGATGGCCGGCAGCACGTCGCGATCGGTGTCGTACGTGGTCAGCACCAGCACCCTGGCCGTGCTCCCCCGCTCGGCCAGCATCCGGATCGCGGTGACCCCGTCGGTGCCCGGCATCCGCAGGTCCATGAGAATCACGTCGGGCCGCAGCTCCTCGGCCAGGCCGACCGCCTCGGCCCCGTCGCCCGCGACCCCGACCACCTCGAAGCCGGGCTCGCCGGTGAACATGCCGCGCAGCCCGTCCCGCACGATGGGATGGTCGTCGACGACGATCAGCCGGATCACGCTCATCGCGGCTCCATCGCCGGGACGCTGGCGGAGACGGCGGTGCCCCCGCCCGGCTCCGACTCGACCTCTAAGCCGCCGGCCAGCCGGGTGACCCGCTGCCGCATCGACGTCATGCCGAAACCGCCTCCTTGGGTGCCGGGGACGAACCCCGCGCCGTCGTCGCGTACGTCAAGAGTGACCACGTCGTCCATGTACGACACGGTGACGCCGACCCGGGAGGCGCGGGCGTGCTTGGCCACGTTCGCCAGGGCCTCCTGGCAGACCCGCAGCAGGGTCACCTCCACCTCGGGATGCAGCGGCCTGGCCGTCCCCGTCGTCGCGAACGCGGCCGGCACCCCGTGCAGGCCCTCCCACCGCCGCACCACCTCGGACAGCGCCTCGGGCAGCCGGGCGGTCTCCAGCTCGGCCGGCCCCACCGCGTGCACGGACCTGCGGGCCTCGGCCAGGCCGTCCCTGGCGAGCTGGGCGGCGTTGTCGAGGTGGCGCTGCCAGGTCTCCGGGTCGTCCTTGGCCTTGGCGGCGGCCTGGACCTGGGTGATGATCCCGGCCAGCCCCTGGGCGAGCGTGTCGTGGATCTCCCTGGCCAGCCGCCGCCGCTCGTCGGTGACGCCGGCCTCGCGGGCCTGGAGGAGGAGCTGGGCCTGCAGCCCGGCGTTCTCCCGCATGGTCTCCTCCAGCTTGGCGTTGGTGGCGGCGAGCTGGTCGACCATCTGCTGCCTGCGTACGCTCTGCTCGTTGATCATGTCACCGGAGAGGCTGAACAGCACGACCAGCACCACGATGGCGACGATGACCAGCACGTAGGAGGAGATGACGGCCGGGTCAGGGCCGGGCAGCCCGCCGAAGTAGCCGGTGACGGCGGCCGCCGCCGTGACCGTCACGCCCGCGATCCGCCAGCGGCCGCGCAACAGGCGCCAGGAGTCCAGATAGCCGGTGAAGGCGTAGAAGCCGGCGAACCACGGGCTGAGCAGGCCGAGCGCGGTGACCAGCGCGATCAGGCCGGCGAGGTAGAGCACCGCTCCCCTGGCGGTCCCCGTGCAGGACGGGCGGCGCAGCACCACCATCCAGCCGGCCGCGAGCACGCTCAGCACCAGGACGGCGATCCGCTGTCCCGCCGTGAGGTCGCCGGTGAGCAGCGCGAGCCCCGCCGCGACGGCCAGCAGCACGTACGGGGCGGCGCCGAGGCCGGCGACCAGCCGCGTGTGAGCGGTTTCCGGCTGCACGCCTACCTCATTCCCAGCGGAAGAACCGGGCCGCGACCCCACCGATGACCAGCGCATATGCCGCCATTATGGCAAGAAGGAGTGGTTGTGTCGCCGCCCCGCTCCAGGCATCGTGCACGGCCTGCCGGAAGAGCCCCAGCGGCGTGAACCGCCCGATCGTGGCGAGCAGCTCGGGCATGGCGTCCACGGGCTGCATCACGCCGCCGAGGAAGGCCAGCGGGAAGTAGAGCAGCACGCCGATGCCGTTCGCGGCCCGCCCGGTGGTGGCCGTCGCCGCGATGAGCAGGCCGACCGCGACGATCGCCGCGGTGCCGAGCAGGAACGCGGCCACCAGCGACGCCACCCGCGCGGGCGCCGCCGCCTGGAAGACCGTCACCGAGACGGCGACGAGCAGCGCCGACGACACCACCGCGAAGACGAGCTGGAGGATCAGCTGCACGCCCAGCAGCGCACCGGGGCTGACCGGCGTCGTGGAGAACCGTCGCAGGATGCCCCGCTCCCGGTAGGTCGCCAGCGTCGTGGGCACCATGTAGAGCCCCACCAGCCCCACCGCGACCGTCATCGAGAGCGCGGGCAGCATGGTGTCGCCCGGCGCCGCCCCGCTGCTGAAGACGATGAGGATGAACAGCGGGATCACCATGCTGAAGATCGCGCCGGGGTCGCGCATCAGCAGCTTGGTCTCGACACCCGTGAGTTTCCCGAAACCGGTCACGCGTCCTCCTTGGCGTCGAAGGCCCGTCCCGTCAGGGCGACGAACGCGTCGTCGAGAGTGTGCTGCTCGATGCGCAGCTCGGCCACCGGCACCTGGTCACGTGCCAGCGCGGACGTCACCGCGACCGCGAAGTCCCCCCGTCCCGCCACGATGACCTGCTCCCCCGAGCGGGTCACCGACGCCACCCCCGGCAGCCGCGTCAGCAGCGCGTCGTCGAACGGCGCCAGCGGCCTGAACCGCAGGTGCTGGTCGGCGTCCACGTTGGAGATGAGGTTCGCCGGGCTGTCGAGGGCGACGATCCGGCCCCTGTCGAACACCGCGACCCGGTCGCACAGCTCCTCCACCTCGTCCATGAAGTGGCTGACCAGCACGACCGTCACACCCGCCGCGCGGACCCGCTTGATCAGCTCCCACGTGGCCCGCCGGGCGGCCGGGTCGAGGCCCGTGGTCAGCTCGTCGAGGAAGGCCACCTTCGGATCGCCGACCAGCGCCAGCGCGATGAACAGCCGCTGCTTCTGCCCGCCCGACAGCGAGCCGAACTTCGCCTGCCGCTTTTCGGCCAGCCCCCACTCCTCCAGCAGCGCCCGCCAGTCCTTCGGCGTGCGGTAGAAGGAGGCGAACAGGTCGAGCGCCTCCCCCACCTTGATGTTCTCGGGCAGGAGTGACTGCTGCAGCTGTACGCCGACCAGGTGGCTCAGCTCTTTCCGGTCCTTGACCGGGTCGAGCCCGAGCACCCTGGTCGAGCCCCCGTCGGGCCGCCGCAGCCCCTCCACGCATTCCACGGTCGTCGTCTTCCCGGCCCCGTTGGGGCCGAGGATGCCGAAGATCTCACCCTCGGCCACGGAGAACGACACCTCGTTCACCACTGGCAGCCCGCCGTACCGCTTGACGAGCCCGTTCACCTCGATCACCGTCATGCGTTCATGGTGGCGGGGAACGCCCTTCGCCCGAATCGCCCAGCCGGCCACGACCCGGCGCGGATCCGGCTGACCGACGAATCAACCGATCGGTTGATGCGGTCAGGTGTGGTCCTTGTCCTTGTTGTCGTTGCAGATGGGGTAGGTGCTGTCGCGCACGGTCCGGAAGTTGGCCAGCGACATCCACCCCATCTTCCTGGTGCCCTTGACCCGCCCGTAGACCCAGAGGTTCCCGTGGCGGTTCTTCTGCCAGCAGTGGAAGTAGAGCACCTGCCCCGCGCGCATCCGCATGACGTCGCACCCGCTCTGGTAAGGGATGTCCTTGAGGTTGTAGGAGCCCCTCATCACCCCATAGCCGTCGTCCAGGTTGGGCCCCTTGTACACATAGTTCGGGCACGGCGCCGGAACGGACGTCGCGGCCTGGGCGGCCGGCGCGCCTGCCAGGGCCGCCCCGGCGACCACCAGCGCCACCGCCGTCGCACTCACAAAACGCATACGCCTCTCCTTCCTCAGGGGATCTTGTGTCCCAGAAGTATGGGGGCCGGCGTGTTGAGTATTCGTTGAGTGCCTGTTGAGTCACCGGCTCACGTGGCGACCAGGGTCGGGACGAGGACGGCCAGGAGGAGGACCAGGGTCCAGATGGCGGGGGCCGAGCCGAGGGTCTGCTCGCGCAGCGCGTTCGCGCGTTCCGCGGCGGACTGGCCACGGGTGAGCCACCACGGGTTGGCCCGCTCCTCCAGCAGGTTGTAGAGGACGCCGACGGCGGCCCCCGCCACCAGGTGGGCGACCAGGGCGGGGAAGGCGGCGGCCAGGTCGGGTGACGGGTGGGCGCCGCGCAGGACGGGCAGCAGGATGAGCGGGCCGAGCAACCACCACAGGAACCCGTACGACAGGCCCCAGCCGAGCCCGGACACCGGGTCGAAGCTGCGTCCGCGGAAGAACAGCGCGTACGTGACGCCGGCGACCACGCCTTCGACGAGCCCGAGCGGCCCGGCGGCGAGCGCCCCGAGCAGACCTGCCACCAGGCCCAGAGCGACGCCGTAAGCGGCGGCCGTGAGCCTGGGGACGCCGAGCGGGTCGGGCTGCAGGCGGCGGACGTCGTCGGCGAACAGCACCAGCGCCAGCCCGCCGAGCCAGGTGAAGACGGCGCCGGTGCCCGCGCCGAGCAGCAGGTAACCGGGCAGGGCGGGCAGCGTCTCGCGGACCATGGCGATCGACCAGTCGAGCCGCCCGCCGTCGAGGAGGCCAGGCAGGGTCAGGGCGAGCAGGATCCACCAGGCGAAGCCGTACACCATGCCGCGGATCAGCGCGGGCCCGGTGCCCTCGGAGCGGCCGCCGAACAGCAGCGCGTACGCGGCGCCCGCGAAGGGGGCCGCGACCAGCAGCTCGTACGGAGTCCGGCCGGTCATGACGTTCAGCCCCAGGACCAGCACGGCGGCGCTCACCAGCGCGGCGACGGCGCCCCTGACCACCGTGGCGAGGCGGATCGGGGCGGACGGCGCCTGCCGCCAGGCGTAGGCGGCGGCGGTGAAGGCGCCGTAGGCGAGATGGCCGAACAGGCTCGGGGTGAGGCTCTGGCCGCTCGTCAGATCCCAGGTGACGGGCCGGCCGAGCAGGATCGGCAGCAGCGTGAGCGGGCCGAGGAACCACCAGAAGGCGCCGTACACGAGCCCCCAGAACAGCAGCTCGCCCGCCTGGGCGCGCTGCCGCTCGACGAGCAGGCCGAACCCGGCGCCGATGATCATCGCGAACAGCATGTGCACGGCGAACCCGAGCACCACGGAGTCGGTGCGGACGATGGCGGCGACCGTGGGCAGAAAGCCGATCTGCGCCATGATCAGGCCGAACACCAGCCCGCCGGCGATGCCTGAGACGGCTCCCCTAATCATGAGCGATGTCCCTCGGGAAGGCGAGGTCGAGCGACCAGTCGAACAACACCCGCAGTTTCTTCTCCAGCCCCGGCAGCTTGGCGAGGTAGACGGCCCGCCACACCGCCCAGGCGAGGAAGCCGGACAGCCGCAGCCCCCGGATCTCGGCGACGGCGGTGTGGCGGCCGAGCGCGACCAGGGTGCCGAGCGAGCGGTGGCGGAACTCGGCCGGCTCGCCGCCCCGCAGCGTCGCGGCCACGTTGTCGGCCGCGGTACGGCCCTGCCGCAGCGCGTGCTGGGCGGTCGGCGGGTACGGCACGCCGTCCGGCCCGAGGACTCGCGCGCAGTCACCGATCGCCCACACGCCTTCCCTGCCCGGCACGCGCAACCGGCCGTCGGCGGCCGGCAGCCCCTCGGTCAAGGGGTGGGGCTTGTTGCCCGCCGTCCACACGATCGTGCGGGTGCCGATCTTCTCCCCCTCCTTGAGGAGCGCGGCATCGGACGTGGCGCCGGACAGCCGGGCGCCCAGCCGGATCTCGATGCCCCTGGCGGTCAGCTTGCGGTGCGCGTACGCGCCGAGCGTGGCGCTCAGCTCGGGCAGGATCCGCTCCCCCGAGTGCACGAGCACGAAGCGCGGCTCGTCGGGACGGATGCCGGGATAGCGGTGCAGCACTCCGTGGACCAGGTCGAACAGCTCGGCGATCAGCTCGCTGCCGGCGAAGCCGCCGCCCGCCACCACGAACGTCAGCAGCTCACGCCGGTCGCCGCCCGCGAGGTCGGCGGCGTCCAGCAGGTCGAGCACGTGGTGGCGGAGCCGGGTGGCGTCGGCGGTCGTCTTGAGCGTGAACGCGTGCTCGGCCAGCCCCGGCAAGTCGTGGAAGGACGGGATGGAGCCGACGGCGTACACGAGCTGGTCGTAGGGCACGGTCGTCCCGTCGCTCACGCGGACCGTCCGTCCGGCGGTGTCCACGGACTCGACCCGCGCGTGCAGGAACGTCGTACGGCTCAGGAAGGCGCGTACGGGGACGCTGATGTGCCGGGGCTCCAGGGCGCCGGTGGCCGCGCCCGCCAGCATCGGCGTGAACAGCAGCGAGCCGGCGTCGCTGATCAGCGTGACCTCGGCGGGCAGCCCCCGGGTGACGAGCCGGTCGAGCCTGCGGGCGGCGGCCAGCCCGCCGAAGCCGCCGCCGACGACGACCACGCGCGCGGTCTTCTGCGGCGGGGCGGCGGCCGGTTGCTCGCGGCGGCGCGGAGCGACGTACAGCAGCACGCCGGTGATGCCGCCGAGCAGCACCTCTCCCGCGAGCGAGCGGAAGTCGCCCGGCGTGATCGTCCAGTGCGGGGCGCCGCCGAGCAGGACGGGCAGCACCGTCAGCGACCAGACGGCCCAGGCGAGCAGCCCGGTCAGCAGGCCGCCGGCCAGGGCGTTGGCCAGGCTGAACAGCCGGGTGCCGAACAGCGCGGCCAGCACGGCGCCGAGCAGCGCGGCGTGCGCGAGGAACAGCGCCCACGTGCCGGCGTCGATCATGTCGTTGACCGCCATCAGAGACACCACCGGCACGCCGGACACCAGGCCCGCGAGCAGCCCGAGCCGGCCTGTCCTGGTCCACAGCCTCGGCAGCAGCGCGGCCAGCGCCAGCGCGGCGAGGACGAGCAGCAGGTTGCGGCCGTAGTCGAGCGGCAGGATGGACGGGTTGTCGCCGCGCCTGCCCAGGGCCAGCACGGTCGGCAGCGTCGCCAGCGTCACCGTGCCCGCCACGATCGCGGCGGCCCGCACCGCCCAGCGCACCCGGCGCAGCGCCCAGCCGGCCAGCAGCACCAGCGGCACCAGGATCGCGTCGTGCGCCACCGCGGCGCCGCCGAACCACCAGGCCCAGCCCACCGGGTTGCTCTGCTTGACCAGCCCGGCGAAGCCGAGCAGGATCAGCGCGGCGCCGGCCGCGTACAGAAGCCATCTCATGTGACGCGCACCGTCCCCACCCATTTGGTCTGCATGACGCCCGGCCGGTTCGGGGCGATGAGGCGTACCGGGTAGCCGTGGTCGGGGTCCAGCGGCCGGCCGTTGAGCTTGAGTGCGAGCAGGGTCAGCGGGTCCTGCCAGTGCGGCGCGCGGACCTCGCTGGTGCGGTAGTAGCCGGCGCGTTCCAGCGACTCGACGGTCAGGACCGCCTCGGGCGCGCCGCCCGCCGCCTCGATGAGGTCGCGCAGGCGGACGCCCGTCCACTCGCACTCCACGCTCCAGCCCTCCACGCAGGCGATCGGCAGGCGTACCGTGTGCTGCGGCATGCGGGCCAGCTCGTCGTAGCCGATCATCAGCTCCGTACGCACCGCGCCCGTCACGACCAGCCGGTACGCCGCCGGATCCACCTGCGTCACCCCGGCCGCCGCGGCGGAGCGGTTGACCGGTACGCCCTGCGGCCCGATGTCCGGGTTGCGCGGCGCGAGCACCGCCAGCCGCTTGAGCGGCGTGACGGTCTCGCCCGCGGTGACCAGCGCCGCCACGCCGCACGCGGCGGCCACGGTGGCGAGGAAGCGGCGCCGGTCCGGGTCCTCGACCCGGGTGAAGGCGTGCCGCCGCACCTTGGCCCACTCGTTGACGACGTGGATGATGAGCGCGCCGTAGACGATGAACGCGGTCCAGTAGTGCGCCTGGATGAACCCGAACGGCCACAGGTACGTGTACGCGATGTTCATCAGCCCCGTGACGAGCTGGAACAGCGCGCCCGCGACCAGCAGCAGCACCGACAGCCGCTCGGCCGCGTGCCCGGCGGAGCGCAGCGGCGGCCACTGCCACAGCTTCGGGTAGACCGTCCACAGCTTGGCCAGCAGCAGCGGCACCGTGGCGATGCCGCCGATGACGTGCAGCCCCTGCGTCACCCGATAGAGGTTGACCGGCCGCGACGGCCACAGCAGCCACGCGGGCGGGTGCTGCACGTAGTGGCTGAACAGCCCGGTCGCGAAGGCGACGGTGAAGCTGACGCCCAGCCACATGCCCAGCTTGGCCGCCACCTTCTCCGAGTGCAGCCGGCTGGTGAACCGGCCCGGCAGCGACCGGCCGAGGTCCGTGACCTGCCTCAGGCGCGTGCTCATGGTCGGGCTCCCCCTGGCCGGCTACGCGTGCTCGCGCATGTAGCGGATCATTCCGGCGACGTCCTCGGGGACGAGGCGGCCGATGGCGCCGCTGGAGTAGACGCTGACGAGGACCCGGCCCTGCGGGTCGAGCAGGAAGCCGGTCGACTGCAGGTAGAGGGGGTCCTCGTTGACGAAGGCGCCGGTCGCCTCGGCGTACGCGCGGGCGTCCGCGCTGTGGCCCACCGGGAACCGCAGGCCGTGCTTGCCGATCGTCTCCTTGGTGGTGGCCTCGTCGTCCACGGAGACGGCGACCACCTTGGTGTCGAGGTCGGCGAGCTTGTCCAGCGACCGCTGGAACGCGCGAAGCTGCGCGTTGCAGTACGGGCACCACGCGCCGCGGTAGAACAGCACCACGCCGAAGTGGCCGGCGAACGCGCCCGGCAGGTCGAGGGTCTCCGACCCGGGCAGCGTCACGGTCAGGTCCGGGAACGTGTCCCCGGGATTCAGCAGGCTCATGGCCTTTTCCTTCCGGTAATGGTGGTCAGGCGTCGAAGTCCCAGATCTGGCCGGTGCCGTTGTCGCGGGCCAGCCGGTCGAGCAGCGTCCTGGCCGACTGCTCGGGCGTGATCAGCCGCCCCTCGGTGTGCGAGCGGATGAACCGCTCGTGCAGCGCGGCGCCGATCCGGCCGGGGTCCTGGGCGCGGATGTAGCCCGGCATGGCCGTGTCGACCAGGCCGGGGCGGTAGACGTTGACGGTGACGCCGGTGCCGTCGAGCTCCAGCGCGAGGTTGAGGGTGTGGGCTTCGAGCGCGGTCTTGGTGGTGACGTACGCGTTGCCGCCGATCATGCTGCCCGGGCGGGCGACGGCCCCGGTGGAGACGTTGACGACGCGGCCCCAGCCCCGGTCGAGCATCCCGGGCACGAACGCGACGGCCAGCGTCACGGGGGCGAGCACGTTGATGCGCATCGCCGCCGCCCACTCGCCGACGTCCACGGCGGGCGTCTCCCCCAGCGGCCACACCACGCCGGCGTTGTTGACGAGGATGTCGACGGCGCCCAGCTCGTCGCGTACGCGGGCGATCGCCTCTGCCAGCCGCCCGTCGTCGCCCAGGTCCGCGGGCACCACGTACGCGGTGCCGCCCTGCTCCTTGATCAGATCGGCCGTACCGGTCAGCTCGTCCTCCGACCGCGCGAGCAGCGCGACCTTCGCGCCGCCCGCGGCCAGGCCGACGGCGGTCGCCCGGCCGATGCCCCGGCCGGCCCCGGTGACCAGGGCGGCCCTGCCTTTGAACGAATGAGTCATGCCCCGTTCGCGACGATCAGGGGCGAGCCCTTACCTCGATGTGACGCAGGTCACATCAATCGTCGCTGATGGCGGCCAGCAGGCCCTCGAAGTCGTCGGCGCACGGACCGCAGGCGCGCAGGTGCGCGGCGATGCCCGGAAAGCGCCGCGCGGCCCCGGCGTCCTCGGCCACCAGCTCGACGTAGACGTGCAGCATGGCGATCGCCTCCTCGCAGCCCACGTCGCGGGGGTCGGTCTGCAGGAAGCGGTCGAGCCCTGCCCAGTCGTTCACGGGCGCCTCACCATGTCGTCAACGTCGCTCACGTATCCCTTAGCGGCGAGCGCCGCCCTGAGCTTACGTCTGGCGTCGAACATTGTTTTGTAGATGGCGTTGCGATTGGTGCCCAGCTCGGCGGCGAGGACGTCGAGCGGCACCCCGGTGAGCACCAGGGCGACGAAGACGCGGCGCTGGTGCTCGGTCAGCTTGTCGAGCACGGCCTGGCGCAGCGCGGCGAGCAGGTCGCGCCACTCCGACTCCTTGGCCGGATCGAGCCCGAACCGGTCGGGCAGGCGTTCCCACTGCTCGCCTTCGAGCGGCACGCCCGGCTCGCGCCAGAAGTGCCGCGCGACCTTACCGGCCGCCTCCAGCACGACGAACTTGTAGGCCCAGGTCGTGAACCGGCTCTCGCCACGGAAGTCGCCGACCTTGCGGGTGATGGCGAGCAGCGCGTCGGTGGTGGCCTGCTGGGCGAGGTCGTCGAGCTCGGGCCCGGTCACGCCGAGCCGCGCCGCGCGCCTGCCCACCTCTTTCCTGGCGATGCGCAGCAGCAGCTCGTGCAGCCGCCCGACGGCCGCCTGCCGCTCGGGCCCCGTGCAGCTCAGCGCCCGCACCCATGCGGCCGACTCGTCGTCCAGCACAGTCGGGCTACCTCCCCCCATGCAGGCATCGTAGCGAGATCTACTCCCGGCGCTCCGCGTCCCCGTCCTTGTCGCCGTCGGCGGGGCTGATCACCAGCTCGAACTCGTCGTCGTACAGCTCGTGGCCGCTCTCGACGGCCGAGTGCACGATCTCCACGCCGCGCTTGCCGCGCAGGATCAGCGGGTCGTGGCGCAGGTCGCGGGTGAGCGCCACGCACATGGCCACCATCACCAGCATGAACGGCACCGCGGCCAGGATCGTGACGTTCTGCAGCCCGGCCAGCGCCGCCTCGCCACCGCCGCCGAGCAGCAGCATGATGGCCGCGACCGCGCCGGTCAGCACGCCCCAGAAGACCACCACGGGCCGGGTGGGGCGCAGGCTGCCGTTCTGGGAGAGGGTGCCCATGACGACCGAGGCGGCGTCCGCGCCCGAGACGAAGAAGATGCCCACCAGCACCATCACGAGCAGCGTCGTGACGCCGACCAGCGGGAACTGGTTGAGCACGGCGAAGAGCTGGCCCTCGGCGGTGGCCTCGCGGGTCAGGCCCGCGCCGCCGGCCTCCAGCGACATCGCGGTGCCGCCGAGGATCGCGAACCAGACCAGGCTGACCAGGCTGGGCACCAGGATCACGCCGCCGACGAACTGCCGGATCGTCCGCCCCCTGCTGATCCTGGCGATGAACATGCCGACGAACGGCGTCCAGGAGATCCACCACGCCCAGTAGAAGACCGACCACGTCGAGAGCCATTCGGCGACCTCGTCACCCCCGGTCGCCTCGGTACGCCCGGCGAGCCCGGCCAGCTCGCCCAGGTACGCGGCGACGGAGGTGGGCAGCAGGTTGAGGATCAGCACGGTCGGCCCGGCCACGAAGAGGAACAGGGCGAGCGCCACCGCCAGCACCATGTTCGTGTTGGACAGCCACTGGATGCCCTTCGCCACACCCGACACCGCCGACACCACGAACGCCAGCGTCAGCAACGCGATGATCATGATGAGCAGCCCGATGCCGGCCTCCCCGAGACCGGCCTCCCTGACGCCGCTGCCGATCTGCAGCGCGCCGAGGCCGAGCGAGGCGGCCGAGCCGAACAGCGTGGCCAGGATGGCCAGCACGTCGATCACCTTGCCGGCCCCGCCGTTCGCGTGCCGGGCGCCGATCAGCGGGGTGAACACCGCGCTGATCGTCTGCCGCCGGCCCCGGCGGAAGGTGCCGTACGCGATGGCCAGACCGACCACGGCGTAGATCGACCAGGGGTGCAGCGTCCAGTGGAAGAGCGTGGTGGCCATCGCGGTGCTCATCCGCGCGGCCGGCGGCGCCGTGGCCTCATGGGTGCCCGGCGGCGGCTCGGTGAAGTGCGTGAGCGGCTCGTTCACCCCGTAGAACATCAGGCCGATGCCCATGCCGGCGCTGAACATCATCGCGACCCAGGACACCGTCCTGAACTCGGGCTCCTCGTCCTCGCCGCCGAGCGTGATGCGGCCGTACTTGCTGAAGGCCACCCACAGCACGAACACCACCAGCCCGGAGGCGACCAGCACGAACGCCCAGCCCAGGTTGTGCATGGTGGCGTCGAGCAGCCTGCTCGACACCCCCTGCAGCGAGCCGGTGGCGACCGCGCCCCAGACGATGAAGACCAGGGTCAGGACGGCGGCCACGCCGAACACCACCCAGTCCGTACGGGGCGGGCGGGCAGCGTCGCGGCCATCCGAGCTCGGCATGGGCACTCCTGTGATCCGGACCCCTCGTGCCCCTCTCGTCTCCAGATCCGGGTCCGGTAAACAGCCCTAGCCCTGATCTTCCCGCTGGCTCAGCACGCTGGACAGGAACGCCTTGGTCCGCTCGTGTTCCGGGGCGGCGACCAGCTCGGCGGGCACGCCGCTCTCGACCACGACCCCGTCGGCGAAGAACGTCAGCCGGTCGCCGACCTCCCTGGCGAAGGCGATCTCGTGGGTGACCACGACCATGGTCATGCCGTCGGCGGCCAGGCCGCGCATCACCTCCAGCACCTCGTCCACCAGCTCGGGGTCCAGCGCCGACGTGGGCTCGTCGAACAGCATCAGCTCGGGCCTCATGGCCAGCGCCCTGGCGATGGCGACGCGCTGCTGCTGCCCGCCGGAGAGCTGATGGGGCCGCTTGTGCGCGTGGTCGGCCAGCCCGACCCTGTCGAGGTGCTCCATCGCGCTCTCGCGCGCCCGCTCGGCCGGCACGCCCAGGACGTGCACGGGCGCGCAGGCCACGTTCTCCAGCGCGCTCTGGTGGGCGAACAGGTTGAAGCGCTGGAACACCATGCCGATCCTGCGGCGGAAGGCGGCGAACTCCTTCGGCGTCCAGGGCCGGTAACGGCCGTCGCGCAGCGTGTGGCCGACCTCCTCGCCCAGCACCCGCAGGCTGCCGCCGAGCACCGGCTCAAGGCCGTTCACGCAGCGCAGGAACGTCGACTTGCCCGACCCCGACGGCCCGATGACGCAGCTCACCTCGCCGGGCGCGACCTCGAAGTCCACGCCGTTGAGCACCTGCGTGTCGCCGTAGCTCATCCGCACGCCCCGGGCGTGCACGACCGGGGTCACGCCGCCGCCTTCAGACGCCCGCCGCCCCGCACCAGCCGGACGGCCTCGGAGCCGAAGCGGCGTTCCAGCCGACCCTGGAGGAAGGTCGCGATGGCGGTCATGAGCATGTACCACAGGCTCGCCACGATGAGCAGCTCCATGATCAGGTTGTTGGCCTTGTAGATCTGGCTGGCGTTCGTCATCAGGTCGTGGCCGGCGACGACGTACACCAGGGACGTGGTCTTCAGCATGGAGATGAACTCGTTGCCGGTGGGCGGGATGATGATGCGCAGCGCCTGCGGCAGCACGATCACCCGCATCCGCTTGGCGGGGGTCATGCCCAGCGCGTACGCCGCCTCGGTCTGGCCGTGGTCCACCGCCTGGATGCCGGCGCGTACGGTCTCGGCGAAGTAGGCCGCGAGGTTGAGCCCGAGCCCCAGCATGGCCGCGGTGAACCCGGTCATCACCTCGTTGGTGTCCCACTTCAGGCCGATCATCGTGAACGGGATCTTCAGCACCAGCTCGGGGAACAGGAACGCCAGGTTGTACCAGAAGATGAGCTGCACCAGCACCGGCGTGCCGCGGAAGAACCAGATGTAGAGCGTGGCCAGGCCGCTGAGCACCGGGTTGTGCGACAGCCGCAGGATCGCCATCGCCACGCCGAGCACCAGCCCGAGCACGGTCGCCAGCACCGAGATCTCGATGGTGACCCAGACGCCCGCGAGAATGCGGTCGTTGAACAGGTACTCGACGACCTTGCCCCAGTGCAGGCGCGGGTTGGCGGCGAACAGGTAGACCAGCCAGCCGGCGACCGCGACCGCGACGAGCGCGGCGGCCAGGCGGCCCCAGTGCCGGGTCCTGACGACCGGGATCCGCGCGCCGTCCGGCCCGGTGAACGGTTCGGTGCGCATGCTCACGTACCGCCGTTGATGGTGGCCGCGTCCACGGCCAGCGCGCCCAGGTTCCAGGCTTCGAGCATCTTGGCGTACTCGCCGCTCGCGATCAGCGAGTCGAGCGCGCCCTTGACCGCCTCGATCAGCTCCTTGTTGTCGGTACGCAGCCCGATGCCCCACAGGCTCTCCGTGCCCTCAAGGGCCTTCGCCTCGATGCCGAGCTTCTCGTCGGGCACCTTGTACGCCGCCACCACGTAGTCGGTGATGCTGGCCTGCGCCCGCCCGCCGGTCACCTGCAGCAGCGCCTCCTGGTCGCCGGGGAACTTCAGCAGCTCGACGGCCTTCTCACCGGCCTTCTCGCAGTCGGCGGAGTAGCCCTCGGCCAGCTGCAGCGACGAGCCGTTGTCCACGACGGAGACCGTCTTGCCGCACAGGTCCTTCGGGCCGGAGATCTTCTCCGGGTTGCCCTTCTTGACGATCATCCCGGCGCCCGCCTTGACGTAGTCGACGAACGTGAGCTGCTCCCGCCGCTCAGGCGTGTCGCTCATCGACGAGATGACGAAGTCGTAGCGGCCGGTCAGCACGCCCGGGATCTGCGAGTTGAACTCCTCGTCGGTGATGCTCACCTTGACGCCGAGCTTCCGCGCGATCGCCCTGGCCAGGGCCGGGTCGAAGCCGATCGGCGTCTTGCCGTCGCTCGCGTACAGCTCCATCGGCGGGTAGCCGATGGACGAGACCACCTTCAGCCCGTCCTTCTTCAGCTTCGCCGGCGTCTTGCCGGCCAGGGCCGGGTCGGGCGTGATGGCGTTGATGACGCCGGCCGCCTTCTCCTCGGCGGGCGCCTGGTCCAGGGTGACCGGCGGCGCGCTGCCGGCGGGCTCCGAGGTGTCGGCGTCCAGGGATTGGGCGCCGCAGGCCGCGGTCGCGGCCAGCAGCAGGCCGGCGGTGATGATACGGATCTTCACAGGGGGGTGCTCCTTCGTCAGGATCGCCGCCAGCGGACGTCGCCGCCGACGACGGTGGTGAGGACCTGGGTACGCAGCACCGCCTCCGGCGCCTCCAGGTAGGGGTCCGTGTCCACCGCGATGAAGTCGGCGAGCATGCCGGGCGCCAGCACGCCCTTGCGGTCCTGCTCGCCGGCCGCGTACGCGGCGCCCAGCGTGTGCGCGGTGATCGCCTCGGCCATGCTGAGCCGCTGCTCGGGCTGCCAGCCGCCGGCGGGGGTGCCGTCCTGCCTGGTGCGGGTGACCGCGGCGTACAGGGCGGCGAACGGGTCGGGGCTCTCCACGGGGGCGTCCGAGCCGAAGGCCAGCGCGACGCCGGCGTTCAGCATGCCGCGCCAGGCGTACGAGGCCAGGTCGTGCTCGCCCAGCAGCGCGTCCACCAGGGAGATGTCGGTGGTGCAGTGCACCGGCTGCATCGAGGCGACGACCCCGAGCCTGGCCATCCTGGTCAGGTCCTGCGGGCGCAGGTGCTGGGCGTGCTCGATCCGGTGCCGCAGGCCGGGGGTGGGGCCGACCTGCTCGTACGCGTCCAGCACCAGCCGGTTCGCCCGGTCGCCGATCGCGTGCGTGGCCACCGCGATCCCGGCACCGGCCGCGGCGGAGAAGAGGCGGACGAGGTCCTCGTACGGGGTGACCGCGATGCCGGTGTTGCCCTCCTCGCCGGCGAACGAGCGGTGCATGTGGCAGGTGTGCGAGCCCAGCGCGCCGTCGCTGAACACCTTGACCGGCCCCGTACGGAACCAGTCGTCGCCCTGCCCGGTCCTGCGCCCTTCGGCGATGGCCGCCTCCAGGTGGCCCACCGGGATCGCCTTGTGCACCCGGATCTTCAGCTCGCCCGCGTCGCGCAGCTCCAGGTAGGCGGCGCGGCAGTCCTCGCCGTCGATGTCGTGCACGCTGGTCACCCCGAGCGCCAGCAGTTCCTCCTGCCCGGCGCGCAGCCGGTCGCGCAGGTCGCCGGCGACCATCAGGGCGCGCAGCGGGTAGGACGCCGCCTCGCGCAGGATGCCGGTGGGCTCGCCGTCCGCGTCCCTGACGATCTCGCCGCCCACCGGGTCGGGGGTGCTCGCGTCGATGCCGGCCAGGTGGAGCGCGGCGCTGTTGGCCCAGACGGTGTGGCCGTCCACGTTCGGCAGCGCCACGGGCAGGTCGGGGCAGACCGAGTCGAGGGCGCGGCGGTCGGGCTGGACGGGCGGGTCCCAGACGTTGCTGTTCCACCGGCCGCCGAACAGCCATCCGCCCGGCCGCAGCCTGGCCGCGTGCTCGGCGATCCTGGCCAGGGCCTCGTCCAGGGAGCGGACGTCGCGCAGGTCCACGCCGGTGAGGCTGTGGGCGTACTGGGCGGTGTGGATGTGGGCGTCGTAGAAGCCGGGCAGGACGGCGGCGCCGTCGAGGTCCACCAGCTCGGGCGCCGCGCCCGCGGCCGCGCGTACCTCGTCCTCGGTGCCCACGGCGACGATCTGCTCGCCGTCCACGGCCATGGCCTGGGCGGCGGGAGCGCCGGGGACGCCGGTGCGGATGGCGGCGTTGCGGTATACGCGCATGCTGTCGTGATCTCTCAGGGAATGGGGAGGAGTGGTGTCGCTCACTGTAGGAGTCGCGAAAAGAAGTAGGAAGCGCTATAAACACGACATTTAGCGCCGCTGAGACCAAGGAATGCTTATGCTGAAGCCCGAGCATCTGCGTACGCTGCGTGAGGTCGTCCGGCTCGGCTCCTTCGCCGCCGCGGCCAACCGGCTCGGCTACACCTCCTCCGCCGTCTCCCAGCAGATGGCCGCGCTCGAACGCGAGACCGGCGTCCGCCTCTTCGAGCGCTTCGCCCACAGCGTGCTGCCGACCAGCGCGGCCGAGGTGATGGCGCGGCAGGCCGAGACCGTGCTCGCCGACATCGACCGCATGGTGGCCACCGTCCAGGAGGTGCACCGCAACAGCCACCCGCAGGTCCGGCTGGGCCTGTTCCCCAGCTTCGCCGACGTGCTGGCCGGCGTCCTGCGCGACATGGAGCCCGAGGAGCGGGCCGGCGTCCGGCTGTCGGTCGCCGAGCCCTCGCAGCTCATCACCCGCCTCGGCACCGGCGGCGAGATGGACGCCGCCGTCGTCTACCAGGTGGGCAACTCCGGGCTGTCGTGGCCGTCGGCGCTGTCGCGGCGGTGGATCGCCGAGGACCGCTACCGGCTCGTCCTGCCCCGCTCCTGGCCCGACCTGTCACCGCACCGGGCCGAGCAGCTCGTCGACCTGCCCTGGATCATGCACCACCCGGCCAGCAGCGACGCCACCCTCTTCGAGGCCCTGTTCGCCGGCTGGAACCTGCATCCGCGCGTGGTCGGCAACTCCGACGACTTCAAGGTCACCCTGTCGCTGATCGCCGCCGGCCTGGGCGCCGCCCTCCTCCCCGACCTCGCCCTCCGCCACCACAACCCTGAGGTGGTGGTCGTGGACCTCCCCTGGCTAAACATCAGCCGCAGCATCTTCACCCTCGTCCACCCCGACCGCGAAACCGCCCGCCTCCAAACCCTCCTGGACGCCCTCACCCTCTGAATCGACCACGGGAGGCGTGGACGATGACGTCAGGTGGCGAGGCCGCGGCGGTAGGCGTAGACCACTGCCTGGACGCGGTCGCGCAGGTCGAGCTTGGTGAGGATGCGGGAGACGTACGTCTTGACCGTCTCCTGGCTGATGACCAGGGTGGCGGCGATCTCGCTGTTGGACTGGCCGTCGGCGATGAGGCGCAGCACCTCCAGCTCGCGCGGCGTCAGCGCGGAGTCGGCGGCCGGCTCGTCCACGGGGCGGATGCGGGCGGCGTACTTGCCGACGAGCTGCCGGGTCACCTCGGGGGCGAGCAGCGCGGAGCCGGTGGCGACGGTACGGATGCCGTGCAGCAACTGGGGCGGCGGGGCGTCCTTGAGCAGGAAGCCGCTGGCGCCGGCGCGCAGCGCCTCGTAGACGTACTCGTCGAGGTTGAAGGTGGTGATGACGAGCACCTTGACGGGGTCCTCGACCCCGGCGCCGGCGAGCTGCGCGGTGGCCTTGATGCCGTCGAGCACGGGCATGCGGACGTCCATCACCACGAGGTCGGGCCTGAGCCTGCGGGCCATCTCGACCCCGGTGCGGCCGTCGCCGCACTCGCCGACGACCTCCATGTCGGGTTGCGCGTCGATGATGGTGGCGAACCCGGTGCGGATGAGCGCCTGGTCGTCGCAGATCAGGACACGGATCGGCGCGCTCACGAACCGCTCCCCGTCGGGATGTCGGCGCGTACGGCGAAGCCGCCGCCGGCCTGCGGCCCGGACTCGAACCTGCCGCCGAGGGCCGCGACGCGTTCGCGCAGCCCGTTCAGGCCGCGCCCGCTCCCTCCCACGGAAGTGGCACGGGAGCCGGAGCCGTCGGTGGTGACCACCACGCTGATCTCCTCCTCGCCATAGCGCACCTGGACCAGGGTCTGGCTGCCATGGGCGTATTTGAGGGCGTTTGTCAGAGCTTCCTGGACGACTCTATAGGTCACGAATTCGGCGCTGCCTGCGGATTCGGATGGTTTGCCGTCCTCGTCGAACTCGACCGGCTGCCCGGCCTGCCGCGTCTGCTCGACGAGGTCCGCGAGATCGCTCGCCGACGGCACGCTGAAGTCGGCCTCGTGGTCG
Organism: Nonomuraea sp. NPDC049504; assembly: GCF_040676845.1. Lineage (NCBI taxonomy): Bacteria > Bacillati > Actinomycetota > Actinomycetes > Streptosporangiales > Streptosporangiaceae > Nonomuraea > Nonomuraea sp. NPDC049504. The sequence goes on from NZ_JBFAPT010000004.1 coordinate 103,393, forward strand.
GGGTTGAGCACGTCGAGCAGGTGACGCAGGTCGGAGATGGCGCGCCGTCCCGTCCGGGTGACGGAGCCGAGCGCCGCGTCGAGGCGTTCAGGGTTGGCGGTCAGATAGCGGGCCGCCTCCGCCTGCACGACCATGGCCGTCACGTGATGGGTCACGACGTCGTGGAGCTCGCGGGCGATGCGGGTGCGCTCGGCGGTGCGGGTGGCCTCGGCGACGTGGCGGCGGCGCTCGGCCTCGGAGGCGCGGAAGGCGCGCAGCCAGGAGCCGACCGCCCAGAGGATCACCAGCGCCACGTAGAAGACGATCAGGTCTGGCAGCGTCTCCTCCGAGCCGAGCCGTTCGAGCCAGAGCACCAGCACCACGTACGCCACCGACAGCAGCGCCGGGGTGAGCCGGCGGCGGCGTTCGATGTGGGCGCCGGCGCTGATGATGGCGATCGGCAAGGCGATGCTGCTCACCGCGTGGTAGGCGAAGACCTGATCGAGGGCGAACCCGATCGAGATCAGCGCGATGGCGGCGGCCGGGTAGCGCCGCCGTACGGCGAGCGGCAGGCACTCCAGGGCGACCACCAGGAGGGTGAGCGCGTCGAAGGGCTCGTTGGGCAGCATGCCGAGGTTGGTGCCGCTGCCCTGGAACTCGGGCACGAACGACAGGACGATCAGCAGCAGGGCCAAGGGAAGATCCCGGACCGTGACGTCGCTCCGTCGCCAGATGTCCCTTATGCGTCGAAGATCCATCACCGAGCGAGCCTAGCGGTAGCAGGGGGTGGCGTGCCCACCTCGGAGCGAAACCGAAACAGGCGGCTTGTCCCCCATGCGAGCTACGGGCGATTGTCCACTGTGTGGTGACGCTTCCGGGGCGCTCGATTCCATAGCGTAACGGTCATAACGCCAACGACGTTCCTTTAGCCCCTGGAGGACATCATGATCCGCACGTTCAAGACCACCGCCGTGGCCGCCCTCTGCGCCGCCGTGGTCGGCGTCGGAGCCGCCGGCTGCAATGCCGACGGACTCGATGAGCTGGACAAGCTCGACGCCTTGGACGGCACGCCGTCCACCTCCCAGGAGGCCGGGGAGAAGCTGCTGTCCGGCACCGAGAAGATCGACGTGGCGGGCGTGAAGGTGAACGTGTCCTGCGCCGGCGAGGCGGCCGAGGGCAAGCCGGTGATCATGCTGCTGGCCGGCGCGGGTGACGGGCTGGACAAGCTGGCCGCCCTGCAGAAGACGCTGAGCGCGAAGCACCGGGTCTGCTCGTACGACCGTCCCGGCGAGGGCACCAGCGACAAGCCCAAGGGCCCGCAGACCTTCGAGAGCGCGGGTGAGGTGCTGACCGCGGTGCTCGACAAGGCCGCGGGCGACCACCCGGTGGTGCTGGCCGGACACTCCCTCGGCGGCCTGATCGCCGCCAGGTACGCCCCCGAGCACACCGGCAAGGTCAAGGGCGTCGTCCTCATGGACGCCACCCCGTCCACCATGCTCAGCGACATGGAGAAGTCGATCCCGGCGAACGCCAAGGGCCCGGCCGGCGAGCTGCGCGCCCAGAACCTGGCCGTCTTCAAGGGGCAGAACCCCGAGATGATGAGCATGCCCGACGGACCGGTCGGCTCCGCCGGTGACATCCCGGTCGAGGTGCTCACGCACGGCAAGGAGTACCTCGCGGCGCTGCCGACGTACGGGCCGAAGCTGGAGCAGGCGTGGACCGCCGGCCAGCGCGCGTGGCTGAAGCTGTCCAGCGACAGCAAGCTGATCGTCGCCGACAAGAGCGAGCACTACATCTACGTCGACCAGCCCGAGCTCGCCGTCGAGTCCATCGAGCGGGTCACCGCGCAGGCCGCGGGCGACCAGCCCGCGCAGTGACGGCCTGAAGACGAGGCGCGTGCCCGCCGACAGGGGCTTGCGGCGGGCACGCGCCTTTCCCTGTGTCCTCCATGTCCACGAGGGCCGGAGCCGGTGAGAGCGTCCCCTTAAGGTGACGGACAGGAGTCATCGCAGGAGGCGGCACGGTGAGCGCGCAGGGACGGGGGCCGACGGGCAGGGAGGTCCGGGTGCTGCCCGCGCTCGCGGCCGGGCCGGTGGAGATGCCGTTCCCGATCCTCAGCTGGAGCGAGGACTTCACGCACGACCTCGACTGGAACGAGCACTCCCACCCCTACCACGAGCTGCTGTGGAACGAGCGGGGCGCGTCCAAGGCCGTGGTGGGCGCGCGGGTCTGGACGGTCACCCCCACGCTCGGCCTGTGGATGCCCGCCGGGACGCTGCACTCCGGCTCGGCGGCGGCGGGCACGCGGTGCCGGGCCAGCCTGTTCGGCTTCGACGCGGTCGCCCCGATCTCCCCCACGCCGGTCGCGGTCGAGATCACGCCGCTGCTGCGGCTGCTGCTCGAACGGCTGGCCGGCGCCGGGCTGCCCGCGCGCTCGCGGGAGCTGACCGAGGCGATGGTGCTCGACGTGCTCACCCCGTCGCCGCACGAGCTGCTGCTCAAGATGCCGACGTCCGAGCTGCTGCGGCCGATCGCCGACGCGGTCATGACGGATCCCGCCGACCGGCGCGGGCTGGCCGAGTGGGCGTCCCTGCTGGGGGTGAGCGCCAGGACGATCTCGCGGGCCTTCAACGCCGAGACCGGCACGAGCTTCGCGCGCTGGGTGGCGGCGGTGCGGGCGCAGCACGCGGTGGAGCTGCTCACCCGGGGGTGGCCGGTGGAGGTGGTGGCGGAGCGGGTCGGGTACCGGTCGGCGAGCGCGTTCGGCGCGGCCTTCCGCCGGACGACGGGGCTGACGCCGGGAGCGTTCAGAGCGCCATGAGCGCTCAGGGGGCGCGGGCGTGCGGACGTGAGTCCAGGCTGTGCGGCCGTGTCCCGATCGCGATATCCGGTGTCCTGAACGCTTGATTGCGACAAGTCGCCCATTTCTCTTATCGTGCAGGGTCATAGGTAAGCCTTACCTAAGTAGTGGGTCACCACCAGTGGAGTACGAGTGAAGCGTCCACCCAGCCTGCGCCTCATCACCGTGGCGATCGCCCTGCTCATGGGCATCGTCGCCTGCGGCAGCAGTCAGCCGGAACAGGCGCGGGACAGCGCCGCGGCACCGACCGCGAGCGGCGACGCCGCCTTCCCCCTGACGATCAAGCACGCGCTCGGCACCACCACCATCCCGGCCAAGCCCACCCGCGTCGCCACCGTCAACTGGGCCAACCACGAGGTGCCGCTGGCCCTCGGCGTCGTCCCCGTCGGCATGGCCAAGGCGAACTTCGGCGACGACGACACCGACGGCCTGCTCCCCTGGGTGGCGGAACGGCTCAAGGAGCTGAACGCCCCGGCTCCCGTGCTGTTCGACGAGACCGACGGCATCGACTTCGAGGCCGTGGCCGACACGCGCCCCGACGTCATCCTGGCCGCGTACTCGGGCCTGACCCAGCAGGACTACGACACGCTCAACGAGATCGCCCCCACGATCGCCTACCCTGACGCCGCCTGGGCCACCCCGTGGCGCGAGATCATCAGGCTGAACAGCAAGGCCATCGGCCTGGCCGCCGAAGGCGAGCGGCTGATCGGCGACATCGAGACCGACATCAAGGCGGCCGTCGCCGAACACCCGCAGCTCAAGGGCAAGTCGATCATGTTCATGACGCACGTGGACCCCAACGACGTCAGCGAGATCGGCTTCTACACCACGCACGACACCCGCACGCTGTTCTTCGAGGACCTCGGGCTGACGATCCCCGGCAGCATCGCCGAGGCGTCGAAGGGCACCGACAAGTTCGCCCTGACCAGGAGCGCCGAGCAGATCGACGTCTTCGACGACGTGGACATCATCACCGGTTACGGCGACGAGAAGGGCGAGCTGCTCGCCAAGATCCGCAAGGACCCGCTGCTGTCGAAGATCCCCGCCGTCGAGCGCGGCTCGATCTACCTGCTGCCCGACAGCAAGCCGCTCGGCACCGCCGCCAACCCGACGCCACTGTCCATCAGGTACGTGCTCAAGGACTACGTCAAGGCCCTGGCCGAAGCCGCGGACAAGGTCAAGTGACCCTGCCGCGACCCGAGGCCGCCACCGGCCGGAGCCAGGACGCCGCCGCCGCGCGGCGTCCTGCGCGTGTCCGGGCCCTGTGGCTGCTGGCCGTCGTGGTGGTGCTGGCCGCGCTCATGGTCGCCTCGGTCGCCCTGGGCTCGCGGGACGTCTCCTGGGCCGACGTCTGGGCCGCGCTCGGCGGGGCCGACGGCTCGCTCGACCAGGCCGCGGTCGCCAAGCGCATCCCGCGTACGCTCCTCGCCGTGCTCATCGGCGGCGCGCTCGGCCTGGCCGGGGGCGTGATGCAGGGCGTGACCCGCAACCCGCTGGCCGATCCCGGCATCCTGGGCGTCAACATGGGCGCCTCGCTGGCCGTCGTCACCGCCGTCGCGTTCTTCGGGCTCACCTCGCCCACCGGCTACGTCTGGGTCGCGATGGCGGGGGCCGCCGCCGCCGCGCTGTTCGTCTACACCGTCGGCTCACTCGGGCGCGGCGGTGCCACGCCGCTCAAGCTCGCGCTCTCCGGGGCCGCCACGTCGGCCGCGTTCGCGTCCCTGGTCAGCGCCGTCATCCTGCCGCGCAACGACCTCGCGGGCAGCTTCCGGCTGTGGCAGATCGGCGGGGTCGGCGGGGCGTCGTACGAGCGGATCGGGCACATCCTGCCGTTCGCCGCCGCCGGCTTCGTGCTGTGCCTGCTGTGCGCGCGGGGGCTGAACTCGCTCGCCCTGGGCGACGACATCGCGGCCGGGCTGGGCGAGCGGGTCGCCCTCATCAGGGCCACCGCCGCGCTCGGCGCCGTCGTCCTGTGCGGCGCCGCGACCGCCGCGGCCGGGCCGATCGCGTTCGTCGGGCTGGTCGTGCCGCACGCCGTCCGCCTGCTCGCCGGTGTGGACCACCGCTGGTCGCTGCCGTTCTCGGCACTGGGCGGCGCGGCCCTGCTGACCGCCGCCGACGTCGTCGGACGCATGGTGGCGCGTCCCGAGGACGTCGAGGTCGGCATCGTGACCGCCCTGATCGGCGCACCGTTCTTCATCGTCATCGTCCGCCGCCAGAAGGTACGTGAACTGTGACCGCCTTCCTGACCAGACCGCCGTCGGCCGAGGTCGTGCGGGTGGTGGCGCGCGACCGGCGGCGGCGGGTGTCGCGGCGGCGGGTCGTCGTGGTGACGCTGGCCGTGCTCGTCGTCGCCGCGTTCGCGGTGACCCTGATGGCCGGGCAGACGTTCTACCCGCCGGGCGACGTCATCCAGGTCATCCTCGGCGAGCGGGTGCCGGGCGCGTCGTTCACCGTCGGCCGGCTGCGCCTGCCCCGCGCCGTGCTCGCGCTCGTCGCGGGCTTCAGCTTCGGGCTGGCGGGCGTGACGTTCCAGACGATGCTCCGCAACCCGCTGGCCAGCCCCGACATCATCGGCATCAGCGCGGGCGCGAGCACGGCGGCGGCCATCGCGATCGTGTCGTTCTCGTTGGGCGGCCCGCAGGTGTCGGCCATCGCGATCGTCGCGGCCCTGGCCGTCGCGCTGCTGGTCTACACGCTGGCCTTCCGCGACGGGGTGGCGGGCACCCGGCTCATCCTGATCGGCATCGGCGTCGCGGCCATCCTCGACAGCGTCACCTCGTACGTCCTGTCGCGGGCCGCGGAATGGGACCTCCAGGAGGCCATGCGCTGGCTGACCGGCAGCCTCAACGGCGCAGGATGGGAGCAGGTCCGACCGGCCCTGGCCGCGCTGGTCGTCCTGACGCCCGTGCTGCTGTGGCAGGCCCGCGACCTGTCCGCGCTGCAGCTCGGCGACGACACGGCCGCCGCGCTCGGCGTCCGCGTCGAGCGCACCCGGATCACGGTGATCGTCGCCGCGGTCTGCCTGATCGCGTTCGCCACGGCGGCGGCCGGGCCGATCGCGTTCGTGGCGTTCCTGTCGGGACCGATCGCCGCGCGGCTGATCGGCCCAGGCAGCTCACTGCTCGTGCCCGCCGGTCTGGTCGGCGCGCTGATGGTGCTCGCCGCCGACTTCGCGGGGCAGTTCGCGTTCGACACGCGCTTCCCGGTGGGCGTGGTCACGGGGGTGCTGGGGGCGCCGTACCTCGTCTATCTGATCGTCCGTACGCACCGCGCCGGCGGCTCGCTCTGACGTGCGAGGATGGACGGGGCCTGGAGGCGAGGCGTAGGTTGATGGATCATCTACCGGCTGACCAGGTCGGGGGGCGCAATGACCATCATCGATGTGGCCGCGGCCGGCTCTTCCATGGTCGAGACCGTGGGCGGCAAGGCCGCCGGTCTCGGCGAGATGATCAGGGCGGGTGAGCGGGTTCCCGACGGCTTCTGCCTGACCGTGGCGGCCTACCGGAGCGGGGAGCTGCCCGAGCAGGAGCTGATCGACGCCTACGAGCGGCTCGGCGGCGGGCGGGTGGCGGTGCGCTCCAGCGCCACCACCGAGGACCTGCCCGATGCCGGCTTCGCCGGTCAGCACGACACCTATCTCAACGTGGAGGGCCACGCCGCGCTGCTCGACGCGGTACGCCGCTGCTGGGACTCCCTGCACAACGAGCGGGCGACGGCCTACAGGAAGGCCGTGGGCGTCGACGACGCCGCCATGGGCGTGGTCGTGCAGCGCATGGTGGACGCCGAGGTCGCCGGGGTGCTGTTCACCGCGAACCCGGTGACCGGCTGCCGTACGGAGATGGTGGTGGACGCCGCCCCCGGCCTCGGCACGTCCGTCGTGGACGGCACGGTCGTCCCCGACCACTACGTCTTCGGCCACCGCGCGGCGCCCGACGGCGGCGGCTGCCTCGACCGGCGGCGGCTGGCGGCGCTGCGCGACGCGGGGCGGCGGCTGCAGGCGCACTTCGGCACGCCGCAGGACGTCGAGTGGGCCTTCGACGCCGCCGGCACGCTGTGGCTGCTGCAGTCGCGGCCGATCACCACGCTGTTCCCCGCGCCGCCCGCCACCCGCGACACCCGCCTCTATCTCGAGGTCGGCCACATGCAGGGCATGCTCAGGCCGGTGACGCCGATGGGCATGTCGCTGCTCAAGGCGGCGATGGGCGTGTGGCTGGAGTCCACGGGCGGCAGGTTCGACCGGCGCGACCCGCTGCCGCGCGTGGTGCCGATCGGCGGGCGGCTCTACTTCGACCTGACCGACTTCCTGCGCAACACCTCGATGCGCGGGCAGCTGGGCGCGTCGCTGGAGGTGTACGGGCCGCGGGTGCGCGAGGCGGTCGATCGGGTGCTGGACGATCCGCGGTTCACCCCGCGTCCAGGGCTGCCGTTCCGGCTGGGCAGCGCCGTACGGATGACGCTGCGGCTCGCCCCCGGCCTCGTCGCGGGCGTCGCGCACAGCCTGGCCGCGCCCGACGCGGGACGGGCCAGGGCCTACCGCGCCGTGCACCGGATGCGGCGCGACGTCGTCCCGCCCGCCGAGCCCGCCACGGCGGCCGAGCGGCTGCGCTGGGTGATCGAGGACGCCCATCGCCCGCTGCGGACGCCCGGCCTGTACGGGCTGATGGGTCCGCTGGTCGCGGGCATGCTGGCCGGCACGTCGCCGGCGGGGCTGCTGGCCGGCGTCGCCTCCGCCGAGGAGCTGGACGTGGTGCTCGGCGGCATGCCGTACAACGTGACCACGGACATGGACCTCGCACTGTGGCGGGTCGCGGTCAACGCGCGCCGGCACCGCGAGCTGTTCCTCGGCACCGACCCCGCCGAGCTGGCGGCCCGCTACCGTGCGGGCGAGCTGCCGGACATCGGCCTGGACGGCTTCCTCGGCCGCTACGGCATGCGGGCGGCGGCGGAGATCGACGTCGGCATGCCGCGCTGGGCGGAGGACCCGGCGCCGCTGTTCGGCACCATCGCCAACTACCTGCGCGTGGAGGACCCCGAGCAGGCGCCCGACCGGCGCTTCGAGCTGGCCGCGGCACGGGCCGAGCGGATGATCCGCACGCTGGCGCCGCGCGCCCGCCTCGCCCGTCCGGTACGCGGCAGGCTCGCGGTGTTCCTCATGCGCCGCTCACGCAAGCTGACCGGGCTGCGGGAGATCGGCAAGTTCGCCTGGCTGCCGATGATGCAGGAGTCGCGCCGCCAGCTGCTGCTCATCGGCGCGGACCTGGCCGGGCGGGGCCTGCTGGAGGAGGCCGGCGACGTCATGTTCCTCGACCTCGCCGAGCTGGACCAGGCCGTGCGCCACGGCGAGGACCACCGGCCGCTGATCGCCCGCCGCCGCGCCGAGTACGCGCGGGAGCTGCGCCGCCCCACCGTGCCCGGCGCGCTGCTGTCGGACGGCACCGACCTGGAGGCGCTGGCCCCGCCGAGCGTCCCGGCCGAGGACGGCGTGCTGGTGGGCATGGCGGGCGCGGCGGGCCGGGCGACGGGCCGGGCCAGGGTGATCCGCGACCCGGCGGGCGCGCGCATCGAGCCGGGCGAGATCCTCGTCGCGCCCACCACCGACCCGGGCTGGACGCCGTTGTTCCTGACGACGGCGGGCCTGGTGACCGAGACCGGCTCCGCCATCGCCCACGGCCCCACCGTGGCCAGGGAGTACGGCATCCCGGCCGTCATCTGCGTCCGCGACGCCACCCGCGCGATCAGGACCGGCGACCTGATCACCATCGACGGGGGCGCCGGCACGGTCAAGGTGGAGCGCCACGGCTGAACCTGCGTGCGGCTCACAACGCGCCTCCCCGTACAGTGAGGAGTCCGCCACAACCCCCGTGAGCTTGGAGTACGTGTTGCACGAGAAGTTGTCGTCGATCTATGACAACGTCCTGCGCCGCAATCCCGGTGAGATCGAGTTCCACCAGGCCGTCCGGGAAGTCCTCGACAGCATCGGCCCCGTGCTCGGGAAGCACCCCGAGTACGCCGAATCGAAGATCATCGAACGCATCTGCGAGCCCGAGCGGCAGATCATCTTCCGCGTGCCGTGGATGGACGACCAGGGCCAGGTGCAGATCAACCGGGGCTTCCGGGTGGAGTTCAACAGCGCGCTCGGCCCCTACAAAGGCGGCCTGCGCTTCCACCCCTCCGTCTACCTGGGGATCGTCAAGTTCCTCGGGTTCGAGCAGATCTTCAAGAACAGCCTGACCGGCCTGCCCATCGGGGGCGGCAAAGGCGGCTCCGACTTCGACCCCAAGGGCCGCTCCGACCGCGAGGTGATGCGGTTCTGCCAGAGCTTCATGACGGAGCTCTACCGGCACATCGGCGAGTACACCGACGTGCCCGCCGGTGACACGGGCGTCGGCGGCCGGGAGATCGGCTACCTGTTCGGCCAGTACAAGCGCATCACCAACCGCTACGAGTCCGGCGTCATCACCGGCAAGGGCCTCGTCTACGGCGGCGCCCAGGTCCGCACCGAGGCCACCGGCTACGGCTGCGTCTTCTTCGTCGACGAGATGCTGAAGGCGCGCGGCACGTCGTTCGACGGCAAGCGGGTCGTGGTGTCCGGCTCGGGCAACGTCGCCGTCTACGCCATCGAGAAGGTCGAGCAGCTCGGCGGCCTCGTCGTCGCCTGCTCCGACTCCTCCGGCTACGTGCTGGACGAGAAGGGCATCGACCTGGAGCTGCTCAAGCAGATCAAGCAGGTGGAGCGGGGCAGGCTCGACACGTACGCGCAGCGCCGCGAGCACGCCACCTTCGTGCCCGGCCGCAGCGTCTGGGAGGTGCCGGGCGAGGTCGCGCTGCCGTCGGCCACCCAGAACGAGATCACCGGCGAAGCCGCCGCCGCCATGGTGGCGGGCGGCCTGGTCGCGGTCGGCGAGGGCGCCAACATGCCGACCACGCCCGAGGGCATCAAGGTGTTCCAGGAGGCGGGCATCGCGTACGGGCCCGGCAAGGCCGCCAACGCGGGCGGCGTCGCGACCAGCGCCCTGGAGATGCAGCAGAACGCCAGCCGCGACTCGTGGACGTTCGAGTTCTCCGAGCAGCGGCTGCAGGAGATCATGCGCGACATCCACGACCGCTGCCTCAGCACCGCCGACGAGTACGGCATGCCGGGCAACTACGTGGCCGGCGCGAACATCGACGGCTTCCGCCGCGTCGCGGACGCCATGCTGGCCCTCGGCCTGATCTGACCAGCCTGATCTGACCCAGCCTGATCTGACGCGGTCTGATCTGACGCGGCCTGATCTGACGCGGTCTGATCTGACGGCCTGGCCCGGCCAACGACGTCCGGGTCAACCAGCTTCCTCCTTGTACCGTCTTGTACCGTGACCCCCTACTCAAGCCGCCAGGCGGACGCCGTGCGGGCGACGTAGGCGGCGAAATCGATCGGGTCGCGGCCGAGCGCCCTCTTGACGCCATCGTGCGGCTCGGCGTACAGGCCCGCGCGCATGCCGGCGAACAGCGCGTTCAGCTCCGCCGCCGCCTCCTCCGGCGCGCCCTGGGCGAGCAGCTCGTCCCTGTACTGCTCGGGGGTCAGCTCCTCGTACCTGATGGGATGCCCCGCCGCCTCGGCGATGGCGGCCACGGCCGCGCGGAAGGTCAGCGCCCGGGGGCCGGACAGCGTGTAGACCTGCTCGTGATGGCCGTCCTCGGTGAGCGCCGCCGCGGCGACGTCGGCGATGTCCTGCGCGTCCACGAACGGCTCGGGCACGTCCCCGATCGGCAGGCCCAGCCGTCCTTCGCGGAGCGGGGCCCGCCAGATGGAGGGGTCGTCGAAGTTCTGGTTGAAGTTGTTCGGGCGGATGATCGTCCATTCGGCGCCCGACTCGCGTACGGCCTGGTCCAGCGCGGCCATGCCCCTGAAGTAGCCGGGGAACCGCTCGATGTCGCGGCCGGACAGCGCCACGAGCCTGCCCACGCCCGCCTCCGTCGCCTGTTTCACGAACGGCTCGGCGGCCTCAGGCTCCTGGGGCGCGATGAGGTAGAGCGCCGACGCACCTGCCACCGCGCCCGCCCACGTGCCGGGGTCGGACCAGTCGAACCGCGTCCCGCTCGACCGGGTCGCGACCCGCACGTCCGCACCGCGTCCTTGCAACGTCTTCACCAGGCGGCTGCCGGTCTTGCCCGTGCCGCCCAACACCACGATCGTCATGCCCCTCAGTGAATCGGCCGCGGACGGGGTGCGGCCATGGCTCAGGATCCAGAGCGCATGCGCAATCGTCCATAGCATGGGAGGCATGGATCCGTTCGATGATCTGCTGCGCGGTGTCCGGTCCGAGGACGCCGAGCTCGGCGTCGAGGAGCTGACGCCGGGGCGCCCCCTCACCGGCGGCGCGGCCCTGACCCTCCTGGCGCCCATCGAAGGCGTCGCCGAGCTGCCGCACGGCGTCGTGCGGGCCGGCGAGACGGCGGTGGTGCGCGGGCCGTTCACCGCCCGCGCGCCAGGGCGTGCCGTGCTCCTCGTCGGCACGTACGACGTGCGCGGCGCCGTCGGGCACCGCCTCCTCGACGTCCTGCCGCCTCTGCTGGTGCTGCCGGACGGCGACGACTGCGCCGCGACCAGGGACTTCCTCGTGTCGCAGGCCGCCTCGTGCGCGCCCGGCCGGCAGGTCGTGCTGGACCGGCTGCTGGAGTGGCTGCTGGTGTGCACGCTGCGGGCCTGGTTCGACCAGCAGGCCGTCGCGCCCGCCGGGTGGCACGACGAGACGCTCGGCCCGGCGCTGCGTGCGATGCACGCGGCGCCCGACCGGCCGTGGACGCTGGCCGCGCTGGCCGGTGAGGCGGGCGTGTCGCGGGCCACGCTCGCCGAGCGGTTCGTGCGGGTGGTGGGCAAGCCGCCGCTGACGTACCTGAAGGAGTGGCGGATGGCGCTGGCGGCCGACCTGCTGACCGAGCCGGCCTCGACCGTCGGCGCGGTGGCCCGCCGGGTCGGGTATGCCGACGCGTTCGGGTTCAGCACGGCCTTCAAGCGCTTCTACGGCGTCAGCCCCACCGAGTGCCGGGCGGGTTGCCGAACCTGAGCCGCCCGCTTTAGGGGACAATCGACCCTTGTGGAGGAGAGTGGGTCGCTGGCGGACCTCGCCCGCCGGCTGGAGGAGGTCGTGGGCGAGCTGCGCGGCATCCCCGTGGACGTCGAGCGGGTGGCCGACAACGCGCTCGTCCAGCCGCTCATCCTGGAGGCCGCCGGCACGGCCAAGGAGCTGCGGGCCATGCACCCGCTGGGCTCGACCGACCGGGGCCGCAGGGAGCAGCGCAGCCGGCGCGACGTGCTCGACGCGCTGCGCGGCGGCCTGAGCATGCGCACGATCGTGCACTCCGCCGTGCTGGACGACCCGGTCAAGGCGGCCCGCATCAGGGAGCTGCACGCGGCGGGCGACCTGCACCGGATCGTCGACGAGCCGATCCAGCAGCTGCTGGTCTTCGACCGGACGGTGGCGTTCCTGCGCACCACGCCCGTCGCCCACGCCCCCGGTGCCCTGGTCATCAGGCAGCAGAGCGTGATCGCGGCGCTGATCGACCTGTTCGAGCTGACGTGGGAGCGGGCCAGGGAGGTGACGGAGCCGGCGTACATGCTGTCGCCGCGCGAGCGCGAGGTGCTGGCGCTGATCGCCGAGGGCCGCTCGAACCGGGCCGTCGCCGACGCCCTGTCGATCAGCGAGGCGGCCGTGGGCAAGCACGTGACGAGCCTGTTCGCCAAGCTGGAGCTGCCCGCCACCGACGACGTCAACCGGCGGGTGCTGGCGGTGCTGGCCTATCTGCGCGGCACGGCCCGCTGAGGGTAGGGACAGAGCTACCCCGCCCTCGCCGTAGCCCCCGCGCGGGGGCGGCGCCGCGTCCGCTTCGATGGTCACATGCAACGAATGACGGGATTGCTGGTCGGTGCGGTGTTCGGGGCGGTCTTCGTGCTCGTCAACGCGGGCGGCCCGCTGGGCGGCGCGGTGGCGGGCGTGCTGCGGGTGGCCGCCTGCCTGGGAGCCGCCGGGGTGGTCGCCATGTGGTTCATGACCGTACGCGGGGAGCGCAGGTCGGGGCAGCCGCAGGGCCCCGGCATGTACGGGCGGGGTTACCTGCTCATCGTGCTGGCCGAGGTGGTGCTGCTCTTCGGCGGGCTGCGGGTGCTGGCCGCGCTCGGCGCCCCCGAGCAGGCCAACGTGGCCTGGGTGGCGTTCGTGGTGGGGGTGCACTTCGTCGCGCTCGCGCCGGTGTGGAAGGACTGGACGATCGCCGTGCCGGGCGCGCTGCTGGCTCTGCTCGGCGTGGCCGGGTTCGCGCTGGCCGGCACGTCCGCGCTGGCCTGGGTGCCGATCGTGAGCGGGGTGGCGTCGGGGGTGGTGCTGCTGGCGGCGTCGCTCACGACCGGCTGGCGCACGATGGCGGGGCTCAGCGCAGCCCGCGCTTGACGGCCGTGAGCCGGCGGGGGTGGTTGGTCATGATGCCGTCCACCCCGTACGACACCAGTTTGCGCAGCACGGCCGGCTTGTCGGCGGTCCAGGTGTAGACCCGCATGCCCCGGTCGTGCACCTTCTTGACGTAGCGGGCGGTGAGGCTCTTGTGGGCCAGCGTGAGCCCGTCGGCGTAGCGGGAGAGCTCGCTCAGCCGGGCCGCGTTCGGCTTGCCGAGCAGCGCGATCGGCAGTCCTGGCACCATGGCGTGCAGGAACCGCATCGACTGCCAGCCGAACGCCTGCACGGTGAGCAGCCCGTCGCCCCACAGCTCGCGCGACTCCTGCAGCTCGGCGGCCACCCTGCGGTCGATGTCGGGGCTGTCCGGCGGGTGCTTGATCTCCAGCAGCAGCCGGGTGCCGGTGTCGCGGACCGCGCGCAGGGCTTCGGCGAGGGTGGGCACGCCCTCGCCGCGGTAGCGGGCGGAGAACCAGGAGCCGGCGTCGAGCCGCTGGATCTCGTCGAGCGTGAAGTCCGAGACCCGCCACGGCGCCCGGCGGGGGAAGACCTTCTCGACGTTCGTGGTCCGCTCGAGTGTCTCGTCGTGCATGAGCACGAGCTTGTGGTCCTTGGTCTGCTGGACGTCGAACTCGCACACGTCCGCCCCTTGCGTCCGGGCCCGGGCACAGGCGGCGATGGTGTTCTCGGGAGCGTGCGCGGAGCCGCCCCGGTGGGCGATGGTGTCCACCCGGGGCGGCGCCGCGTGGGCCGTGGGGCCCGGCACCACGGCCAGGGCCGCGATGGCGAGGACGCCGAGAAAGCGGTACATGGTCCCTCCCTCCGTGTCGCGGCGCTGGCCGGCACACGTGCTGTTGTGCCAGAGAAGTGCCCGCTAATGATGGGGAATGACCGTTTTCTACGGGCGTGTCGCGGAGGTCCGTACGAACTTTTGACCGCAGAAGACGCGTCCCGGACCGGCCGCCGCCGGCCCGGGGCCCGTGCGGTCAGTACCGCAGCTTGCGGAGGTAGCGGTAGCCCACCTCCGCCGTCTGCCGCGGTGTCACGTCCGGGGTGTCGTTCTCCACGATGTACTCCTCCACCCGGTGCGCGCGGAACACCCGGCGGAAGTCGATCGTCCCCGTGCCCAGGTCGGCCATGTCGCCGTCGAGGTGCCGGTCCTTGACGTGGTACTGCAGCACGCGCTGCGGCGCCCGGCGGATCACGTCGATCGCGAACTTCACCGGGTCGCTCGCCCCGCGCCCCACGCCGCCGGTGACCGCCCAGTAGATGTCGATCTCCAGGTGCACCAGGCGGGGGTCCAGCTCGGAGGTGAGCACGTCCCACGGGGTGACCCCGCCCCCGAGGTCGGTGGTGAACTCGTGGGCGTGGTTGTGGTAGCCGTAGCGCAGGCCGGCCGAGCGGGCCGCGCGCGCCTCGACGTTCATCCGCTCGGCCCAGCCCTTCCACTCGTCCAGGCTGTCCGACGCGAGGTAGGGCACCACCATGTACTTCTGGCCGAGCGTCAGCGCGTTCTCGATCTTCGTGTTGAGCGCGGCGTCGTCGGCGCTGATGCCGTCGTGGCTGGACGTGGCCCGCACGCCCAGCCCGTCGAGAAAGCGCCGCAGCTGCCTGGCCGTGCGGCCGAAGTAGCCGAGCGCCAGCTCCACCTTCGGATACCCGGCCCGCGCCACGTACCTGAGGGTGTCGTCGTAGCTCTGGGCCAGGTCGTCGCGGAGCGTGTAGAGCTGGATGCTGATCTTGCCGGGCGGCACCTTCTCGCCGCGCGGGGGGTGCGGGTGGTGCGGATTCGTCACCGCCGCGGCGGCGGGCGAGCCGGCGGCGACCGCCGCCGCGCCGAGCCCGAGACCCGCGGCGAGCAGGGAGCGCCTGCTGGGGCCGTAGCCGTAACACATGGTGGTTCTCCTATCGCGTCGGCTGGAGCACGACCTGGGTGCTGCTGGTCAGCGGCGGCAGTCCGCCGGTTCCGGGGTCGGTGTAGGTGGCCACGAAGACGCCGGTGAGGTTGTCCGTCTCCGGGTCGTGCCCGCTCGGCTCGGTGGTCTGGATCGATCCCGTGCAGCCGCGGGCCGTGGTCTGCGGGTGTCCGTGGTCGTCGTGGCCGAGGATGTAGTCCACCGTGACGGCGGCGCAGTCCACCGGCTGGTCGTCGGTGACCCGCACCTCGAACTCGACGACGTCGCCGAAGCTGAACTGGTCGCCGCCCGCCGGCCTGACCAGCTCGACGACCGGCGCCGCGTTGCCCACCACGACCCGTACGGACGTCGCGGCCGACCGCCCGCGCGGGTCGGTGACCTTGAGCGTGGCGTTGTAGAGGCCGTTCTGCCGGTAGGTGTAGGAGCCCGACGGGCTGCGCGAGTCCACCCGGCCGTCCGCGTCGAAGTCCCAGGCGTAGCTGAGCCGGTCACCGTCGGGGTCGCTGGTCCCCGTGCTGCTGAAGGCGACCGTCAGCGGAGCCAGCCCGGCCGTCGCGGACGCCGTGGCGACCGGGATCGGCGAGTGGTTGCCGGTGCGGCCGATGTAGTCGATGCGGGCGAGCTGCGCGTCGGGGTTCTCGCTGAAGTAGCCGTCGCCGTACTCCAGCACGTACAGCGCCCCGTCGGGGCCGAACTCCATGTCCATCGGGTTGTCGAAGACGATCGACGGCAGCACGCTCTCGATGCGGCCGTCCCGGTGCATGGCCTTGACGTAGTCGCGGGTCCACTCGTAGAACAGCGGCACGCCGTCGTAGTAGCGCGGCCAGGCCACCGAGTCGCGACCGCGGGTGTCGGCCTTGCCGATGTCGTACGCCGGCCCGCCCATCGGCCCGATCCCGCCGGTGCCCAGCTCGGGGAACTCAGGCGAAGGCCCGTACGAGTACCAGACGTCGGGCTGGGTGACCGGCGGCAGCTCGCGCAGTCCGGTGTTGCGCGGCGACTCGTTGACCGGCGCCGCACAGTTGAACGTCGCTCCCGAGGCGCCGGTGGCGAAGTCGTAGTCCACGTACGGCAGCCGCGCCGTCGCGCAGTACGGCCAGCCGTAGTTGCCCGCCTTGCGGACGACCGTCCACTTGCCGGTGCCGGCCGGGCCCCTGCTCGGGTTGGCCTGCTGCTGGTCGGGCGAGTAGTCGCCGACGTACAGCTCCCCCGTCCTGCGGTTCAGCTCGATCCTGAACGGGTTGCGCAGCCCCATGGCGTAGATCTCCGGCCTGGTGTCCTTGGTGCCGGGCCGGAACAGGTTGCCCTTGGGGATGGAGTAGCCGCCGCCGCTGTCGCGTGGCTTGATGCGCAGGATCTTGCCGCGCAGGTCGTTGGTGTTGCCCGAGCTGCGCTGGGCGTCGAACGCGGGATTGCGGTCCGGCCGCTCGTCGATCGGGGTGAAGCCGTCGGAGGAGAACGGGTTGGTGTCGTCGCCGGTGGACAGGTAGAGGTTGCCCGCGGCGTCGAAGACGATGTCGCCGCCGACGTGGCAGCAGATGCCGCGGTCCACCGGCACGTCCATGATGCGCTGCTCGGTGCGCAGGTCGATGGTGGCGCCGGTGAAGCGGAAGCGCGACAGCCTGATCAGGCCCTTGAACGGGGCGAAGTCGGCGGGGGTGCCGGTGATCGGGGCGTCGCCCTCGTTGACGTCGGGGGTGGCCGGGTCGTCGACGGGGGTGTCGAGCGGGGGCGAGTAGTAGAGGTAGACCCAGTCGTCCTTCTTGGAACCCTTCCCGAAGCCCGGGCTGAGCGCGATGCTCTGCAGCCCTTCCTCGTCGTGCTGGTAGACGTCGAGCGTGGCGGCGAGCGTGTTGAGCCCGGTCTTCGGGTCGTGTAACCAGACCTCGCCGCGCCTCGTGGTGTGCAGGACTCGGTTGTCCGGTAGGACCGCCAGGTCTATGGGCTCACCCGGATGGTCGTTGAGCGTCACCTTCTGGAACTGGCTGTCGGGCGGCGCACTGGTCGTGGGGGCCGCCACGCCGGCGTGTGCGACGGCCTGCACGCAGGCCGGCATGATGATCGCCGCGGCGCTCATGGCCGCGATCATGGTTCTCGCTCTCACGCCTCTCTCCTTCGGTCTACTCGGGTGGGATAAGAGAGGGCAAATTAACGTGAATGTAACCCGAGTTACGCCGATCGAGGAGGGCCTAATTCACGCCCGCCCGCGTATCTCCCGCCCCCGATCGCACTAAGTGGAAAGGTGATCAACAAAAGATCGCCCCCTGCCGGAGCAGGAGGCGATCGGGATTCTCTATGACGTCAGTTCTTCTGTTCCTCCATGGTGACGGTCACCGTGGACTCCTCGCCACCGCGCTGATAGGTGATGGCCACCTGCTGGCCGACCTTGTAGCCGCGAACCTGGCCGACCACCGTGTCACCGCTCGCCACCTGGGTGCTGCCGATCTTGGTGATGAGGTCGCCCTCCTTGAGCCCCGCCTTCTCGGCCGGGCTGCCCTTCGTCACCTGCCTGATGAGCGCGCCAGGCACGTCGCCGGTGGCGTTGGTGACGCTCACGCCCAGGTAGACGTGCGTCACCTTGCCGTCCTTGATGAGCTGCTCCGAGACGTGCTTGGCGGTGTTCACCGGGATCGCGAAGCCCAGGTTGACGCCGTCGGAGGCCACCGCGCTGTTGATGCCGACCAGCTCACCGGCCGCGTTGACCAGCGCTCCGCCGGAGTTGCCGGGGTTGATGGCGGCGTCCGTCTGGATCATGCCGCCGAGCGTGGTGATGTCCTCGGGCTGCGACCGCCCGCCCCAGCCCGGCGGGAGCTGCTGGTCCTGCGGGCCGTTGCCGGCCGTCACCGTACGGTCGAGCGCGCTGACGATGCCGGAGGTCACCGTGCCGTCCAGGCCCAGCGGGCTGCCGATGGCCAGCACGTCGTCGCCCACCTTGAGCTGGTCGCTGTCGCCGAGCGTCACCGCGGCCAGCCCCGACACGTCCTGGGCCCTGATGACGGCGAGGTCGGTGGCCGGGTCGGTGCCGACGACGGTGGCCTTGGCCATCTTGCCGTCGTTGAACTTCACCGTCAGCCCGCTGTCCTGCCCAGACACCACGTGGTTGTTGGTGAGGATCAGCCCGTCCGCCGACAGCACCACGCCGGAGCCCTCCGACGTGCTGCCCTGGATCATCACCACGGACGGCTGCACCTTCTCCGCCACCTGCGCCACCGTGTACTGGTCGGCGGCGGTGCGGAAGACGGGGCTCGGCTGGCTCGGGGTGGCGGTCGCCACCGGCGTGCTGCCCCCCGCCAGGTACGCGCCCACGGCCCCGCCGCCCAGCGCGGCTGCTCCGAGCGCGGCGACGGCCGCCAGCGCCAGCCCCGCGACCGCCTTGCGGGTCAGCATGAACGCCTGCTTCGCGGCGGGCCGCGGGGGCGGCGGCATCGACGGGATCGGCCGGGTGAACCCTCCGGCGGACGGTGGTGTGGCACCGAACTGGCTCCAGCCACCGGTGCGAGGCTCCCTCGGCTCGTTCGCGCTCATGTCATCTCCTAGAGTCCCGATGACACAAGCGTGATCGAACGTGCGTAAACACCGGCTAAGCCGTACGCCGCCCGCGCCGGCACCCCCTGATGGCCGCCTTATCACCGCTGGCCGCGGCCTCGCCCGCCGCTGGAAATCAGCCGGAAATTCCCGGCGTGACGAGCCCCGCCTCGTAGGCGACGATCACCGCCTGCACCCGGTCGCGCAGCCCCAGTTTGGCCAGCACGTTGCTGACGTGCGTCTTGACCGTGTGCTCGCTGACCACCAGCTCCGCGGCGATCTCCGCGTTGGACAGCCCGCGCGCGATCAGCCGCAGCGTCTCCTGCTCGCGCGCGGTCAGCACCGACAGCCTGTCGGCCGGTGGCCGGGGCGCGGCCCGCGACGTGAACTCGGCGATCAGTTTCGTGGTGATCGACGGGGCCAGCAGCGACTCGCCGGCCGCGACCACGCGTACGGCGTGCACCAGGTCGTCGCGGCGCACGTCCTTGAGCAGGAAGCCGCTCGCCCCGGCGCGCAGCGCGTCGTAGACGTAGTCGTCGAGGTCGAACGTGGTCAGCATGAGCACCCGGCACGCTCCCTCCGCGCAGACCACGCGGGCCGCCTCGATGCCGTCCATGACGGGCATGCGGATGTCGAGCAGCAGCACGTCGGGGGCGTGCTCACGGACCGCGGCGATCGCCTGCTCCCCGTCGCCCGCCTCGGCCACCACCTCGATGTCCGGCTGGGCGTCGAGGATCATGCCGAACCCGGCGCGTACCAGCTCCTGGTCGTCCGCCACGACGACGCGGACGGTCACGACGCCGCCAGCGGCAGCCGGACCAGCACCTGGAAGCCGGGGCCTTCCTCGCGCGGGCCCGCCACGGCGCTGCCGCCGCACGCGGCGGCGCGCTCGCGGATGCCGATCAGGCCGTTGCCGCCCGAGGGCAGCGCGGGCTCCCTGCCGTGTCCGTCGTCGGTGATGTCGATCATGAGTGCGTCTTCCTGCCAGGTCAGCGCGAGGCCGGCGCTGGTGGCGCCGGCATGCTTGACGATGTTGGTGAGGGCTTCCTGAACGATCCGGTACGCGGCCACCTCCGTGTCCGGCGACAGCGGCCGCGGGTCACCCGTGTTGGAGCAGTCCACCCGCAGCCCGGCCGCCCTGAGCTGGTCGGCCAGGGCGGGCACCGCCGCGAGGGTGGGCTGGGGGCCGCGCGGGCCCTCCTCCTCCTTCAGCACGTTCAGCAGCCGGCGCAGCTGCTCCATCGCGTCCCGGCCCGCCGCGGCGATCGCGTCGAACGCGGCCACCGCCCTGGCCGGCTGCGTCGCGACCGCCACCGGCCCCGCCTCGGCCTGCACCACCATGACGCTGACCGCGTGGGCGAGGATGTCGTGCATGTCGCGGGCGATCCTGGCCCGCTCCCGCTCGGCGGCCCGCTCGGCCTCGGCCTCTCTTTCCCTGGCGAGCTGGGCGGCGCGCTCCTCCAGGGCGGCGGCGTGCGCGCGGGAGGAGGCGGCGGCCCGGCCGATCGCGTACGCGGCGACGAACAGCACGATGCCCCGCAACGCCGTCTCCGACGAGCCGACGACGAGCATCCCGCCTCCGAGCGCGGCGGCCAGCAGGACCCAGCGCACCCGGCGGGGGCAGATCACGGCGACGGTGTACAGGGTCACCAGGCCGCCGTACCAGATGGGCTGGTCGGCCACCTCGTCCACCAGGTCGTACAGGCTGCTCGGAATGAGCGAGCCCAGCAGGGCGAGGACCGGCGCGCGTCGCCGCCACACCAGCGGCACGGCGGAGGCGACCACGACCGTGTATCCCCACCAGTGCCAGGGCCCGCCCGCCGGGTTGTCCCGGGAGAGCAGCGGCCAGAGCTGCACCACCAGCACCAGCGCCGCGAGCCAGCCGTCCACCAGTGTGGGAGGCAGTGCCGCCGCGCGGCGCCGGAGAACGGTGAGGAGGTCCTGCATGTCACTCATCCTGCCTGCTGCTCCTCATACGGGCTCGTCATACGGCGGCGAGCGCCACGGCGGGCCGGCGGATGAGCGGGAGGAGCGCGACGAGCATGAAGAGCGCGGAGACCGGAATCAGGTCCTTCCAGACGATCGGCAGGGCGAGGTAGACCAGCACCGGCGCGAGCGTCCACACGGGAAGGACGCGCAGGACCGCGAGCCGGATCATCAGGACGAGTTGCGCCACGTAGAACAGGAACGGCAGGCCGTCATAGACCGTGAACGGCACGCCTGGCACGCTCTGGACCTGCTGGAACAGCAGGTTCATGCCGTCCCGGTCGGCGGCGGCGAACCCGACGGCGATGTCGATGCCGAACTGGACGAGCAGCGCCACCACGCCCACGAGCCCGGCCACCGCGCCGGCCGTGGCCAGGGCGTCCCGCCCGGCGAGCGTGCGGAACCACAGGAAGAGCCAGGCGAACAGGAGGAGCGCCGCCATGAAGGCCAGGTGCCCGGCGGTCCAGGCGAGGCCGGGGCCGTAACTGCCGTCGAGGCCGTCGAGGATGCGGATGGCGCCGTAGGCGAAGGCGAAGAGAGGCGCGGCGATCAGCGCCGAACGGGGAGTCATAAGGCGATGGTGCGGCCGGCGGGGCCCTGCCGGCATCGCCGGTGGGAGGGATTCCGCGACTCACTCCTGCGCATGAGACGCCGGCGCGGCCGGCTTCCACGTCGGGGAAAGGCGAGATGTGAGGGCCCGATACCCTCACATCTCCTGGCGGATCCGTGTTCAGCGGCGGCGACGCCGGCGCCGGCGGGCCCGCCCGTAGGTGTCGCCCCCACCGCCCGGAGTGGGCTCCGGTCCAGGAGCGGCGGGCAGGCGGAAGACTCTGAATCCGAGATATCGCTGTATGGCCATTGGTGTCCCCCTCGTAGAAGCCGTGGGGTTCGGCGCACCGGACGGCTGCGCGCCCGGCCGTGCCGGACTGCCACCCCCCATACCCGCGATGTCTCCTCAGAACCCTCCTGACCTGCGAAATCCGGCTACTTGGCGGACAGGATCCGGCGCTTGAACTTGGGATGCTCGGTCTCCCAGTAGCGCCAGCCCTCGACGCGGGCGGGCACGTTCGCCACGCCGGCGGCCACCTTGCGGCGGTCGCAGGTGCCGAGGACGGACCAGGCCGACCAGCCGATGCGGTAACCGAAAACGCGGTACCACATGTTGCCGTATTTGCCCGGCGTGACTTCCCTGGTGTATTCGTGCCCGGTGAAGACCATGTGCCGCTCTTCGAGGTGCGGCAGGCCGAGCCGGCGCAGGGCCTCCACCACCGACTTGGTGTCGGTGACGTCGTCCACCGTCCGCGCTCTGCTTTTCTCCAGCGACTTGGTCTTCTCGTTCTCGGCTTCGAGGAAGGCGAGCACCTCGTGCTCGCGCGTGACCGACACCGTCATCGAGCCGCCGGGGCCGTCGATGTAGCGGGTGCGGGGCAGGAAGAAGTTGCGCGGCGAGAGCTTGTGGATCCGCCAGAAAGTGCGCGGCCTGCAGTTACGCCCGCCGTCCTCGTCCCTCCTGCCGGTGTGGAAGCCCCTGTCGCTGTGGATGCCCTTGAACTTGCGCAGGTGTCGGTCGTCGCGGTCGTCCGCGCTCGCCGCCGGTGCCATGGTGACCGCCAGCGCCACCGTGAGCAGCCCGTGCACCGCCGGCCTCGCCATTTTTCTCATTGGGGTGAGCATTTACCGTTCCTTTCGGAATACGACCCATGGTCGCCAGACCGGTACGATGCTTACAGTTGCCGCGAGCCGAGTGACAACGCCACGCCGCAGGTCAATATCCCGCACCAGGGAAAGAATCCCTGAAAATGCGTTCGCCGCTCGTGGCTATTTCGTAAAGAAAAAGTAGTGTCCCCGCCTATAGGCGCCTCTATGCACCCTGCGTGACGTGTCGGATTCGTCGGGTGATGTCGCCATATCCATTTGGGCGTGCGTTGAGGAGAATCGAACGCACCCTACGTACCTCCCTACGGCAGTTACCGGGTTTCGGGAGGTACGTAATGCACCGCAGAGTCGCCCTGCTCCCCGCCGTCGCGCTCGCCCTCGCGGGCGCCCTGGCCCCCGTGGGCACCGCGAACGCCGGCACCGCCGGCGGGCCGGACTTCAGGCGGCCCGCCGGGTGGACGGCGACGGATTCCTGGCGCGAGCGCAGGACCGTCTCGCAGTACTGGAGCACCAACCGCATGCTCGCGGCCCAGCCGCTGAACGCCCCCGCCCCGCGGCGCAACCAGTGGCGCGGCCCGTCCCGGGGCAACCCCTGGTCCACCCAGGGCACCCGCGCCGCGGGCAGCCGAGGCTCGTCCTGGTACGAACGCGGCAACCAGGGCACCGGCAACCGGGGAACCGGCGGGCAGGGGACGGGCGGACAGGGCACGGGCGGACAGGGCACGGGCGGACAGGGCACGGGCGGACAGGGAACAGGTGGCCAGGGAACAGGTGGCCAGGGCAACGGCAACCAAGGGAACGGCAACGGCAACCAGCAGCGGACCGCCGTCAACAACAGCCCCGGCCTGCGCTGGACCGACGGCGGCGCGGTCGTCCGCACCACCGGCCGGGTCTTCTTCACCACCGCCGACGGCCGCAACTCCTCCTGCTCCGGCTCGGCCGTGACCAGCGCGAACGAGAGCGTCGTCATCACCGCGGGCCACTGCGTCAAGCTGAACGGCGCCGCGCACCGCAACTGGGTGTTCGTCCCCGCCTTCGACAACGGCCGACGGCCGTTCGGCACGTGGGTGGGCACCAGGATGTTCACCACCCCGCAGTGGAACGCCCGCGAGGACATCAACTTCGACGTGGCCGCCGTCGTGGTGGCGCCGCTCAACGGGCGCACGCTGACCGACGTCGTCGGCGGGCAGGGCGTGGCCTTCAACCAGGCCAGGCAGCAGCAGATGTTCTCCTTCGGATATCCGGCGGCCGAGCCGTTCGACGGGTCGCGGCTGATCTACTGCAGCGGGCGCGCGTTCAACGACACGGTGATGACGCAGGACCAGGGGCTGCGGTGCAACATGACCGGCGGCTCCAGCGGCGGTCCCTGGTTCCAGAGCTTCGACGCGGCCACCGGGCTCGGCTCGCTGAACTCGGTGAACAGCTTCACCTATAACTTCGCGCCCGGTTTCATGTTCGGCCCGTTCTTCGGCGACGAGGCGATGGCCGCCTACCGCGCCGCGCAGAACGCCGATGCGGTCTGACCTCCGACCGAAGCGACGGCGCGGTCCGAGCGCCGACCGGAGCGGCGGCGCGGTCCGAGCGCCGACCGGAGCGGCGGCGCGGTCCGAGCGCCGACCGGAGCGGCGGCGCGGTCCGAGCGCCGGTCGGCGGGCCGGGGTGATTCGCCCGCCGGTCGGCGGGCCGGGGTGATTCGCCCGCCGGTCGGCGGGCCGGGGTGATTCGCGCGGCGGGCGGCGGGCCGGGGTGGTGACGCGCGTGCTCGGGGCGGGCGTCGCCGGTGCGGCATGATGGCTCAGGGAGGGCCGCCATGCCGCACACCGCCGACCCGCTGGAGCTGCTCCAGGCACTCGTCGCCATCGACTCGGTCAACCCCGCCCTGTCCCCGGGCGGCGCGGGTGAGCAGGCCGCCGCCGACTTCTGCGGGCGGTGGCTGGGCGAGCGCGGGTTCGAGGTCCACCGGCTGGAGCGCCGGCCGGGCCGCCCGTCGGTGGTGGGCGTGCTCAAGGGCACCGGCGGTGGCCGGTCCATCATGCTGAACGGGCATCTCGACACGGTCGCCTACGGCACGTACGAGGGCGACCCGCTGAGCCCGCGCGTCGAGGACGGCCCTGTCCATGGCCCTGTCCATGGCCCTGTCCATGGCCGCGTCTATGGCCGCGTCTATGGCAGGGGCGCCTTCGACATGAAGAGCGGCGTCGCCGCCATGCTGGCCGCCGCCGCCCGCGCCACCGCGGCGGGGCGGCTGCGCGGCGACGTCATCGTGGCCTGCGTCGCCGACGAGGAGCACGCCAGCTCCGGCACCGAGGAGGTCCTTGAGCGGTTCACCGCCGACGGGGCCGTGGTGACGGAGCCGAGCATGCTGGAGGTGACGCTGGCGCACAAGGGCTTCGCCTGGTTCGAGGTCGACGTGCTGGGCCGCGCCGCCCACGGCTCGCGTCCCGATCTCGGGATCGACGCGATAGCCAAGGCCGGTCACTTCCTCGTCGCGCTGGAGGAGCTGGGCGCCCGGCTGGCGGCGGCGGGCAGGCATCCGCTCCTGGGCCCCGGCACCGTGCACGCGTCGATGATCGACGGCGGCGAAGGGCCGTCGACGTATCCTGCGCGGTGCCGGATTACGGTCGAGCGCCGCACGGTGCCGGGCGAGCCGGCCGCGGCCGTACGCG
The DNA here is from genome assembly GCF_040676845.1 of Nonomuraea sp. NPDC049504. Lineage (NCBI taxonomy): Bacteria > Bacillati > Actinomycetota > Actinomycetes > Streptosporangiales > Streptosporangiaceae > Nonomuraea > Nonomuraea sp. NPDC049504. Next base: position 128,411 of record NZ_JBFAPT010000004.1, read on the forward strand.
ACGAGCTGGCCGCGATCCTCGACCGCCTGGCCGCCACCGTGCCCGGCTTCCGTTACGAGCTGCGCGCGGGCCTGCATCGCGAGCCCTTCGAGGCCGACCCGGGCGCGCCGATCACGCGGGTGCTGCTCGCCCAGGCGGAGCGGGTGCTCGGCCGCTCGCCGGTGATCAGGGCGGAGCCGTTCTGGACCGACTGCGCGCTGCTCGCCGCGGCCGGCATCCCGTGCCTGCTCTTCGGCGTCTCGGGCGGCGGCGCGCACGCCGACGAGGAGTGGGCCGACATCGCCGCGTTGCACCAGGTCACCGACGTCCTGACCGGCACCGTCACGGAGTTCTGCGCCGGCTGAGCGGCCTCGGAGCGACGGCTGGACGCGGCCGCGGCCCGCCCCCGCACCCGCCACTGGCCGGTCGCTCGTCACGCCCCCGCCGCCCCACAGGTCATGAAAAATCAGGGCATTGACGAAAATTCCTTACATGGTACTCATAGATCGAGTCGGAAACCTTCAACCCCTCGCAGAGACCGTCCACAAGCGCACCCAAGGAGGACGCGCATGGCGCGAAGCAAGGCCACCGACCCGCCCGCCGACTTACTCGGCCCCGTCCAAGGAGAGGTCTCCTGGTTCTGCTGCGGCACCGCATGGGGCCCGTGCAGCAGCACCGGCAAGGGAGCCTGCGGCACCTGCAACTCCGGCAGTCTCCAGCACGCCTGGCCCAACGCCTCCGACGCGTGCTGGTCCATCACCCGTCCCGACCGCTGCGGTGTCAGCCTGTCGCGCAGGACGTGCGGCTTCCGGCACCGCATCACCTCGTTGTGCGGCGGCGGCAGCGTCGTCACCGCGATCGCGGACTGCGGCCCGCAGACCGACCTGTTCTGCGGTGAGCGCAGCTGCTGCGGCGCGACCTGCGCCAACAACCGCCTGATCGACCTGACGCCCGCCGCCTACAGCCAGATCGCCAGCCTCTCTTCCGGCCTGCGGCCGGCCGAGATCTCGACGCCCTGAGGGACGGTGATCACAGTGCCAAGCAGACGAGACGTGCTGAGGTCGGCCGTGCTCGGCGGCGGCGCGAGCGTGGTCGCGGCGACCGCGATGGGCTCGCTCGGCCCCGAGGCGGCCTTCGCGACCGCCGCACCCGCCCAGAAGGTCGAGCCGGGAGCACCGGACCCGGACTTCGCCGAGGGCCGGATCCGCTCGATCAAGGACAACACCCTGCTCGTCCTGGGCTCCAACATGGTGCTCCACACGATCAGAGTGGTGGACGGCACCAGCCTGTGGAAGCTCGGCCCCGTCGGGTTCGACCAGGCCAAGCCGGGCGACGGCCTGTACGCCAGAGGCGTGCGGATGCCGGACGGCATGCTGGCCGCCGAGTCGGTGTGGCTGAACATCGTCAACATCAAGGGCCACATCACCAACATCAAGGGCCAGACCTTCCACCTCGACCACAACGGGCACGAAGTGCTGTGCCACGTGGTCGCCGGCACGACGGTCGCCATCCACTCCCAGTCGCCGCCGACCACGGACCTGTCGATGCTGAAGGTCAGCCAGCACGTGCAGGTCCTGGGCGCATGGCGGCCCGACACCAACGAAGTGGACATCGCCACGGTCTTCTCCCCGCACTAGGAGGCAGCTCGTGAACGGGATCGCCGCGTCGCAGCCGTACGTCATCGCCTCGTTCCTCGTCTGGGCAGGTCTGCTGAAGCTGTTCAGCCGGCGGATGCGGGCACAGGCCGGGCGCACCGCGCTGGCCAGGCTCACCGGTGCGGCGCGCGCGGTCCCCGCGCTGCGCCTGACCGGGCTGGCCGAGCTGGCGGTCGCGGCCGGGCTGCTGGTGCCGTCCGCGCACCCGTGGAACGCGGGGGCGGCGGTGCTGCTCACGGCCGGTTTCCTCGCCTATCTCCGGTACGCGCACGTCGCCGCGCCGGCCGCGTCCTGCGGCTGTCTCGGCACCCACTCCCAGCCGGTGGACGTGCGCTCGTTCGCCCGTGCCGGGCTGCTGCTGGCCGGCGCCCTGCTCGCGCTGGCCGCACCGTCCGGCACGGTCTCCGCTCCCGTCGTCGCCGTGGTGGTCGCCATGGAGGTGGCGGCGCTGCTGGCGCTCTCCTCGGAGCTCGACGGCCACTGGCTCACGCCGCTGCGCCGCCGCCTGGTACGCCCGGTCGCCGCGCCCCCGCAGGACGGGGTGCCGCTGGAGGCGTCCCTGCACCTGCTGCGCCGCAGCCCCGCGTACTGCTCGGCGTCCGCCCAGCTCACCTCGGACGTCCAGGAGACGTGGGACCAGGACGGCGTGCGCTTCGTCGTCTACGGCGCCCATGGCCGCACGGCCGTCTTCGCGGTCCCGCTGACCGGCGACGACCCTGGCCAGGTCAAGGTCGCGCTCGTGGACTGAGGGCGGCACGTACGCCGGACAGGCAGCGCTCGACGACGCGCAGATTCCGTTCGGCCCCGAGCTGGTCATGGTGGGGCCGAAGACCGGGGAGCGGGTGGTCGGCGAGGTGGGCACGCGGGCGGCCGAGGTGCTGCTCGACATCCTGGACGGCGGCGGCGAGCCGGCTCGCACGACGCACACGTTGCGCTCAAGGCTGATCAGGCGCTCGTCGGTGGCGCCGCCGCGCGTGCCCTGACATACTCGGCTTCCGAACGCCCGATCGAAAAAAGGGAGGACGGTCATGGCCGAGGTGCTGCTGTTCCATCATGCCTGCGGGCTGACCGCCGGTGTGCGCGAGTTCGCCGCGACGCTGGAGGCGGCGGGTCACACCGTGCACGCGCCCGACCTCTACGACGGGCACGTCTTCGACAACCTGCCGGACGGCGTGGCCTATGCGGAGAAGGCGGGCTTCGGCACGTTCGTCGAGGGGGGCAAAGCCGCTGCGCTCGACCTGCCCGCCGGGCTGGTCTATGTGGGGTTCTCGCTGGGCGTGCTGCCGGCCCAGAGCCTGGCGCAGACGCGCGAGGGGGCGAGGGGCGCCGTGCTGATCGACGCGTGCGCACCGGTCGCCGAGTTCGGCGAGGCGTGGCCGCAGGGGGTGCCGGTGCAGGTGCACGGGATGGAGGCCGACGAGATCTTCGCCGGTGAGGGCGACCTCGACGCGGCGCGGGCCCTTGTGGGGTCGGCCGCCGACGCGGAGCTGTTCCTCTATCCCGGTGACCGGCACAACTTCGCCGACCCGAGCCTGCCGTCCTACGATCGGGCCGCCGCCGGGCTGCTCACCGAGCGGGTGCTCGCGTTCCTCGATCGGCTCACGTAGCGCGGGCGGCCGCCCGGTTGCTGGCGATCAGCTCGTGATGCCTGACGACCTCGGCGATGATGAAGTTCAGGAAGCGCTCGGCGAAGACGGGGTCGAGCTTCGACTGCTCGGCCAGGGCGCGCAGGCGGCGGATCTGTGCGGCCTCCCGCTCGGGGTCCGCCGGGGGCAGCTCATACTCCGCCTTGAGACGGCCGACCTCCTGCGTGCACTTGAACCGCTCGGCCAGCAGGTGGACGAGCGCGGCGTCGAGGTTGTCGATGCTGTCGCGGAGCCGCTGCAGCTCCTTGCGGACGAACGCTTCCTGCTCAGGACGATCTTCCGAGGCTTTTTCCATAAATATCCCCTTTCATCCCTGGAAGGGGAAATCCTACCTGCCGCTTCACCGGCGGGTGCCCTGGACGGACGTCCGGTTCAGCGGCGGCGGGCGGTGTAGTGCTGGTGGATCAGGGCGGCGGCGCAGGCCAGGGTGAGCAGACCGAAGCCCATGCCGACCAGCACCGGTAGATCCGACACCGACGTCACCACGTTACAGACCGCGAAGACCGCGAGCAGCGCCCACAGCACCGGACGGCTGACGTGGTGGCGGGCCTGACGCATCTCGGAGGTGTGCTGGGTCATCGCGATCTCCTTGCCGTTCTGTGTTCCGCTTGCACCACGAAACGGTACGAACCTCCCGCCGGCCCGGCGATCCCACCAACGCGACAGCCGAGGTACAGCCTGCTGTACTCTTCCGCCGCCGCTCTGACGGCCGCGCCCGCCGGTGACCTAGGGTCGGTGGCGAAGGAGGTGCGGATGCCCGACCACGACTCGCCTGCCGAGCGGCGGCCCGCCCGTACGTGGGATCCGTCCGCCCGTGCCAGGGCGACGCTCGACGGGCTCGAACACCTCGTCGGCGGCATCGGCACCGGCGCCCTGGCGCTGCTCGTGCTGGTCGGGCTGGTCCTCGTGGGGCTGCTCTGCCTCGTGGGCGTGGGCCTGCCGCTGCTGCCCGGCGCGCTGCGCGCCCTGCGCGCGGTCGCCGACCGTGAGCGGGCCCGGCTGACCCGCTGGGGTCCCGGCGACCTCATCAGCCCCGATCCGGTGCCCGACGGCTGGCGGGCGGCCGTCAAGCGGCCCGCGAGCCGGCGGGAGCTGGTCTGGGTGCTGCCGCACGCGACGATCGGGCTGCTCATCGGCTTCGTCGGGCTGACGTTGCCGTTCAGCGCGGTCCGCGACCTGCTCTACCCGCTGTACTGGCAGGTCCTGCCGCCCGGCGAGACGGCAGGGGCCGGGCTCGGCATCTGGGACGCCGACACCTTCCCCAGCGCGCTCGCGGTCAGCCCGCTCAGCCTGTTCTGGCTGGCGCTCACGCTGGCGTTCGTGCCCGCCATGGCCAGGCTCCAGGCGTGGCCGGGGCGCCGCCTGCTGGCCGCCGACCCGGCGACCGACCTCGCGCTGCGGGTCGCCCAGCTCACCGCCACCCGCGCAGGGGCACTCGACGCGCACGCCGCCGAGCTGCGCAGGATCGAGCGCTCGCTGCACGACGGCACACAGAACCGCATCGTGGCGGTCACCATGCTGCTCGGTGCGGCCAGGCGGGCGCTGGCTCGCGACCCGGCCACCGCCGACGCCGTGCTCGAAAGCGCCCAGAACGCCGCCGAGACGGCGCTCGCCGAGCTGCGCGCGGTCGTCCGCAGCATCCTGCCGCCGGTGCTGGCCGACCGCAGCCTGCCCGACGCGCTGACCGGCCTGGCCGCGGCCAGCCCCGTGCCCTGCCGGATCGACGCCGAGGTGCCGGGACGGTGTCCCGCCTCCGTCGAGGCCACCGCCTACTTCGTGGTGGCCGAGGCACTGACCAACATCGCCAAGCACAGCCAGGCCACGCGGGCGCAGGTCACCGTGCGCCGTGACGACGCCTGGCTGCGCATCGAGATCACCGACGACGGGCGCGGCGGCGCGGCCGAGAGCGGCGGGTCCGGGCTGAGCGGCATCCGCCGCAGGACCGAGGCCCACGACGGCACGTTCGCGCTGACCAGCCCCGCCGGCGGACCCACCACCATGAATGTGAGCCTTCCATGCGGATTGTGATCGCCGAGGACGACCCGTTGCTGCGCGAGGGGCTCGCGCTGCTGTTGCGCGCCGAGGCGCTCGACGTGGTCGCCACCGCCGCCGACCCCGACGGCTTCCTGAAGGCGATCGACGAGTGCGAGCCCGACGTCGCCATCGTGGACGTGCGCATGCCGCCCACCCACACCGACGAGGGCATCGTGGCCGCCGTCGAGGCCAGGCGGCGGCTGCCCGGGCTCGCGGTGCTGGTGCTGTCGGCGTACGTCGAGCAGGCGTTCGCCACCGAGCTGCTCTCCCACGGCAGCGCCGGGCTCGGCTACCTGCTCAAGGAGCGGGTGGGCCGGGTGCAGGAGTTCCTCGCCGCGCTGCACCGGGTGGCCGAGGGCGGCACCGCGATCGACCCCGAGGTCGTCGCGCAGCTCCTCACCCGCTCCCGGCCCGACAACCGGCTCGACCGGCTCAGCCCGCGCGAGCGCGACGTGCTCGCGCTGATGGCCGAAGGGCTCGGCAACGCGGCCATCGCCGAGCGGCTGGTCGTCACCGACGGCGCGGTGCACAAGCACATCCGCAGCATCTTCGCCAAGCTCGACCTCGCCCCGACCGACAGGACCGACCGGCGGGTGGCCGCCGTCCTGCAATATCTGGAGAGCGGCCACCGGCGTTAGCGGCTCAGGCGCCCAGGTCGCGGACGACGTTGTCCAGGCGGTGGGCCAGGGCGTCGAGCACCTCGTCCGTGGGGGTGCCGCCGGGGATCTGGGCCATGACATCGTCTCGGCTGGCGATCACCAGGCCCTTGTGGGCGTCGTCCACCTCGCCGGCGGGCAGCACCTCGCAGCCGCCGCGGATGAAGACCAGCGTGGCGTCCGGGTGCCGGGAGTCCAGCAGCCGGCGTACGCACTCCCTGTCGATCAAAGACGTCGTGGACATCGCAACTCCTCCGGTCCGGCCCTCCCAGCAGGCCGCATACCCGGTGAGCAGCGCCGAAACCCGGCGGTCCGCCGCGCACGGCCCTGACGAGGGGTCAGCCGAAGGTCGGGGGGCCGCCGTCCTGGCGGGCACGGCGGATGCCGAACAGCACCAGGTAGAAGGCGGCGGCCAGAGCCACCAGCGCGGGCGGCACGGCCAGCGGCGGGTTGCCGGCGAGCACCGCGAGCACGGCCAGCACCACGCCGCCGAGCAGCAGCAGCGCGGCGGCCAGCAGGCGCAGGCTGACCGCGGTCGACGGCCCGGGCCGCCGCGCCCACTCCCCCTGCCCGGCCCCGTGCACGTGCGGCACGCCGGTGTCACTCGCGTCCTCGCCGGGCGGCGGCTCCTTCAGCACGGGAGCGAAGAACTCGTCGTCGTCGCGTCGTTCTGGCATCGTGCTCACCTCGCGCGGTAGGTCGTTCTCGAAGGGCTCGTCCGTCGAAGGAGTCGGTTGTCTCGAGGTGCTCGTCCGTCGAAGGAGTCGGTTGTCTCGAGGTGCTCGCCGGGCTGTTCCGCACCTCCTGCCCCGTCGCCGCCGGGTGTCACGTCATCAGGTCTGACCTGCGAAAACGCCACCACGTTCGGTACTCGGTCAATGACTGGCAGTGACCGTAAGGTGTGGTCAGTGGCCCCAGTTGGCCCTCAGCGAAAAGAGGATCGGACATGCCGCAGGAACCGCGAATAGACGTCGAGACCAGGGCCCACACCTTCGAGAGCAGCCTCAGCACCGACCAGGTCGAACGCATCGCCGCCGCGCTCGGGCAGCAGGGGGTCTGGTTCGCCGCCCCGCCGCGCCGCGACGGCGAGGCCCGCCGGCCCGAGCTCACCTGGGACCTGGTCGGCGACGAGCCGTACCAGGGCTACACCGCGACCGGCCGCGCCGCCGTGCATCTGGCCGACGGGCACGACGCACCGACCAGGCCGCTGATCCTGGCCGACGGCTTCAACTACGGGCCCAGCGACCTCGACGCGCTGTGGCGGCACTTCAACCAGCCCTACCAGAGGGGCGTGCCCGGCTTCCTCGACCAGCTGAGGTCCATGGGCATCGACGTCGTCCTGCTGGGCTTCGACCAGCGGCACGCCGCCGTCCAGGCCAACGCCGCCGTCGCGGTGAGCTGCGTGCGGCGCGTCATCGACGAGCGCCTGGGCGACGACCAGCTCGTGGTCGGCGGCGTCAGCATGGGGGGCATCGTCACCCGGTACGCGCTGGCCCGCATGGAGAGCGAGGGCGTCGACCACCAGACCGACAAGTACTTCTCCTACGACAGCCCGCACCTCGGCGCCTGGATCCCGCTGGTGCTGCAGCAGCTGGCGTACCTGCACGAGTCGCTGGCCCCGCGCTCCGACGGCCCGGGCCAGGCCGCGCTGATCCGCAGCCCGGCCGCGCAGCAGCTGCTGTGGGGCTGGGTGGACGACGCCGACTACTCGGGGTCGGTGACCAGCGCCAGCCCGCTGCGCCTGGAGTTCCTGGAGGATCTGCGCCGGGTGGGCTGGTTCCCGATGCGGCCGTACAAGCTGGGTCTGGCCAACGGCACCGGCGACGGCGTCGGTCCCGACCTCGCGCCCGGCACGCCGGTCTTCGACCTGCAGCACGAGACGCTGCAGCTGACCGCCCGCGTCCAGCCCGACATGGGCGAGCTGCAGAACATCGGCGTCGTGCGCTTCGGCGCGCCGGTGTGGACGAGCGCGACCTCGCACGTCGCCGCGTTCGACGGCGCGCCGGGCGGCACGCTCGACTCGTGGGGCCGGCTGGCCGACGCGACGGGCCTGCCGATCCAGGACCGGCTGCGGCGCAGCTGCTTCGTGCCCGCGGTCAGCGCGGTGGCGCTGGCCAGGGATCCGTTCCAGTGGCAGTCGGAGCTCTACCGCGACCTCGGCGACCTGCCGAAGGACGAGACGTTCCTCGACGCGTTCTGCTGCGACACGGCCAACACCGAGCACGGCGCGGTGTCGAGGCCGCTCATCGAGTGGTTCCTCGACCAGCTCGCCGGCTGGTAGGCGGCCATGAACGGGTGCCGGCTCGCGGTGCGGGCCGGCACCCGCGCGTGTGGGCTCAGCGGGCTCCCCGGTGCAGGACCAGGAGCTGGTCGCGGGTGGCGTTCCTGTCGCGGTAGGCCATGATGACCGGGCTCTCGACGCTGTGGTGGCCGGGCAGCCGCTCGTCGGAGCTCCACGCGGAGCCGTTGAAGCTGCTCCACCACAGGCTCTGGTCGGCGGTGCCGCGGTGCACGCAGTAGAGGCGGTCCTTGTAGACGGTCAGCGCGGGGCCCTCGCCGGCGTGGTGGCCGGGCAGCCGCTGGTCGGGGCTCCACGTCGAGCCGTCCCAGCGCGTCCACCACAGGGCGGTGTCGTCGCCCGCGCCCCTGTGTACGCAGTAGAGGTGACCGCGGTAGACGGCCAGCGCCGGGTTCGAGCGGCTGGAGTGGCCGGGCAGCCGCTGGTCCTGGCTCCAGCTCGACCCGTCCCAGCGCGTCCACCACAGAGCGTCGTCGCCCGCGCCCCGGTGCACGCAGTAGAGCTGCCCGTCGTACGCCGCCAGCGCCGGCGCGCTCTCGCTGAAATGCCGCGGCAGCCGCTCGTCCGGGCTCCAGCTCGACCCGTCGAAGCGGGTCCACCACAGGGCGGTGTCGTCGCCCGCGCCCCGGTGCACGCAGTAGAGCTGCCCGTCGTACGCCGCCAGCGCCGGCGCGGCCTGGCTGAGGTGCTGCGGGAAGCGCTGGTCCTCGCTCCAGCCCTCCTCGGCGTCGTAGACCGTCCACCACAGGCTCGCGTCGCCCGCGCCGCCCCGGTGGGCCAGGAACAGCCGGTCCTGGAACTCGCCCAGCGCCGGCCCCGTCACGCTGAAGTGGTCGACGAACCGCTGGTCCGCGCTCCAGCCCTGCTCCGGCTCGTGGACCGCCCAGTACAGGCCGTTCTCTCCGGCGGGCCTGCCGTCCTGGCGGGCGGGGACGAGCATGCCGGGCGCGGTCCACGGCGAGACCAGCTTGACCCCGTACGGGCGGGCGATGGAGGCGATCCAGGCGGCCTTGCCGCGTACGGCGCGCTCGATGACCGGGGTCAGCCAGCCGCCCACGATGGTCGCCGCGCTCTGTGCGATGAGCTGCGGGATCTCGGCGGCGAGCAGCGCGGCCGACTCGTTGAGGTGGATCTCGAAGCCCCACCACCGGGAGATCGGCCACACGTCGGCGCCCATCGTGCGCAGCTCGCGCTGGAGGTCGCGGAAGCGCTGCTGGTCCTGGGCGGTGAGGTCGGCGATCTGACGTTCGCTCTCGCGCCTGGCCTCGACCGCCTCGCGGGCCGGGGCGTCCTCCAGCAGCTCGGTCTCGACGGCCGCGTCCACGGCGGCGGAGGCCGCCGGGTCGTCCTGGGCATGCAGCAGGGCGGCCTCGCCGCCGAGCACGCCGTCTTCCTCGTCGATCGTCCTGCCGGCCCGGGTCTCGTCAGTCATATCCAGCCCCCTGGAGTGATAGGTGCGCGAACTTCGCCATCGTAACCAGGAGTAGTGTTTCGATTACTCTATGGCTGTCTTGATCCCGGTAAACTCGCCGCAACCCCGGCCCATGGGGACAACCGGCGACCGGCTACCTGAGGTGCCCCAAAGCCAGGCGGAGCGCGCCTTCGGGGTCGCCGCCGCGCCAGGCCACGTGCTGGTCGGGGCGCACCAGCGTCAGCGGCTCGCCGGGCAGGTCCATCTCCTCCAGCGGCACGCCCAGCTCGCGCGCCTGCGCCACCAGCGAGGCGGCCTGCGGCGAGCCGAGGTCGCCGACCAGGCTGAAGGCGCGGCCGAGGCGGTCGTACAGGGACTCGCCCGGCGCGAGCCAGCGGTGCGGCAGGCGCTCGCCCGTCCCGGACGCGACGATCGGCGAGCCGGTGTAGGTGTAGCCGAGCACCAGGTCGAGGCTGTGGAACTCGCTGTCCTTGGTCCGCCTGATCGCCTCCGCGACGGCCGGGCGCACCTTCGCGAACTCCTCGTCCGTGCCCATCAGCGCCGGGTCGGCCAGCTCGGGGGCGAGGGTGGCCATGTTCGCCGCGGCGGCCTCGATGGTGTCGGCCGCGATGGGGCGGCGCTCGCTCTCGTACGTGGCCAGCAGCGCCTCCGGCGCCCATCCGCGCAGCACCGCGGCGAGCTTCCAGCCGATGTTGACCGCGTCGCCGACGCCGGTGTTGAAGCCGTGACCGCCGTAGGGCGGGTTCTGGTGGGCGGCGTCGCCGGCCAGGAAGACGCGCCTGCTCGCGTACCGGTCGGCCAGCAGCATGCGTGCCGTCCACGGGTCGGTGGCCAGGATCTCCACGTCGATGTCGGCACCCGCGAGGTTGCGCACCAGCCGTACGGGGTCGGCGTCCTCGGCCCGCACCCCCTGGGCGATGCACCACCAGGTGTCCTTGAGGTCGAGCCGGCCGACGATGCCGGGCTGGGCCGGGTTGAGCACCCAGTAGTGCACGGCGGGCCCGTGCGGCACCCGGTCGGCGAGGTCGGGGGCGCGGAAGACGATGTTGAAGTTGGGCCTGGCGTCCTGGCGGCCCTCGTACCGGGAGCCGATGGCGTCCCTGGTGACGCTGCGCGAGCCGTCGCAGCCGACCACGTACTGGGCGCGGACCTCGCACTCGGCGCCGTCGGTGGCCGCGATACGCACGGTCACGCCGTCGGCGTCCTCCTCCAGGCCCGTCACCTGCCACCCGGTGAGCAGCGCGTCGCCGACGGCCTCCCGCAGCACCTCCTCGACCAGCGGCTGCGGCACCTGCTGGCCGGGCTCGGCGGCGAGGTCGGAGCCGACGAGGTCAAGGCCGAAGCAGCGGTCGATCCTGGTGATCTCCCTGCCGAGCAGGCTGGTGGCGAACACCGCCTCGTCCGACCAGGCCACCGCCAGCGGCGCCCGCGAGCGCAGCGTCTCCGCCAGGCCCCACCTGCGCAGGATCTCCATCGACCGGGCCGAGGTGGTCTTCGCCCGCGGCCGCAGCCAGGACACCGTCTCGCGCGGCTCCACCACTAAGCACTCGATGCCGTGATGCGCCAGCTCCACCGCGGTCGCCAGGCCGACTGGCCCGCCGCCGGCGACCAGCACGGGCACTTGCCTTCTCTCCATGGGCCGTCCTCTTCATCCTGATAAGTGGGGGTATGTTTCCGGCGTCGCCGAGCCCGCGTCAAGCCGCCCGACTGCGATGCGGCCATGGTTCAAGTACGACCCCGCAACGATTGATGATCGCTTCTAGTGAACCGATCACCGGGATCAGTACGGTGCTGTGCAAATAACGGAACCATCTCAGGGGATTGCATGAGCGAGACCTCGGCGATGCCGCTGCACATGCGGCGGGTGGCGTTCGATCCGGCACCGGAGCTGGCGGCGGTGCGGGATGAGGAAGGTATCAAGAAGATCACGACAGCGTTCGGGGCGGAGGCATGGCTCGTCACCCGCCACGCCGACGTCCGGGAGGTGCTGGGCGACGCGGAGACGTTCAAGGTGGCGCCGCAGACCATCGCCCGCCTGCCCGGAGCGCCGCCGATGACCGAGGAGCAGCTCGCCAAGGTACGCGCGGGCAACCTCCTCGGCGTCGACCCGCCCGAGCACACGCGGCTGCGCAGGATGCTGACGCCCGAGTTCACCATCCGCCGCATGCGCCGCCTGGAGCCCAGGATCCAGCGCATCGTGGACGAGCACCTCGACGCGCTCGAAGCCGCCGGCTCCCCGGCCGACCTGGTGCCGTCGTTCGCGTTACCGATCCCGTCGCTGGTGATCTGCGAGCTGCTCGGTGTCCCGTACGAGGACCGCGAGGGCTTCCAGCAGCGGACGAACCGGATGCTCGACATGACCGTGCCGGGCGAGGAGCGCATGATGCTCCAGTTCGAGCAGCGCGCCTACATGGAGACCCTGGTCGCGCGCATCCAGGCCGACCCGGGCGAGGAGCTGCTCGGCATGCTCGTCCGCGAGCACGGCGACGACCTGTCCACCGACGAGCTGATCGGGATCGGCGGCCTGCTGCTGTTCGCCGGCCACGAGACCACCTCCAACATGCTCTCGCTCGGCACGCTCGCCCTGCTGCGCCACCCGGAGCAGCTCGACCTGCTGCGCCGCGAGCCCGAGCGCATCGACGCGACGGTGGAGGAGCTGCTGCGCTACCTCAGCATCGTCAACTCCGGCACCACCAAGGTCGCCACGAAGGACGTCGAGGTGGGCGGACAGCAGATCGCGGAGGGCGACCTGGTGCTGTGCAGCCTGCCGGCCGCCAACAGGGACCCGTCGTTCCTGCCGGACGCGAACACCTTCGACCTCGGCCGCGGCGCCCCCGGTCACCTGGCGTTCGGCCACGGCGTCCACCACTGCCTGGGCGCCCCGCTGGCCCGCATGGAGCTGCGCATCGCCTTCCCCGCCTTGCTCCAGCGCTTCCCGAAGCTCCGCCTGACGGACAACCCGGCCCAGTTCCGCACCTCCAGCATCGTCTACGGCCTCGCCTCCCTGGAGGTCGCCTGGTAGTCGCCGACCTCGTTGACCAGCAGGTCGTCCTGCTCGGCCGCGGCGGTCACCGTCCAGACGATGAAGTTGCTCTCGCCCCGATGACAGGCGGCTTCGGGGCCGAGCGCAATTTCGGGCGGGCAATGGTGATCGGCTCGCTGGCGGTCTTGACGGCCGCCTACATTTATGCGTTCGTGAGCTGTCGGTGATGCACTGTCAGAGGCTCGATTTCAGTGATGTCGTCGTCGACGACCAGTTCGACGCGGAACCGTACCCCCATCGCAGCGCCGAGGCGCAGCAGGGTCGCTATATCTGGAATGCCGCCGCCACCCTCGATGCGAGACAAAGCAGGCTGGGACATCCCAGAGCGTTCCGCTACGGTCTTCTGGGACAAGCCTCGGCGCCTACGGATTTCACGCAGTTGGTCTCCGAGCTCCAGATCACGTCCCGCCTGCTCGTATTCGGGGTGGGGCTGTGCATCCGCTTCCATCTCGCGCAGACGCTTCGCCTTGTAGGTTTCCCAACGGCTGTGACCCATCATGCACTCCTCTCAAACACGTGCGTGGTGGTCAGGTCGTGCTCTGCCTCGCACCGCTTCTTGGCGGCGATCGCTCGGGCGATGTCTGGGGCCTGTGTCCCTTCCTGTGCCTTGCGGAAGGCTGTAAGGATCACAATCGCCTTGTCGGACGGCTTCCAGAAGGTCAAGCGCCAGGTCGTACGGTCAAGAGCAACACGCAACTCGTGAACGCCCTCGGCATCCTTCAGTTTCTTCACGTGATCCCCATCAGGGATGCCACCAATGACGAGGTAGTCGTCAACGTTGCGCATGACACGCTGGTAGAGCGGGAAAGAAAGTTCGTCCAGCCAAGACTCCACCTCCGGCTCTAGGGCGATCTCCCACTGTGACATACCATCAATAGTATATGCACTCGATGGTAACTCACGGCGACGCGGCGTTCTCGGCAGCGCGAGGGGTTCCGTGTCAACCAGCAGGTACGAGGCGGAGGTGTACAGCGGGTGAGAACGTTCCAGTCCGGTCACCGGCTCTCCGGGAGCAGCGCGGGCGGGGATACGCTGGGCGCATGCGCGTTGTGGTGATCGGCGGTAGTGGGCACATCGGGACGTATCTCATTCCGCGGCTGGTGGCGGCCGGGCATGACGTGGTCAACGTGAGCAGGGGCTCCCGCGAGCCCTACGCCCCGCACGGCGCCTGGGAGCGGGTGACCACGGTCACCGCCGACAGGAAGGTGGACGAGGCCGACGGCACGTTCGGGCGGCGCATCGCGAAGCTGGAGCCGGACGTCGTCATCGACCTGATCTGCTTCACCGAGAGCAGCGCGGCGCTGCTGGCCGACGCGCTGGCGGGCAAGGTGCGGCACTTCCTGCACTGCGGCACGATCTGGGTGCACGGGCCGAGCGCGCAGGTGCCGACGACGGAGGACGTCAAGCGGGCCCCCTTCGGCGACTACGGCGTGCGCAAGGCGGCCATCGAGGCGATGTTGCTGGAGCGGGCCCAGCGCGACGGGTTCCCGGCGACGATCATCCATCCCGGCCACATCACCGGGCCGGGATGGGTGCCGGTCAACCCGGCGGGCAACGTCAACCCGGCGGTGTTCCAGACCCTGGCGGAGGGGTCGGAGCTGGCGCTGCCCAACCTGGGGCTGGAGACCGTCCAGCACGTGCACGCCGACGACGTGGCCCGGCTGTTCATGGACGCCATCGCCAGCCGGTCGGCCGCGGTGGGCGAGAGCTTCCATTCGGTCGCCACCACCGCCCTGTCGCTGCGCGGCTACGCCGAGGCGGTGGCGGGCTGGTTCGGCAAGGAGGCGCGGCTGTCGTTCCTGCCGTGGGAGCAGTGGCGCAGGACGGTCTCCGAGGACGACGCGGCGCTGACGTACGACCACATCGCCCACAGCCCCCACTGCAGCATGGACAAGGCCGAGCGGCTGCTCGGCCACCGTCCCCGCTACACCTCGCTGGAGGCGACCGCCGAGGCGGTCGACTGGCTGGTGCGCGCGGGGACGATCAAGCCGTAGCGCTCGGGTCAGCCGGTCAGGGGGCCGAACTCGGCGCGGGTGTCGACCACCTCGCCGAACAGCTCCCACCGCTCGCCCTTGAACTCCATGAGCTGCATCGACTCGATGGGGAACCCGTCGTCGGCGGCGGTGTCGAGCGTGACGCCGGGCAACAGCATGTCGACCTTGACGCCCTTGAGGTTGCGCACGGAGTCGCGCAGCCCCTCGCGGGTCGGGCAAGGCGCGGCCTCCATCGCCTTGTGGAAGCTGCTCGCGACGGCCCAGCCGAAGGTGTGGTACGGCACGTTCACGTCGGCGCCCGGCGCGTACTGCTTCATCTTCTCCTTGTAGAGCACCATCTCGGGGTCGCTCTCCCACGTGGGGTCGTTCGGGTCCTTGTAGTAGGTGGAGGACACGACGCCCTGCACGTTCTCGAAGCCGACCGGCTTGAGCACGGTGATCGAGGCGGCCACGTTGTTGACGATGTGCAGCGGGTTCCACTTGGTGTTCTTGGCGTCGGCGGCCAGCGCCTGCGAGCCGAACTTGGGCGTGGTGACGTTGAGGAACACGTCGGCCTCCGACTCGGCGAGGTTCCGCATCTGCGGGTCCACGCTGGGGTCGGTCACCTCGTAGCTCTGCTCGGCGACGACCTGCACCTGCGTGCCCTCGATGGCCCGCTTGAACCCGCCGAGCAGGTCCTTGCCGAAGTCGTCGTTCTGGTAGAGGACGGCGACCTTGGCCTGCGGCTGCTCCTTCTTCAGGTACGCGGCGTAGACGCGGGCCTCGGAGATGTAGTTGGGCTGCCAGCCGATCGTCCACGGGTGGGCCGCGTCGGTGCCCCACTGGGAGGCGCCGGTGGCCACGAAGATCTGCGGGACCTTGCGCTGGTTGGTGTAGTCCCAGGTGGCCGCGGTCGAGGGGGTGCCGAGCGTCTGGAACAGGGCGAACACCTGCTCCTGCTCGACGAGCCTGCGGGCCTCCTCCACGGCCTTGGGCGGCTGGTAGCCGTCGTCGCGGACGACGAACTCGACCTTGCGCCCGCCGATGCCGTTCTTCTCGGCGTTGATGTAGTCGAAGTAGGCCTTGATGCCCTTGGGGATGTCCCCGTAGGCGGAGGCGGGGCCGGACAGCGGGTAGATGCCGCCCAGCTTGATGCTGGTGTCGGTGATGCCGGTGGTCTGCTGCCCCTGGCACTGGCCGGTGGCCGCCGTACCCGTGGTGCCGCCGCCGCTGTCCCGCCCCCCGCAGGCGGCGACGGCGAGCAGGAGCAGCGCCGCACCGCCGATCGCAGATACTCGTCGCATCCCTCTTACTCCTTCCGGGGAATCTTCTTGAGCAGGCGCCCGGCCAGACCGGTGAGCCCCGTCGGGGCCACGTACATGACCGCGATGATCAGCAGGCCGAAGATGACGCCGGGCGCGGCGTCGTTGACGTCCTGCGAGATGCTCGGCACGAACATCACGAACAGCCCGCCGAGCACGGGTCCCGACAGCGAGCCGAGCCCTCCGACGACCAGGCCGGCCAGCAGGGTGATCGACAGGTTCACGGTGAACGAGTCAGGCGAGACGAAGCCGATCACCCACGTGTAGACGCATCCGGCGGCGCCGGCGTACATGGCGCTCCAGGCGAACGCGAGCGTCTTGTACGACGACAGCCGCACGCCCATGACCTCGGCCGCCGTCTCGTTGTCGCGGACGGCGTGCAGCGCCCGCCCCACCCGCGACCGCAGCAGCCCCGCCGCCACCAGGAAGGCGACGACGGCGACGACGAGGGTGAGGAAGTACAGCCACTGGTCCTCGGCCAGGCCGCTCCACGCGGGCGGCGCCGGTTTGGTCAGCGTCAGCCCCATGGACCCGCCGGTCAGCTCCTCGAACCGCTTGAGCAGCGGCACCAGGAAGATCGCGATGGCGAGGGTGACGAGCGCGAGGTAGAGGCCGCGCAGCCGCATCGCCGGCACGCCGAGCGCGAGGCCGATCACGAACGCCACGGCCGCCGCGATGGGCAGGGTCAGCGGGTACGGCAGGTCGTACCGGTCGAGCATGATGGCGCCCGCGTACGCGCCGACGGCGAAGAACGCGCCGTGCCCGAGCGAGATCTGCCCGGCGTGCCCGACGAGCAGGTTGAGGCCGAGCAGCGCCACGCTGTAGATGAGCACCATCGTGAGCTGGAAGACGTGGAAGGGCGCGAGCTGGAAGGGCGCGTAGACGGCGGCGGCGAGCAGCAGCGCGAGCCCGGCCCACCGCCAGCGCGGGTCGGGGGCGCGCCGCGCCCGTACGGGCGCCCGGGGAGAGGCTTCCTTGATCTGGATCATGCGCGTTCCACCACCGCCCGGCCGAACAGCCCTTGGGGCCGCAGCAGCAGCACACCGAGGATGATCACCAGCGGCACCCCCACCTTGAGGTCGGACCCGATGACGCCGACGTACGCCCCGGCGAGGGTCTCGGCGACGCCCACGATCAGCCCGCCGACGACGGCGCCGACCGGGCTGTCGAAGCCGCCGAGCGTGGCCGCCGCGAACGCGTAGATGAGGACGCCGCCCATCATGTTGGGCTCAAGGAACAGCAGCGGCGCGACCAGCACCCCGGAGACCGCGCCGACGGTGGCGGCCAGCCCCCAGCCCAGCGCGAGCGTCCAGCCGACCCTGATGCCGACCAGCTTCGCCGAGGCGGGGTTGCTCGCCACCGCGCGCATGCCGAGCCCGATCTTGGTGTGCTGGAAGAGCAGGTACAGCAGCCCCATGGTGAGCGCCACCACGCCGAGCACGCCCAGCGTGGAGAAGTTGACGCTGACCCCGGCCGCCTCCAGCGCGCCGCCGGGGAACGGGTTGGGGAAGTCCTTGATGAGGAACGTCCAGATCCACCCGGCCGCCGCGTTGACGAAGATGAACAGCCCGACGGTGACGATGACGAGGGTCAGCTCGGGCGCGCCCTCGACGGGCCGGATGATCACCCGTTCGATGAGCATCCCGCCCGCGAACGACACCGCCAGCGTCAGCACCAGCGCCAGCCAGAACGGCAGCCCGGCCGCCACGCACTGCCAGGCGATGTACGTGGAGAACATGGCCAGCTCGCCCTGGGCGAAGTTCACGATCCCGGTGAACTGGTAGATCAGCACCAGGGCCAGCGCCAGGCTGGCGTAGATGGCGCCCGCGCCGAGCCCCTCGACGACCTGCTGCAGGAATCCGGCCATCGGCTACACCCGGTACCCGAGGTAGGACTGCGCGACCTGCTCGTCCGCCCTGATCTGCGCGGCCGTGCCGGACAGCACGATGCGCCCGGTCTCCAGGACGTGCGCCTGCTGGGCTATGCCGAGAGCGAGGTGGGCGTTCTGCTCGACGACGACCACGGTGGTCTGCTCCTCTGCGTTGATGGTCTGCACGATGCGGAACAGCTCCCGGGTGACCAGCGGGGCCAGGCCCAGCGACGGCTCGTCGAGCAGCAGCACCCTGGGGCGCAGCATGAGCGCCCTGCCGATGGCCAGCATCTGCTGCTCGCCGCCGCTCAGGCTGCCGGCGGCCTGCTTGAGGCGGGTCTTCAGCACCGGGAAGTAGGTGTAGATGCGGTCGAGGTCTTGGGCGACGGAGGCGCGGTCGCGGCGGACGAACGCGCCGAGCCGCAGGTTCTCCTCGACGGTGAGCGGCATGAACGTGCCGCGCCCCTCGGGCACGTGGGCCACGCCGAGCCTGGCCACCGCGTCGGGCGACCGCCCGGTCAGGTCGGCGTCGCCGAGCGTGATCTTCCCGCGCGCCTTGACCATCCCCGACAGGGCTCTGAGCAGGGTGGTCTTGCCGGCGCCGTTCGGGCCGAGAATCGCGCAGACCTCCCCCTGCCGTACGGTGAAGCGCACGCCGTGCAGCACCCGGGCGTCGCCGTAGCCGGCGACCAGGCCGTCCACCACGAGGTCGCTCACGTGCCCGCCTCCTCTCCCGAGGTCCCCAGGTACGCCTCGATGACGCCGGCATCGCGCTGGACCTCCTCGGGCGGCCCTTCGGCGATCTTGCGGCCGAAGTCGAGGCAGACGATGCGCTCGCAGGTGCCCATGACGAACCCCATGTGGTGCTCGACCACGATCACCGTCAGGTCGTACTCGCCGCGGATCGCCGCGAGCGTGCCGGCGAACTCCTCCACCTCGGCCGCGTTCAGCCCGTTGACCGGCTCGTCGAGCAGCAGCAGCCGGGGCTTGGAGACGAGCGCGCGGGCCAGCTCGACCCGTTTCAGCGTGCCGAACGGCAGCCCGGCCGCCGGATGCCCGGCCACCTCGGACAGGCTCAGCCGCTCCAGCACCGCGTCCGCGTCCTCCCGCAGCGCCCGCTCCTCGCGTCGCACGCCGGGCAGCCGGAGCCCGGCGGACAGGAAGCCGGCGCGGCCCCGGTGGTGCGCGCCGACCAGCACGTTGTCGCGCACCGACAGGCGCGGGAACAGGCCCAGGTTCTGGAACGTGCGCGCGATGCCGAGCCTGGCGATGGCGTGCGGGGCCAGCGCGGTCAGGTCGGCGCCCTCGTACGTGACGGTCCCTTCGTCCGGGTCGTACCGGCGGGTCAGGCAGTTGAACAGGGTGGTCTTGCCGGCGCCGTTCGGCCCGATGAGCCCCACCATCTCCCCGCCCGCGACCCCGAACCCCACGCCGTCCAGCGCGGTGATGCCGCCGAAGCGAACGGTAAGATCGTGTACCTCCAGCATCCGGCCTCCTGGAGAACAATGTTCTGAAGTTGGCCTCAGCGTAGGAGCCGCTCGTCAGGAGCCGCATTGGGCACGGTGACCCAAGATGTTTCCGGCGAGTTGTCTTCTGAGCACAGCGTGGGTCTCATCCCGGTTACGACCCGTTGACCGCCCGCCGCAGGCCATGGATCATCCCGGCATGTCCACTGGTTCGAGCACCGTGGAAGCCGCCGTACGCGCGGAACGCACACGCATACTCTCCGAGCTGCTCAGCGACCTGCCCGCGCTCGCCGACGTCGCCGTGGCGACGATGCGCGAGGAGATCCCCGCCTACGAGGCCCAGGGCCCGGCCTTCCACGCCGACGTTCGCGACCAGGTGGTCAAGCACTACCGCGCCAAGCTGGGCGTGCTGCTCGAGGACCGCACGGTCACGCTGGAGGACATCACCTTCACCCGGCGGGCCGCGATGCGCCGGGCCAGGGCGGGGGTGGCGCTGGCCGACTACATCAACGCGTTCAGGGTCGGGCAGCAGGTCTTCTGGGAGGCCGTGGTCGAGCGGGCCGGGCACGCGTACGCCGGGCGCGAGGCCGCCCTGACGCTGGCCGCCCCGCTGATGCGCTACTGCGACTTCGCCAGCACGCACGCGGCCAACGCGTACATGGAGTTCCAGCAGTACGCGGCGGCCGAGGCCGTGCGCGAGAGCCGCGACCTGCTGGAGACGCTGCTGGCCGGGGCCGTCCCGACGCGCGGCAGGGAACTGGCCGCCGCGCAGGCGCACGGCCTCGCCCCCGACGCGCGCACGCCGCTGCTCGTGGTGATCGCCGTGCTGGCCGGGCCGACCGCCCCCGTCGCGACGGGGCCCGACCAGGGCGCCGACGCCCGGCACGCGGCCTGCGCCGCCATCGCGCGGACCGGCGGGAACGGCACCCGTACGCTGTCGGTCGTCCGCCAGTCGGAGATCGTCGCCATCCCCGTGCTCGGTCCCGGCGTGGACGCGGAAGAGCTGTGCGACCGGTTCCAGGGCGTGCGCGAGAGCCTCGCCGCCGAGGGCGTCAGGCTGGCCATGGGCATCAGCACGGTCGCGGCGGGCACCGCGCAGATCCCGCAGGCGTACCAGGAGGCGCGGGCGGTGCTGGACTTCGTGCCCGAGGACGGCGGCGTGGCCGCGCTGCCCAGGATCACGCCGTTCCAGTATCTCGCGCTGAAGGCCGACGACACCGCCCGCCACCTCGTCGACCGCCGCATCACCGCGCTGCTGTCGGAGGACCGGGCACGCGGCGGCGTGCTCACCGCCACGATCAGGGCGTTCGCCGGAGCCGACCTCAACCTGCGGGCCGCCGCCGAGCGGCTGCAGATCCACCCCAACACCGCCCAATACCGGCTGCGCCGCATCCAGGAGCGCACCGGGCGGAGCCTGCGCTCGATCAACGATCTCCTGGAGCTGCTCGTCGCCATCGCGCTGCACGATGCGCTTCCCACCAATGCCGGGCGGGAAAGACTGGGTGCCGCGACCAATGAGGGGCGTGGGAGAGCCGACGTACGGTCTTTGCATGAACCTCGCTGACCGGCTCCACGCCGCCGCCCACCGGCTGGGCGGCCGGGCGGTTCTCACGCTGGACGAGGCGGAGCTGACGTACGGGGCGCTGGAGGAGCTGAGCGCCCGCCTGGCGGGCCTGCTGCGGTGCCGCGGCATCGGCCCTGGCGACCGGGTCGCCATCATGCTGCCGAATGTGCCGGAGTTCGGCGTCGTCTACTACGGGGTGCTGCGGACCGGGGCGGTCGTGGTGCCGCTCGACCCGCTGCTGAAGCGGCGGGAGATCGCCGCGTACCTGGGGAACTGCGGAGCCAGGCTGCTCATCGCCTGGCACGCCTTCGCCGAGACGGCCGAGGCGGGCTCCGCCGGCACCAAGGCCGACTGCTTCTTCGTGGTGCCGGGCGAGTTCCGCCGGCTGCTGCGCCGCGTCGCCGCCGAGCCCGCGATCGCCCCGGCCGCGCCCGACGACACCGCCGTCATCCACTACACCTCAGGCACGACAGGCCGGCCCAAGGGCATCGAGCTGACCCACGGCAACCTCGGCGGCAACGCCGCCACCGTGGCCCGCATGCACGCGCTCGGCGTGGACGACGTCGTGCTCGGCGCGCTGCCGCTCTACCACACCTTCGGCCAGACCTGCTCGCTCAACGCCACCGTGCACGCCGGGGCCCGCCTGACATTGCTCAACCGCTTCGACCCCGGCCGGGCCCTGGAGGTGATCAGGCGCGACGGGGTGACCGTCTTCCAGGGCGTGCCCACCATGTTCATCGCGCTGCTCGACCACCCGGGCGCCTCCGACATGTCGATGCTGCGGGTCTGCGCCTCCGGCGGGGCGGCGCTGCCGCTCGACGTGCTGCGCGCGTACGAGACCCGCTTCGGCTGCGAGATCATCGAGGGCTACGGCCTCAGCGAGACCTCCCCCGTCGCCGCCACCAACCGCGGCGGCCACCACCGCAGGCCCGGCTCGATCGGCTGGCCCATCAGGGACGTCGAGATGAAGATCGTGGACGAGGACGGCCGCGAGGTGCCGAGCGGCGAGATCGGCGAGATCGTGGTCCGCGGCCCCAACGTCATGAAGGGCTACTGGAACGACCCGGCCGCCACCGCCGAGGCCGTCCGCGACGGCTGGTTCCACACCGGCGACCTCGGCCGGGTGGACCCCGACGGCTACTTCTTCCTGGTGGACCGCCGCCGCGACGTCATCATCCGCGGCGGCTACACGGTCTATCCGCGCGAGATCGAGGAGGTCCTGTACGAACACCCGGCCGTCCGCCAGGCCGCCGTGGTGGGCGTGCCACACCCGGAACTGGGCGAGGAGATCGCCGCCGTGGTGGCTCTGCGCACCCCTGTGGACGGGGACGAACTGCGCGACTTCGTACGGGAGCGGGTGGCGGCGTACAAGTATCCCCGCCGCCTGACCTTCGTCGACGAACTCCCGATGAGCCCGACGGGCAAGATCCTCAAACGCGCCCTGACCCCCTGACGCTCTCGTTGACGCAGCGCAGCACCGGGTACGACGTCAAAGCCTCCGGGTCCACCTCCCCCTTGACGTGGAAGGTGACGGTCTCGCCCGGGAGCAGCGTGACGAGCTGGTCGTCCACCGTCGCCGCGGGGTCGAGGCGGTCGGGGAAGAGGGCCAGGTCGCGGAGGATCGTCCTCGCTGTGATGGTGACCGCGTGGCCGCCCTCCTCCGGGGCCACGGTCGCCGTGTAGTCGGCCGGGGGATAGTTCATGGCCGGGTCTTCGGCGGTCGTGAACAATGCCCGGTACGTTCCCAGTTCGACGGTCAGGAGAGCTGCGTCCCGGCCCCTCGGCTGGGCCACACGGACCGTGGCGCGGGCGGGGACCTCCACCTGGTCGGTCTGGGCGGCCAGGGCCCGGCCCGTCAGGTCGCGCAGGGCCAGGGTGAGGGTGCCGGACCACGCGTCGTCGGTGTCGTTGACCAGGACCACCTCGTCGCCGAGCCGGGTGATGAGGCGGTCGGCGTAGGAGCGGCGCAGCGCGTACCAGAGGGGCTTCCTGCGGCCCCCGCCGTCCACGGCGGCCCACGAGGTGACCGGCCAGCAGTCGTTGAGCTGCCAGACGATCGTGCCCATGCAGTACGGCATCAGCGCACGGAACCGCTCGACCCCGAACGTCATCGCGCGGGCCTGGTTGAGCTGCGTGTAGTAGTGCCAGTCGTCGAACGTCTCGGGGCGCGGCAGGTGCTCGCCCAGCCCGGCCAGCAGCTTGTCCTGCCCGCCTGGCGCCTTCTGGTGCGAGGAGCCGGGGGTCAGCGGCTCGTCGGAGGAGCCGGCCCGCAAGGTGGCGTACGTCGGCGGCCCCTGGTAGCCGAACTCGGCGACGAAGCGGGGCGTGTAGTCGGCGTAATGGACGTAGTCGAGCCCGCCGCCCCAGACCGTCCAGATGTGCACGGTGCCGGTCGAGGGGTCGCGGACGTCGCGGTCGGGGCTGCCCGAGTAAGGGCTGCCCGGCCAGTAGGGGCGGGTCGGGTCGAGCTCGGAGACCACCGAAGGCAGCAGGTCGTAGTAGAACGCGGCGCCCCAGCTCCTGCCGTCCAGCCGCTCGCGCCAGTCCCAGTGCTGGTGGCCCTCGATGTTCTCGTTGTTGCCGCACCACAGCACGAGGCTCGGATGGGCCGACAGCCTGGCCACGTTGTCGCGCGCCTCGGCCTCGACCTCGGAGCGGAACGGCTCCTCCTCGGGGTAGGCGGAGCAGGCGAACGGGAAGTCCTGCCACACCAGCAGGCCGAGGCGGTCGGCGAGGTCGTAGAAGGCGTCGGACTCGTAGAGGCCGCCGCCCCACACCCGCAGCGTGTTGGCGCCGGCGGCGACGGCCTGATCGACGCGTTCGGCCAGGCGGCCGAGGGTGACGCGGGCGGGGAAGCAGTCGTCGGGGATCCAGTTGAAGCCGCGCACGAACACCGGCCGCCCGTTGACGATCAGCCGGAACGCGTCGGTGTCCAGCTCGACCGTGCGGAAGCCGATCTCGCGCCGCCACTGGTCGGAGCCGGTCCGCACGGTCAGCGGGTAGAGCGGCTGCGCGCCGTGGCCGCGCGGCCACCACCGCTCGGCGTGCGGCACGTCGAGCCGCAGCACGGCCTCGCTCTCGCCCTGCTCCAGCTTGGCCTCCACGGTCACGCCGGCCACCTCGGCGGTGACGGTGACGGGCGCCTCGCCGGTACGTTCGACGCGCACGTGCACGTCGACCCCGTCGCCGCGTACCAGCGGCCGCACCTCGGCCAGGCGCGCGCCGGACCAGGAGTGCAGGCCGACGGGCCGCCAGATGCCGCTGGTCACCAGCGTGGGTCCCCAGTCCCAGCCGAAGTTGCAGGCCATCTTCCTGATGAACGCGTACGGCTCGTCGTAGGGGCCGGGCCGGTCGCCGTGCCTGGCCTGCTGCTCCTCGGCGTAGGCGTAGGGGGCGCGGAAGCGCACCTGGAGCGTGTTGCGGCCGTCGCGCAGCAGGTCGCGGACGGCGAAGCGGTAGGTGCGGTGCATGTTGGCGGTGCCGCCCAGCTCGTGGCCGTTGAGCAGCACGGTGGCGACCGTGTCGAGCCCTTCGCAGACGAGGTCGGCCCGCTCCTCCCCGTCGTCGTGCCAGTCGAAGGCGGTCTCGTAGATCCAGTCCGTACGCCCGATCCAGCCCAGCCGCCGCTCGTTGTCGTCGCGGTAGGGGTCGTCGATGAGCCCGGCGGCGAGGAGGTCCGTGTGCACGCTGCCCGGCACGGCCGCCGGGATGCCGGCGAGGTCACGGTCGCCGTCCGCGCGGAGGGTCCAGCCGTCGTGCAGCGCACGGAACACGTGTTTTCTCCCTACTAAACCGAATAAGCCCACGTGACTCTACGTGTGAGCCTCAGGGCCGTCAACGGGTGGGATAGTGAGATTAACCGGTTCCCTGGCGGCATCGCAGGCGAGGGGAGATCGCAAACGGGGTAAGTACTCAGGGACTTCAGTGCGCTCATCCTCCCGGGAGACCCAAATGACGAGGCCGGCGAAGAAGCAGCCGACGTTCGCGCTCGACCCCGTCCTGATCATCGGCACTGCACTGTCCGTGCTGCTCGGCGTGATCTTCTACGTCAAAGAGGACACCGCGCAGGGGCTGGGCATGGTGGCCGGGCTCATCGGCGGCGTGATCACGTTACAGGTGCAGACCCTGCTGCGGGAGAAGCGCAGGATCGACCACGAGACACGGGTGGGGCAGATGGTGGCGACCATCGAGAAGATCCCGTGGCTGCCCGACCTGATGCTGCCGATGCTGCGGGCGGCCAAGCACGTGGAGCGCGAGTACGCGGGCACCCCGGCGGCCGACGCCTGCCGGGTGGCGTTCGAGGACTGCCTGCGCACGCTGGCCGACCTCGAGCGCGGCCACTTCCGCACGCCGTACGGCGACAACGCGGTCTTCCAGCGGCTGATCGACCAGACCAAGGCCACCATGTGCGCCACCAGCGTGCCCTCGGTCGACCTCACCTGGTGGCGCGAGCCGGTCGGCCGCCAGTATTGGCAGGCCCAGCTCGACGCGCTGGCACGGGGCGTGACGATCCGCCGGGTCTTCATCTACCACGAGTGGAGCGAGGAGCTGGAGTCGCTGGCCCGCGAGCAGGCCGCCGCCGGCGTACGGGTGCGCAGGGTGCACGTGGACCGGCTCCCGCCGGCGATGCGGGTGATCAGCGGCGTGTGGGACGGCACCTGCGGCCACGAGCTGAGCTACACGGCGGCCGGTGAGGCGGTGCACGACACGTTCACGGTGTCTCCCCCTGATCTCGAACGGCTGATGACGCAGTTCGAGATGATCGAGCGGAGCGCGGTGGAGCTCGACGAGCCCCGGCGCCAGCCCGACTCCGTCGCCTGACGCCTTCGGCGGTCAGCATGGCGAGCGCGGCCCACAGCAGGGCGAACGCCGCCCACCTGACCGCCGGCATCACCTCACGGAACACCAGCACGCCGAGGAGGAACTGCACGATCGGCTCGATGAACTGCAGCATGCCGACCACGCTCAGCGGCACGCGCGTGGCCGCCGCGTTGAACAGCAGCATCGGCGCCATCATGACGAACCCCGAGCCGACGCCGAGCAGGGTGTTGCCGAGCGACACGTGGCCGAACGTGGCCTGCCCCGAGGTCTGCAGCACGATCGTGTAGACCGCGGCGAACGGGAACAGCACCGCGGTCTCCACCATCAGCCCCTCGACGGCGCCCACGTCGAGATGCTTCTTGATCAGCCCGTACAGGCCGAAGGTGGCGGCCAGGCCGAGCGCGATCCAGGGCAGGCCGCCGTACGCGGCGGTGAGCACGGCGACGGCGCCCGCGCCGAGCCCGATGGCGGCCCACTGGCCGGGCCGCAGCCGCTCGCGCAAGACGGCCACGCCGAGCGCGACGCTGACCAGCGGGGTGATGAAGTAGCCGAGCGAGGCGTCCACCACGTGGCCGTTGGTGCTGGCCCAGATGAACAGCGCCCAGTTGGCCGAGGTGAGCACCCCGGCGAGGGTGAGCAGGCCCAGCTCGCGGGGCTTGCGCAGGATCTCGGCCACCCTTCTCGCCCGGCCCATGGCGAGCAGCAGGAGGCCGACCGCGATGGGCGAGAAGAGCACGCGCAGGGCGAGGATCTCAATGGCGCCGGTGGGCTCGACCAGCGGCCAGTAGAGCACGGACAGGCCCCACAGCACGTACGCCGCCGCGCCGAGCAGGAGACCTTGACGAGCGACGGGCACCACCCAACCTTACGTCGTCCGATCAGAACGGCCGATCAGGCCGGTTGCTCCCCCGCGGTGCTCTCGCGGACGATCAGCCGGTGCGGCACCACGATCTCGGGCGGCGGGCCTGACGGCTCGGCCGCGGTGATCGTGTCCAGCAGCGCGTCCACGGCCCGCCTGGCCAGCTCGCCCTTGTCGGGGGCGATGGTGGTCAGGCTGGGCGTGCTGTACTGGCCCTCCTCGATGTCGTCGATGCCCACCACCGCGACGTCGTCGGGCACCCGCCACCCTGCCCTGGTCAGCGCCCTGATCGCGCCGAGGGCGAGCAGGTCGTTGTAGCAGAGGACCGCGTCGGGCGGCTCCGGCAGGGCGATGAGGCGCTGCACGGCCTCGGCGCCGAGCCGCCGGTGGAAGTGCGGCGTGGAGACGATCAGGGTCTCGTCCACCTCGATGCCGGCGCGGGCCAGCGCCTGCCGGTAGCCGGTGGTGCGGAGCTGGGCGGTCTCGCCGGTCGCGTACGGCTGGTCGCCGATGGCGGCCACCCGGCGCCGGCCGAGGTCGAGCAGGTGGGTGGTGGCCTCGCGGGCGGCGGCGACGTTGTCGATGGCGACGTGGGGCAGGCTGCCGTTGAAGATGTGCTCGCCGAGCAGCACGATCGGCACCTTGTTGGCCCGGCCGCGCAGCTCTTCCGCGGTGACGGAGATGGGGCTGATCAGCAGGCCGTCGAAGAGCGTGGCGCGCGAGTCGCGGCCGAGCAGCTCGCGCTCCCTGTCGCCGTCGCCGTCGGTCTGGTCGATCATGACGACGTAGCCGCGGGCGCGGGCGGCGGTGATGATCTCGCGGGCCAGCTCGGCGAAGTAGGGAACGTCGAGCTCGGGCACGACGAGCGCGATCATCCCGGTGCGGCCCTGCTTGAGGTTGCGGGCGATGAGGTTGGGACGGTAGCCGAGCTCGTCGAGCACGGTCTGCACCCGGGCGCGCAGCTCGTCGGAGACCGGCGCGTAACCGTTCACCACGTTGGACACCGTGCGGATCGACACGTTCGCCCGCTTGGCGACGTCACGCAAGGTTGGACCGGCCATGCGTCTCCTATACCTCCCGCGCTCTCAGTTGGGTAGATCCTAAACCCGCTCTTGCATCGTTGCAGACGAGTATGCATGATGTCTGCATCGTTGCAGAGCCCTCACACCGTCTCATCCCGTCCGGCTAGGAGTCGAAGATGCCCCCATCCCCCATTGGCCGCCGTGGTTTTCTCAAGGGAGCCCTGGGCATCGGGGCCCTCGCCGCCACCGGCTCGCTCGCCGCCGCCTGCGCCGCCCCCGGCGGGACCGGCGCCGAGCCCAGCAAGCTCACCAAGCCCACCGCCACCGCCTCGGCCGCCAAGGGCGAGATCACCATCTGGAACCGGTCCGGCGACCTGTTCAAGGTGTTCGACGCGGCGATCGGCGAGTTCCGCAAGGCGTACCCAAACGTCAAGGTCAACCACCAGGCCGTGGACATCGACGCCAAGCTCGCCAACACCCTCATCAGCGGCACCGACGTGCCCGACGGCAGCTTCTGGGACGACGCCAAGATCGGCGGGCAGGCCGAGCACCTCTTCGACCTGACGGACCTCATCGCGCCGTACAAGGACCAGACGTCGGCGTACAAGCTGTCGGTGAACACCGTGGACGGCAAGATCTACGGCGTCCCGTGGGACCTCGACCCCGGCCTTCTGTGGTACCGCGAGGACATCCTGGAGGACGCGGGCGTCGACCCGGCGGGGCTCGCGACGTACGACGACCTGCTCGCCGCGGCCAGGACGGTCAAGGAGAAGGACCCCAAGACCAAGCCCATCCACCTGGAGAAGACGCCGTTCCTCAGCCAGCTCTGGCTGGAGATGCTGGCCAACCAGCAGGGCACCAGCCTCACCGACGCGCAGGGCAAGCTGCGCCTCGACTCCGAGGAGTACCGGCGGATCTTCGGCTGGATCGACACGGCGGTCAAGGACGGCCTCGTCACCCACGCGCCCTACCTGGAGCCGGCCGACGTCAACACGCTCGACAACGGCCAGCAGGTGTTCGTGCCGTGGGCGATCTGGTGGTCGTTCGCGCCGCAGCAGCTGCTGAAGAACACCAAGGGCAAGTGGCGGGCCGCACCGCTGCCCGCCTGGACGCCGGGCGGCGCGCGCAGCGGCGCGATGGGCGGCAGCAGCTTCGTCATCCCCGCCAAGGCCAAGAACCCCGAGCTGGCCTGGCTGCTGTACGAGTTCCTGTGCTTCAAGGAGCCCGGCTACACCGCCGTGTACGGCCCCAACGACGTCTATCCCGGCGGCCTGTCCACCTCGATCCCGAGCTACCAGCCCGCGCTCGACCCGGCCAAGCCGCTGTTCCAGCCCATCGAGGCGCTCGGCGGCCAGGACCTGTGGAAGGTCGCCGTGGACGCCGCCGCCACCATCCCGGCCGCCGCGCCGATCCCGTGGTGGTGGGCGCAGTCGGTGGACTACCTGGGCAACAACATGCAGCGCCTGATCGACGGGCAGATGACGCCCGACCAGGTGATCTCCGACTCGGCGGAGAAGATCCAGCGCAACCTCATCGACCGCTCATGACGAGTCTCACCCGTGGTCTCCGGCGGCCCGCCAAGCTGTCGCCGTATCTGTTCATCGCCCCGTTCTTCGTGGTCTTCGCCGCGTTCGGGGTCTACCCGCTGATCTACGCGCTGCAGCTCAGCTTCATGCGCTGGCGGGGTGCGGGCGCGGCGCGCTGGGTCGGCCTGGACAACTACCTCTATCTGCTGACCAGCCCCGACTTCTGGGCCTCGCTCGGCAACAGCGCCGTCATGTGGCTGCTCATCGTGCCGATCCAGGTCGTGGCGGGGCTGGGCGGCGCGGTGCTGCTGGCCAACGCCAAGCTGCGGCTGCGCGGGTTCTTCCGGGTGGCGTTCATCGCGCCGTTCGTGACCCCGCTGGTGGCCATGGCGCAGGTCTGGATCGTGGTGTTCGACCAGGACTACGGCCTGGTCAACTACCTGCTCAACCTGGTCGGGCTGCCCGACGTCGGCTGGCTCACCTCCACCACGTGGTCGAAGCCGACGCTGGCGCTGCTGTTCCTGTGGAAGACGACCGGGTTCGCGATCATCATCCTGCTCGCGGGCCTCCAGGCCGTGCCGGGCGGCGTGTACGAGGCCGCCTCCCTCGACGGCGCGTCCCGCTGGCGGCAGTTCTGGTCGATCACGCTGCCGCTGGTGCGGCGGAGCATGGCGTTCCTCGTCGTGATCCAGACGCTGGCGGTCTTCCAGATGTTCTCGGAGCCGTACGTGGTGACCGAGGGCGGCCCGTACGGCTCCACCACGACCGCCGGGCTCTACCTCTACGACCACATCACGGCCTCCGACCTCGGCACCGGCGCGGCGAACTCGTTCCTGCTGGTCCTGCTGGTCTTCGGCCTGTCGCTGATCTCGGTCAGGCTGCTGCGCCCGAAAGACGAGGTGTCATGACGCAGAACAGGCCGGGCATCGTCCAGTACGCGGTGCTGACGCTGCTCGCGATCGCGTTCCTGTACCCCATCTGGTGGGCGGTCAGCTCCTCGCTGAAACCGGCGGCCGAGATCATCACGAGCCCGCTGTCGCTCGGCGAGCCGACCCTGGACAACTACCGGGCGATGTTCGCCGACGTGCCCATCGGCACCGGCTTCGCCAACACGGGGCTGGTGCTGGCGGTCAAGGGCGCGATGACGATGTTCTTCTGCCCGCTGGCCGGCTACGCCTTCGCCAAGTACGACTTCCCGTTCAAGAACCTGCTGTTCGGCGTGGTGCTGCTGACGCTGATGCTGCCGACGCTGGTGCTGATCATCCCGCTGCTGCTGGAGATGAGCGCGCTGGGCTGGGTGAACACGTACCAGGCGCTGATCCTGCCGGGCAGCGTGGACGCGTTCAGCATCTTCTGGATGCGGCAGACCATCGCCGCCATCCCGAACGAGCTGATCGACGCGGGGCGGGTGGACGGCGCCGGCGAGTTCGGCATCTTCTGGCGGGTCGTGCTGCCGGTCATCCGGCCGGGCCTGGCCGCGCTGGCGGTGCTGACCACCATGAACATCTACAACGACTTCGTCTGGCCGGTCGTCGCCGTCAACGACACCTCACACCAGACGTTGCAGGTGGTGCTGTCCACGCTGGCGCAGAACGTCACCGGCAACCGCATCGGCGCCGACTTCGCCACCGTCTGGGGCGAGCTGCTCGCCGCCGGCAGCATCGCGCTGCTGCCGCTGCTGGTGATCTTCGTCCTGCTGCAGCGCCACTTCATCAACGGCATCCTCGCGGGCAGCGTCAAGGGCTGACCCCACACATGAAACGGAGAACCATGACGCCGCGTGCGGAATATCCCCGCCCCCACTTCGACCGGTCGCACTCCTGGTCGAGCCTGAACGGCGAGTGGGAGTTCCGGGCCGACACCGAGCCGGACTGGACCGCCACGATCACCGTGCCCTTCGCCTGGGAGACGCCCGCGTCGGGGATCGAGGCGCACTGGCTGCCCCTCGCCTGGTACCGCCGCCGCTTCACCGTCCCGTCCGAGTGGTCGGGGCAGCGGGTGGTGCTGCACTTCGGCGCGGTGCAGCACGAGGCCACGGTCTGGGTGAACGGCACCGAGGTGGTCAGCCACCGGGGCGGTTACACGCCGTTCGAGGCCGACATCACCGGCGCTTTGAACAGTGACGGCGAGCAGGAGGTCGTGGTCCGGGTCTCCGCGCCGCTCGACAAGCGGGAGATCGCGCACGGCAAGCAGCGCAGCGTCCCGCGCGACGACTTCGACGGCGTCTGCTTCACCCCGTCGTCCGGCATCTGGCAGAGCGTGTGGCTGGAGGCGCGGCCCGCGACGTACCTGGCCGGGCTGCGGCTGCGGCCGACCGAGGGTCTCGACGGCATCGCGGTCGTCGCCACCGTGGGAGGGCCGGCGGAGGGGGCCCTGCTGCGGCTGACGCTGCGCGGCACGGACACGAGCGTCGAGGTGCCGGTCTCCGGCGGGCGGGCCGAGGCGGTGCTGCCCGTGGCCGAGCCGCGCCTGTGGTCCCCCGAGGACCCGCACCTCTACCACGTGGACGCCACCCTCACCGCCGGCGCCGACACCGGCACCGACACCGTCGCCGCCTACACCGGACTGCGGCGCATCGAGGTCATCGGCGAGGACCTCTATCTGAACGGCCGCCGCCTGTTCGTGCGCGGGGTGCTCGACCAGGGCTACTGGCCGCGTACGGGGATCACCCCGCCGGACGACGACGCCCTCCTCCGCGACCTCGAACTGGCCGCCGAGGCGGGCTACAACCTCGTGCGCAAGCACCTGAAGCTGGAGGACCCGCGCTTCGTCCACCACGCCGACCGGCTCGGCATCCTGGTGTGGGCGGAACCGGCCGCGACGGGGACGTTCACCGAGGCGTCCGTGGCGGCGTTCGAGGAGCAGATCGCGCCCATGGTCGAGCGCGACGGCAACTCGCCCGCGATCGTCATCTGGGGGCTCTACAACGAGGAGTGGGGTCTCGACTGGGACATCCCCGGCGACCCGGCCAAGCAGGAGGCGGTGGCGCGGGCGTACGACCTGATCAAGGCCCTCGACCCGAGCCGGCCCGCGGTGGACAACTCCGGCTGGACCCACGTCAAGACCGACCTGCTCGACTGGCACTACTACGACGAGTCCGCCGCCTCCTGGGGCAGGACCGTCGCCGCACTGCTGGACGGTGAGCAGGACGACTTCCCCGTCAAGCTCGGCCCCGACTACGTCGTGCGCAAGAAGCTGGCCGGCGTCCCGGACCAGCCGCTGCGCGGCCTGCCCAACCTCAACAGCGAGTACGGCACCGGCTTCACCTCCGTCGAGCGGGGCTGGCAGCTGCGCTGGCAGACCCAGGAGCTGCGCCGCCACGACCGGGTGGCCGGCTACGTCTACACCGAGCTGTACGACATCGAGCACGAGATGGCCGGCCTGCTCGACCACGAGCGCCGCGCCAAGGACCTCGGCGGGGTGCGGCCGTCCGACGTGAACGCCACGACCACGCTCGTCCTCGACGTCGTCCCCGTCGCGCCCGGCCGCGACCTGCTCAGCGAGTCGGGGCGGGTCAGCGTGCCCGTCCGCGTCTCGCACCACGGCGCCGAGCCGGTCAACGGCCACCTGCACACCGCCTGGACGCCCGTCCTCGGCGCGCCGCCCGCCGGTCCCGCCGCCTTCGGCGCCGAGGGGCCGTGGATCGAGGCCAAGCCGTTCCTGCTCAGCGGCCCCGCCGAGGTCACCGCCGAGCTGCCGGACGGCTGGACCAGCGGGCGGCTGCACCTGGCCCTGGTCAGCGACGGCGTCGTGGTGGCCCGCTCCGCCGTGGACGTCGACACCCACACAGCTCCCGTCATCGGAGACAACCGCCAGTCCTAGCCAAGGAGAGTAAGCACGTGCGGCTGACACCCCCCGCGCGGATCGTGACCGCGTTAGCCCTCATCGCCACCTGCCTCGGAGCACTGGCCGGCCCCGCCTCGGCGGCCCCGGCCGGCCAGATGCTCTACTCACCCGACCTGGCCACGTTCCCCCAGGGGGACGCGAGCTACCCGAGGGCGATCAGGCTCGACCACGACGGCTCGCCGAACGAGACCATGCTGGCCACGTTCGCGCGCCGCGGGCACAACGCGCCCGGCTCGTTCCCCATCCACCGCAGCACCGACGGCGGGCGCACCTGGTCCGCCAACCCCATCTCCACCATCACCTCCAACACGCCCGGCTGGGCGCTCGGCGCTCCCGTCCTGTACGAGGTGCCGCGCACGGCCAACGGCCTCAACCAGGGCGACCTGCTCGCCGCCGGAACCGCCTGGATCGAGGGCGACTACCGGGCGCAGAAGGTCGAGGTGTTCAAGAGCACCGACCACGGCGTCTCGTGGACGTACCTGTCGAACTGCACGCAGACCAGCGGCCTGCCGGACACCATCGGGCACGGCATCTGGGAGCCGTGGTTCCTGCTCGCCCCGAACAACACGCTGGCCTGCTTCATCTCCGACGAGCGGCCCGCGGGCACGCCCACGAACAACCAGGTCATCGGTCACTACACCTCGACCAACGGCGGCCAGACCTGGTCCTCCACGATGACCCAGGACGTCGCCTTCCCGAACGACGACCTGGCCAGGCCGGGCATGTCGATCGTGACGGAGCTGCCGAACGGGACGTACCTGATGGCGTACGAGATGTGCAGGGACGCCACGGACGCCGACCACGCGTGCGAGGTCTACATCAAGACCAGCTCCAACGGCCTCAGCTGGGGCTCCGGCGCCGGCACCCTCGTGCGCACGTCCGACCAGCGGGAGCTGCTGCACACCCCGTACGTCGCGTGGCTGCCCGGCGGCGGCCCCAACGGCACGCTGCTGATGTCCGGCCAGCGGGTCGTGGCCGGGCCGACCGGCAACAAGACCGTGCTCGGCGAGTCCGGGCAGGTCCTGTTCGCCAACACCGACCTGGGCGCCGGCGCGTGGACGGAGATCGAGGCGCCCGCGATCACCGCGCCCACCGGCGGCTACAACCCCGGCGAGCCGTCCTGCCCCGGCTACAGCTCCCCCATCGTGCCGTCCGCCAACGGCACCGGCTTCCTCTACCTGACCGCCGTCCACCTCACCGGCAACCAGTGCGCCGTCCGCTACGGCCTCGGCACCCTGCCCAGCCCGGCCCGGCAGATCACCGGGCCCGGCGGCAAGTGCCTGGACGTCGACACCAACACCAACGCCAACGGCAACAGCGCCCAGCTCTGGGACTGCGGTGTCGCCACCGGCCAGCGCTGGTCGCCGCACCCGGAGGGCAGCCTGCGGGCGTTCGGCAAGTGCCTGGACGTGGACGCGCAGGGCACCGCCAACCACACCAAGGTGCAGCTGTGGGAGTGCAACGGCAGCGGGGCGCAGAAGTGGGTGCACCGGGCCGACGGCTCCCTGTTCAACCCGCAGTCGGGCCGCTGCCTCGACGCCCCTGAGGGCGCCACGGCGAACGGCACGAAACTGCAGATCTACGACTGCAACGGCCTCTTCCCCCAGCAGTGGACCCTGTAGTCACGTGAACTCCGGCGCGCGGGTGCCCCTCAGGCGGCCCGCGCGCCGGGCTCCGGTCAGCTGAACGGACGGGCCATCTGGTCGAGGGTCTCGCGGATGACCTCACGCAACGTGCGGGCCTCACCCTCCTCGGTCCACACGTGGGACGCCAGCCGCAACGCCACCAGGAACGCCGCCGCCAGCACCCGCCCAGGCACGTCACCCGGCCGCCCCGCGACGGCCGCGGCGAGGTCGCTCTCCAGACCGGCGTGGTTGGCGAGCTGCCGGGCCATCAGGGACGGATGCCGCCGGGCGAGGCGGGTGCGCAGCGCCCATTCGCGCTCCGGCTCCCCCAGCTCCTCCTGCAGCTCCTCGATCGAGACCCGCAGCGCCTGCCAGGCGGGCATGCCGGGCGGCTGGGCGCGTACCCGCTCGACGAGGGCGCCCATGCGCTGCTCCTCGCCGTAGAGCAGTGCGTCCTCCTTGCCGGCGAAGTAGTTGGAGAACGTCCGGCGTGAGATGTTGGCCGCGTCGGCGATGGACTCGACCGTGACCGCGTCGAGGCCGTGCTCGACCACCAGCCGCAACGCCGCCTCGTGGACGGCCTGGCGGGTCTCGGCCTTCTTGCGTTCGCGCAGCCCGGGCGTGGGGTCCATGATGGGCTCAGCCTACCGGGGGGCGTGCGAGCCCCCGCTGCGGAGAGGGCTCGCACAAGATCATTCTGCCTCAAAAAGATCTTGACCCGCACACCGCCTCCCCTTTCCCGCGATGCGACCGGCGTTCGGCGCTTGGGGGACAATCGGCAGGGTGCAGTTCCGCGTACTGGGTCCCCTCGACGTACGGACCGCCGCCGGCGAGCCCGTCGCGGTCGGCGGCCCCCGCCCGCGCGCGCTGCTGGCCCTGCTGCTCCTCGACGCCGGCCACCTGGTCACCCTCGAACGCCTCATCGACGGCCAGTACGGCGACCGCCCTCCGTCGGGCGCGGCCAACGCCGTGCAGGCCCAGGTCTCCCGGCTGCGCCGCAACCTCCCAGGGGGCCTGATCGAGTCCCACGGCTCCGGCTACCGGCTCGCCGTCGACCGCGACGACGTGGACGTCCACCGCTTCGACCGCCTGGCCAGGGACGGCCGCGCCCTGCTCGCGGCCGGCCGGCACGCCGCCGCCGCGACCGTCCTCCGCGAGGCCCTGGACCTGTGGCGCGGCCCCGCCTTCGCCGACATCGCCGACGCCCCCTTCGCCGCGCCCCAAGCGCGGAGACTCGACGACCTGCGCCTGTCGGCGGCGGAAGACCTCCATGAGGCCGAACTCTCCCTCCCCGGCACCGCCCCGCCCGTGACGGGCCTGAGCGACCTGCTCTCCGCCGACCCCCTCCGGGAGCGAACCCGCGCCCTCCTCATGCGCGCACTCCACGCATCCGGCAGGCAGGCAGAGGCCCTGCAGGTCTTCGAAGAAGGCCGCCGCCGCCTGGCCGACGAGCTGGGCGCCGACCCCTCACCGGAGCTGGCGGCCCTCCACCTGGAAATCCTTCGCGGCCACCAGAACCCCACGTCCCTGATGCGCCCCCCGGCCCAACTGACCAGCTTCATCGGCCGCGACGCCGAGCTGGCCCACCTGGCGACCTTGAAGGCCCGCCTGATCACCATCGTCGGCCCCGGCGGCACCGGCAAGACCCGCCTGGCCATCGAACACACCCGCCGCGTCACCACCACCGCCTTCGCCGACCTCTCACTGGTGACCGTGGGCGGTGAGCCGGATCCGGGGTCGGCGGTGGCGCGGGTGGTGTGGCAGGCGCTCGGGCTGCGGGAGCCGGCGCTGCGGCCGGCCAACGCCGGCCCCGACCCCGTGCAGCGGCTCGTCGCCGCGCTCGCCGGGCAGGACCTGCTGCTCGTCCTGGACAACTGCGAGCACGTCATCGACGAGGCCGCCACGCTCGTACGCCGCCTGCTCACCGACTGCCCCGGCCTGCGCGTCCTCGCCACCAGCCGGGAACCCCTCGGCCTGACCGGCGAGCACCTCGTCCCGCTCACCCCGCTGCCCGTCCCGCCACCCGGTGCGGAGCAGGACCCGCTCGCGTACCCGGCGGTCCGGCTGTTCACCGAACGGGCGGCAGCGGTGCGCCCCGGCGCCCTGGACCCGCGGACGCTGGACGTGGTGGCGCGGATCTGCGCCGAGCTGGACGGGCTGCCGCTGGCGATCGAGCTGGCGGCGGCGCGGGTGCGGACGTTCGGGGTGGCGGAGATCGCCGAGCGGCTGGCCGAGCACGGCCGGTTCCGGCTGCTGTCGCGCGGCGACCGTACGGCGGCGGCCCGCCACCGTACGCTCCACGCGGTCGTCGAGTGGAGCTGGAGCCTGCTGGACGCCGACGAACAGGCCCTGGCCAGAAGGATGTCGGTGTTCAGCGGCGGCGCGACCCTGGAGGCCGTCGAACGGGTCTGCTTCCCCGACGGGGCGGACGTGCTGGCCGGGCTGGTGGACAAGTCGCTGGTCGAAACCGACGGCGAGCGCTACCAGATGCTCGACACCATCCGCCTGTTCTGCCTCGAACGCCTGGCGGCGGCCGGTGAGGAGGCGGCGGTACGGCGGGCGCACGCGGCCTGGTTCCTGGAGTTCGCCGGCCGCGCAGACGACCACCTCTACCGCGGCGAGCAGCTCGACTGGCTGGCCCGGCTGTCGGCCGACGACGCCAACCTGCGGGCGGCGCTGCGGTGGAGCGCCGAGCACGACCCGGCGACGGGGCTGCGGCTGATGGCGGCGCTGGCCATGTACTGGTGGCTGAGCGGGCGGCGGGGCCAGGCCGCCCCGCACGCCGTACGCCTGCTCGACCGGGTCGGCACGGAGCCGCCGGACGGGCTGGCGGAGGAGTACGTGATGACCGTGCTGCACGCCGTCCCCGACGCGGGGTCGCCGCACTGGCGGCGGGCCAGGGAGATCGTCGGCTCGCTGGGACGGCCGATGCGGCACCGGTTCGGCGTGGCCCTGTGGGGCATGATCGCCGGGCCGCCCGGCGCGGACGAGGAGGAACGCGGCCGCCGCGAGACCCTCAGCCACGACCCGTGGAGCCGGGCGCTCGGCGACCTCGGCACCGCCCTGATGAAGGTGCTCAACGGCGCGCCCGCCGAGGCCGAACCCGAGCTGGAGCAGGTGCTCGCCGCCTTCGGCCGGCTCGGCGAGCGGTGGGGCAAGGCGCAGGCGCTCGACTGGCTGGCGGTGATCGCGGGCTGGCGCGGCGACTGGGCGCGGGCCCGGCGCCTGTGGCGGGAGGCGATCGGGCTGCTGGAGGAGCTGGGCGGGCTGGACGAGCTGGCCGACATCCTGAACCGGCGGGCCGCCGCCCTGTGGCGGGCCGGTGACGTCGCCGCCGCCCGCGCCGACTACGCCCGCGCCGGCGAGCTGGAGCGGCGGCTCGGCCGCCCCGAGCTGACCGCCTGGGTGCAGCTCCAGCTCGGCGACATCGCCCGCCACGAGGGCGACCTGACCGAGGCGGAACGGCTCCTGTCGGCGGCGCTGGCCGGCTCCGAGAGCGGCGCCTTCACCTCGGCCGGCACCCGCTCCCACGTCCTCACCGCCCTGGCCCGCCTCGCCGAGGCCCACGGCGACGCCGAACGCGCCGCCACCCTCCACACGGAAGCTCTGGCCACCGCGCTCACCTCCCCCATGACCTCCGACTGGGCCGACGCCACCGAAGCCCTGGCGGGCGGTCTCGTGGGCGGTCTCGTGGGCGGTCTCGTGGGCGGTCTCGTGGGCGGTCTCGTAGGCGAGGAGGCAGCAGGGCGGGCGGCGTTGTTGCTGGGGGTCGCCGTGGCGTTGCGCGGCATGGCGGTGGCGGGCGACCGCGACGTGGCCCGTACCGCCGCGAACGCCGGCGCGATCCTCGGCGCTGAGGCGTTCGCCGCCGCCTACGCCGAAGGCGCCGCCATGACCAGAGCCGACGCCCTGGCCACGCTCAAGGCGACGGGTCGCTGACACCCCGGAGACGGGCTGTCAGCGAGTGATCGGCGGGTTGTCAGCGGGAATCGCGAACGTGGGGGCATGCGAAACACCAACGTCCTCATTTCGGGCGCCAGCATCGCCGGACCCGCACTGGCGCACTGGCTCATCCGCTACGGATTCGCCGTCACCGTCGTCGAGCGGGCGCCGTCGCTGCGGCTGGGCGGGCAGGCCGTCGACTTCAAGGGCGCGACCCACCGTACGGTGCTGAGCCGCATGGGCATCCTGGACGA
This sequence comes from Nonomuraea sp. NPDC049504, assembly GCF_040676845.1. Classification (NCBI taxonomy): domain Bacteria; kingdom Bacillati; phylum Actinomycetota; class Actinomycetes; order Streptosporangiales; family Streptosporangiaceae; genus Nonomuraea; species Nonomuraea sp. NPDC049504. The sequence goes on from NZ_JBFAPT010000004.1 coordinate 167,245, forward strand.
CGTGCGCCGGCTCCAGACCGGCGGCAGCGACCAGGAGATCGTGGACGCGGCCGGGCGGAGACTGACGGTCATCCCCGGCGAGTTCACCGGCGGCGACGTCGAGATCACCCGGGGCGACCTGTCGCGCCTGCTGTACGAGCGCACCGCCCCCGCCTGCGAGTACGTCTTCGGCGACTCCATCACCTCGCTCACCGAGACCAGGGACGGCGTGCACGTCACCTTCGAACGCGCGGCGCCGCGCACCTTCGACCTGGTGGTGGGCGCGGACGGGATCCATTCGAACGTGCGCAGGCTGGCGTTCGGGCCCGAAGAGGAGTTCGTGCGGTTCCTCGGCCATTACTACGCGCTGGTGGAGACCGGCCTGGACTTCGGGGAGCCGGCGAAGATGTACAACGAGCCCGGCCGGATGGTGGCGGTAGGCGGGACGAAGGCGCCGGCGTTCTTCGTGTTCGCCTCGGAGGCGCTGGAGTACGACCGCTACGACGCCGAACAGCAGAAGAAGCTGCTCGGCCGCGCCTACGCCGGCATGGGCTGGCGGGTCCCCGAGATCATGGACGCGGTTCGGGACGCGCGCGAGGTCTACTTCGACTCGCTCAGCCAGGTCAGGATTGACCGGTACAGCCAGGGCCGGTTGGTGTTGCTGGGCGACGCGGCGTACGGCAACACTCTGGGCGGTTTCGGCACCGGGCTGGCCGTGGTGGGCGCGTACGTGCTGGCGGGCGAGCTGGCGGCGGCGGGCGGCGACCACCGGGCGGCCTTCGCCGAGTACGAGCGCCAGTTCCGCCCCTACGCCAAGATCGCCAAGAACGGCAACGCGGGCCCGTTCCTCGCCCCGGGCAGCCCGGCCAAGATGCGCCTGCGCAACTGGACCTTCAAGTACGGCTTCCTGCTCGGCCTGATGCTGAAGGTGACGGACAAGTTCGCCACCGACATCAAGCTCAGGTCGTACGAGCAGGTCATGCGGTGAGGCGGCCGGCGGCGCCCTCGATGCGGAGCTTGGGCGGAGCGTCCAGCAGAGGGATCCGGCCGTCGTCGGGGCCGACATGCCAGTCCTGGACCGGCACGAGCCCCGGCCCGATCAGCTCGAACCCGTCGAACAGCGCCAGCACCTCGTCCCGCGTGCGGAACCTGGGCTGCGCGGGCGAACCGGCCGTCGCGGCCGCGAGCTGGGCGATGGCCTCGGGGTCGCTGTCGGCCATGGCGTGCGAGATCACCAGGTGGCTGCCCGGCGCCATGCGCTCCCTGAACGCGGCCACGATGCCGGCCGGGTCCTCCTCGTCCATGATGAAGTGCAGCACGCCGACCATCAGCACGCACACCGGCTCGGTGAAGTCGATCAGCTCGACGACGTCGGGGTGGCCCAGGATGTCGGCGGGCCTGCGCAGGTCGGCGTGCACGCCGGCGACGGTCGGCGAGTCGGTGAGCATCACCTGGGCGTGCATGTAGACGACGGGGTCGTTGTCGACGTAGATCGCCCGGACGTCCGGGCGCGCCTTGCGGGCGACCTCGTGGACGTTCGGATAGGTCGGGATGCCGGTGCCGAGGTCGATGTACTGGCGGATGCCCTGCTCGCTCAGCTGCCCGACCACCTCGACCTGGAACTGCCGGTTGGCGCGGGCGACCAGGCGGCTGTCGGGGGCGACGGCGAGGAGTCGTTCGGCCACCTCGCGGTCCACGCCCAGATTGTCCTTGCCGCCGAGCAGGTAGTCGTAGACCCGCGCTGAGCTGGGGACATAAGGGTCGATGCCGGGTGGTACCCGTTCGAGCTCGGACACAGGGCCGTCTCCTTCACCGGGGGCAGCTTGGCCGTCATATTACTCGCCGGTTGGCTTTCGCGCCCGGCATGTGCGGACTCCGGTGGTGAAGGTACTGTCCTCCGCGTACGTAATTACCGCCGCCTGACCGATGCGCTCGAGGCACAAGCCTGTGCATCCTGGTGGGGACGGGTCCGGCGCGAGGGCTCGTTCCGGACCCGAGAGGAGTCGCGAGGGCATGGACAACGCGGCAGGCCGCCCTACCGTGATCTTGGACAACGGTGTCGTCGGCAGGGTGGTGCTGGCTCATCCGTCCCAGCGCGACCTCGTGCTCGTGCTCGGCATGGACGGCACCCTGCTGAGCTGCCGGCTCGACGACATCGCCTGCGTGGTGGGCGGTGACCCGCTGTGCCGTGACGGCTGACCGGTCAGGTCAGAAAACGTTTGATGCCGGCGGCCAGCGAGGTCGCCATGCGCTCGCGGAAGGCGGGGTCGGTCATCTTGGCCGCGTCGCCCTTGTTGCGCATGTTGCCGCACTCGATGAACACCGCCGGCCGCTTCGACAGGTTGAGCCCGCCGAGGTCGGTGCGGGTCTGCAGGCCCCTGCGGGCGGTGTAGTTCGCGTACGGCATGCCGGTGCCCTCGCGGAAGGCGTCGCGCACGTCGATGCCGAGCCGGCGCGACGGTTTGACCACGGCGTCGTTGTGGCCCTTGAGCAGGCCCGGCATGATCACGTGGAAGCCGTGCCCGCTGGGCGCGGCGCCGTCGCCGTGGATGGACAGCACCGCGTCGGCCCTGGCCTCGTTGCCGATGGCGGCCCGCTCGGTCACGCACGGGCCGACGCCCTCGTCGTTGGGCCTGGTGAGCACGACCTTGGCGCCCATGCGCCGCAGGATCGGCCTGAGCCTGGTGGCGACGTCCCAGGTGAAGGCGTGTTCGGGGAAGCCGGAGGCGGTCTGGGTGCCGGTGGTGTTGCAGGGCTTGCGTCCGGTGATGACGTCGACCTGGCGGTTGATCTCCTTGGGGTGGGAGGCGTTGCCGCCGTTGTGCCCCGGGTCGATCACCACGATCTTGCCCGCCAGCGGTCCCGAGGCGGGCTCGGTGGGCTCAGCGGTGGGCTCAGCGGTGGGCGACGCGGCCGGCACGGCCTCGCGTACGGCGGGCGCCGCGCCTTGGGCACATCCGGCGGCCAGGCCGGGAAGCGTCATCAGCAGGGCCGCAGTGAGGTGGGCGCGCATGGCAACGACCGTACCCGGCGCTGCCGGAGAAACCCACGACCCGCCCTGACCTGGCCTTTCGTGTCGTGACGTGGCCGCGGAACGGTGGAAGACTGGCGAGATGATCAGGGGGTACGCGGAGCAGCCGAGCCCGTACGCGGGCGGCCACATGACGCTGCGGGTCTCGACGGACGCGCCCAGGTTCCGGGTGGAGTTCCACCGGTACGAGACCGGCATGACGCTGACCGACAAGACGCCGTGGCTGCCCGGCGAGCACGCGCCGCCGCACCTGCCCGCGCACGACTGGGGCCGGCCGGGCACGGGGCTGCGCGGCGAGCCGCTGCGGCCATGGTCGGGCTATCCGGTGCGGGCGCCGGCCGAGCCAGGCGTCTATGTGGCGGTGCTGGTGGAGGGCGACGAGAGCGGCTCCGACCGTACCGACCCTGACCGGACGACCCCCGACGGCCGGGAGGACAGGGCGTTGTTCGTGGTCAGGCCCCAACGCCCGGCGGCGCGGATCCTCTACAAGCTGCCGCTGTTCACCTACCACGCCTACAACCTCATCGACGGGCGGCCGTACGATCCTGAGCGGCTGATCGGCCACTGGTGCCTCTACACCATGCCCGACCAGGTCCCCGAGCCCGGAGTGTCACTGCACCGGCCGGGCGGCGGCACCGGGGGCACGCCGTGGGACGTCCACAACTTCGATCCTTACGACCCGACGCCGCGCCAGACGTTCGTGCACTGGGACGCCAGGTTCATCGCCTGGGCCGCCCGCCGGGGCTACGCGGTGGACTACTGCACCGATCTCGACCTGCATCGAGAGGGGGCGGCGCTGCTGGAGCCGTACCGGCTGATGGTGAGCGCGGGGCACGACGAGTACTGGAGCGACGCCATGCGCGCCGCCGTCGCCGAGCACGTCGCGGCCGGGCGGAACGCGGCCTTCTTCGGCGGCAACACCTGCTGGTGGCGGGTCGTCTTCCACGACCCCCTCACCTTCTCCCGCGTCGGCGTCTGGCACGAGGAGGGGCCGCCGGAGAACGAGCTGATCGGCGTCAGCTTCCGCAACGGCGGCGAGCGCGACCGCGACGATCATCCGGAGCCGGTCGGCTATCGGGTGCAGCACGCGGATCACTGGGTCTACGAAGGCACCGGGCTGCGCGACGGCGACGTGTTCGGGCTGGCCGAGAACCTCGTGGGCTACGAGTGTGACGGCGCCGACTTCGACCGGGCGGCGGCGCCGCCGTACGCGCCCACCGGCGCCGACGGCACGCCCGCCGGGTTCACCATCCTCGCGGTGGGCGACGCCAGGGCGAGCGGGTGGGGCTTCGGCAACGGCGCCGCCACGATGGGCCTCTACGAGGCCGCCGCACCGGCCACACGGCCCCAGGCGCCCGGCGCCCCGGCCACACGGCCCCACGCGCGCGGCGGCATCGTGTTCAACGCCGCCACCACCGACTGGCCGCGCGGCCTGGCCACCTGCGCGGCGGTCGAGCGCATCACGGCGAACGTGCTCGACCGCCTCTCCTAGGCGCCGGGCAGCCGCGGCTCCTCGTGCCTGCGGATGAGGTACGGCGGCAGCGCCAGGGCGTGCATGCCGGTCGTGCGCAGGGTCTCGATCGAGTGCTCCGGCGTCTCGGTCAGCGGCTCGCCCGGGCCGTTGAGCGAGGTGTTGATCAGCACAGGAACACCGGTGAGCGCGTGCCACCTGGTCAGCAGGGCGTGCAGGAAGGGCGTGGTGGCGCGTTCCACGGTCTGCAGGCGGGCGGTGCCGTCCACGTGGGTGATGCCGGGCAGCCTGTCGCGGTAGGCGGGGCGGACGGCGACGGCGTACTGCATGAACGGGGCGGGGCGGTCCACCTCGAAGACACGTCCTGCGTGCTCGGCGAGCACCAGCGGCGCCAGCGGGCGGAACCACTCGCGGCCCTTGACCTCGAAGTTGATGTAGTCCTGCAGGTCGGGGCTGCGCGGGTCGCCGAGGATGCTGCGGTTGCCGAGCGCCCTCGGGCCGGACTCGCCGCGGCCCTGGTGCAGGCCCACCACCCGGCCGCTCGCCAGCAGCCCGGCCAGCTCGCCGGCCAGGTCGTCGGGCCGCTCGGCGTACAGTCCCGCGGGCAGGCCGCGCACGGCCGCCTCGATCGCGCTCTCGTCCGGGTCGGGGCCGAGGAAGTCGTCCGTCCACCGCCACCGGCTCTCGACGCCCAGGCAGGCGATCAGCCCGTAGAGCGCGCAGCCGATCGCCGTGCCGCCGTCGTGCGGGCTGGGCGGGATGAACAGCTCGCGGAACGGCGACTCGCGGATGAGCCGGCCGTTGGCCGAGCAGTTGAGCGCGGTGCCGCCGGCGAAGGCCAGCGCGTCGAGGCCGGTCCTGTCGTGCAGCCAGGCGACGACCTGGGTCAGCGCCCGCTCGAAGGCGCGCTGGCCGGCGGCGGCCAGGTTCGCGGCGCGGCGGAACTCCTCGCCGCCCGGCTCGTAGAGGTAGGCGTCACGGTCGGCGAAGAGCTCCACCCAGGCGGGCGGGATGTGCACTTCGTGGCCGCGTACGTCGAGGTCGGGCAGGCCGAGCGCATCGGGGTCGCCGAACGGGGCCAGCCCCATGACCTTGCCCTCGTTGCCCTCGCCCTCGGGCCACAGCATCTTGGTCAGCAGCGCGTAGAAGCAGCCGAGTCCGGCCGGCCGCGTCCAGTCGCCGTCCCAGAGCTGCTTGGCCAGGCACTCGATGCGGCCACCACGTGAGCACCGGTAGAAGGAGGCGACCTCCAGCAGGTCGCCTCCTGCGTCCCGCGGCAGCTCGACCTGCTCGGTGAAATCCCTGACGTGGCTGCCCTGCGCGTCGATCACGAGCCCGGCCGCCTCGTCGAACGGCGAGGGGTAGAACGCGCTGTAGAGGTGGCTGAGGTGGTGGGAGACCAGGACGATCTGCGCGTTCTCCTTGAGCCCGAGCGTCTCGCGCACCTCCTCCTGGTACGCGCCGGAGTGCTCGATCTCGGTGTCCGACGAGTACCCCTCGACCACGAGGTCGATCGGCTCCTTGAGGAGCGGCATGGCGGGCAGGTAGCGGTCGGGCAGGTCGCCGAGGCGGCCCCAGTGGTGCTTTCTTCGGCTGATCCGCTCCTTCTGCAGGCTGTACATGCCCGACTCGCCCACGGCGACGGCAATGGAACCATCCTGGGTGCGATTTATACCGACAACAATGGGAAAGTCCGCCATGTTGCTGCCTCCTGATCGTGATCACGGGCACCGATACCCCAGGCCAGAACAAGTGGATCTCCCAACCGCGTAAGGGACACGTCAGCTCTTAGCGGCCGAGCACGTCACGTGCCGGTCGGCGGGGGTGTGAGCAGGCTTTCCTCTCCGATTTCGGAAGCACAGCGGGCGGCTGGGTGTTTACGCTCCCATAGGGATGGGCGCCTTCGGCGACCACCTCTCAGAGACCCTCCAGGCACCGCACCACTGACGAGAGGAGACCTGGAGCAATGAGAGAGACCATCGAGACCTGGCCGGTCAGCGACAGAGGCGCCGGGCAGGAGATGTCCTTCCGGCCCGGCATCCGCACCGCCACACCCGCCGACGCCGCGAGGGCGGCCGAGCTGATCGCCACCGCGTTCGCCGGGCTGCGGTCCGTCGCCTACCTGGTGCCCGAACGCAGGCGGCGGCACCGGGTGCTGGCCGACAGCTTCCTGATCGTCGTCGAGCACGCCATCGAGCACGGCGCGGTGCACCTCATCGACGACGAGGCGGCGGCCGTGTGGATCCCGTACACCGAGGGCACGTCCCAACCAGCCGACTACGACCGGCGGCTGGGCGAGGCCACCGGCGAGTTCGCCGACCGGTTCCGGCTGCGTGACGAGCTGTTCCGCCGGCACCACCCCACGGAGCCGCACCACTACCTGGCCTGTCTCGCCGTCCACCCCGACTGCCAGGACCAGGGGCTCGGCACGGCCCTGCTGCGCCACCAGCACGCGCGGCTCGGCGGGCTGCCCGTCTACCTGGAGGCCAGCGACCCGCGCAACCGCGACCTGTACGCCCGCCACGGTTACGAGGCCCGCGAGCCGTTCGCACTGCCCGACGGCGCGCTGTTCTGGCCGATGTGGCGCCCCGGCACGCCCTGATGGGACGGCCTCGGCAGGCCCTGACGTGACGGCCCGGGCACGCCCCGGCGTGACGGCCCCGGAACGGCGCTGACCCGCACCCGCTCTGAGCAGCGTTCGGCGGGCGCTGATTCATACCGCCTCAGCATCACTCCCTCCGCGCGGTTCACAGACCGGCGGACGTGGCTCATCGTGTGGGTGATCGCCCCACGTCCCCGGCCAGCACCCCCCGGCCGGTCGTGGCTGCCCGCACCCCGCACACCCTGCCGGAGGGAGTCCCCATGGTCCGACGGATGCTCGTCGTGCTCGCCGCGGCCTTACTCGTCCTGAGCCTCGCGCCGCCCGCGCAGGCCGCCCAGGGAGAGGTGTACGTCGCACTCGGCGACTCGGCCGCCTCAGGACCGCTCATCCCGAACCAGATCGGCCCCGACTACGGCTGCTGGCGCTCCGACCGCAACTACGCCCACCTGACCGCCCAGGCCATCGGCGCGAGCGTCCTGCGTGACCGAACCTGCTCAGGCGCCGAGACCGACGACCTCTACAACTCCCAGAGCACCGACCTCGGCGACGTGCCGCCCCAGCTCGACGCCGTCGGCCCCGACACGACCCTGGTCACCGTGCAGATCGGCGCCAACGACCTCGGCCTGACCGACTTCATCGAAGACTGCCTCAACCTGCTGCCCCCGCCCGTCGGCGACGCCTGCAACGACGACTACATGGTGGGCGGCCAGGACAAGTGGCGGGTCGGAACCGACGCGTTACGGCCCCGCCTGCTCACCCTGGTCTCCGACATCCGCGCCCGCGCTCCGCAGGCGCGGATCTTCATGGTGGGCTACGCCACGTACGCGCCGCCGAACGGCTGCTACCCGCGCGTCCCCATCATCCGCGCGGACGCCAACTACATCAGGGCCACGCTGATGTACTTCAACCAGATGCTCGCCGAGCAGGCCGCCGCGGCCGGGGTCGGCTTCATCGACCTGCAGACGCCGAGCGCCGACCACTCCCCGTGCGCCTCGTCCGGCCAGCGGTGGATCGAGCCGTACGTGCCCACGTCCCCCGCCGTGCCCTTCCATCCCAACGCGCGCGGCATGCGCGGCTTCGCCACCGCCGTCACCGCCGCCGTCACCTCCGTCCTGTGACCGCGGGCCGGCCCCGCCACCGTTCGCGGCGGGGCCGGTCAGCAGGTGAGTGCCCTAAGGCACAGGCTGGATGTAACGTTTTGCACAGTCCGGACGGCCTCGGCGTGCTTACCCTCCGCGGTATGAGGGAGTCGCTGTCCGTGCTGCTGCTCGGCTCGCCCCGGCTCGCCGCCGCGGGCGCTCCGCTGGGCGTGCGCTCCGCCAAGGCGCGGGCCCTGCTCTGCTACCTCGCCACCGCGCAGGCGCCCCGGCCGCGCGCCGAGCTGGCCACGCTGCTGTGGGGCGAACGGCCCGACGCCAACGCCCGCGGCAGCCTCCGCCTCGCCCTGTCCGAGCTGCGCAGAGAGGTGGGCGGCTGGCTGGACGTCACCCGCGAGCACGTCTGCCTCCCCGCCGCCGAGGGCTGCTTCGTCGACCGGCACCAGCTCGCCGGTGCTCCTCCGATCGCCGAGGTGCTGCGGTTGTGGCGAGGTGACTTCATGGACGGGGTGTCCTTCTGCGACGCCCCCGCCTTCGGTGACTGGCTGGCCGCCGAGCGTTCCCGGGTCCGGCTGCTGCTGCGCGAGGTGCTGCTGCGTTCGGCGGGCTCCTCGCCGTGCGCGCAGGTGGCGCGGCTGGCGTCCGTCGTGACGGGGCTGGATCCATACGACGAGGAGGCGTACCGGGTGCTCATGACCGCGCTCGCCCGCGCGGGCAACCGAGCCGCCGCCCTGGCCCGCTACGACGAGTTACGCCACCGCCTCACCGCCGACCTCGGCGTGGACCCCGCCCCGGAGACCCGGGCCCTCAGAAGAGAGCTGACCGGTCCCAGCCTCGTCCCGGAGCCCCGGCGGGCGCGCGGACTTCCGTCAGGAAAGCGCCGGCCGGGCACCTTACCCGTCCCCTCGACCGAACTGATCGGACGCGAGGCGGACGTCCGCCGATTATCCGCCCTGCTCGACCGCGAACGCCTGGTCGTCCTCCTGGGACCGGGCGGCATCGGCAAAACCCGCCTCGCCATCGCCGCCGCCGCCCAGTGTCGCGAGCCGGCGGAGGCAGCGCGGGGAGAGGCGGCGCGGGGAGAGGCGGGGCGGGCGGAGGCGGTGTTCGTGGGGTTCGCCGGGGTGCGGGGGGAGGCGGCGGTCACGACGTTGGCGCGGGGTCTCGGGGTGGATCTCTCGCCCTCCCGCCCGGCGCTCGATCTGCTGCTCGCCGCCCTGTCAGGACGGCAGCGGCCGCTCCTGCTGGTGCTCGACAACCTTGAGCAGCTGCCCGCCTTCGACGCGGTGATCGGCCGAATCCTGGAGGCCGCTCCGGCCGTGCGGGTCCTGGTCACCAGCAGGCGGCGGCCCGAGCTGCCGGGGCAGACGGCGATCACCGTACGGGAGCTGGCGGCGGACGCGGCGGAGGCGCTGTTCGCCGCCCGCGCGCGGGCCGCGCAGCCCGCGTTCGACCCGGAGCGGGAGGCGGCGCGGGTGGCCGCGATCTGCGCCGCCACCGGCGGTCTGCCGCTGGCCATCGAGCTGGCGGCCGGCCTGCTGCGGGCCGTGCCCTGCGCGGAGCTGGCCCGGCTGCTGGGCGCCGGCCTCGGCCTGCTCTCCGTGGCCGGCCCCGCCGCCCGTCCCCGGCACGCCTGCATGCGGACGGTGTTCGAGACGTCGTGGCGGCTGCTGGATCAGGAGGGGCAGGCGGCGCTCGCGGCGCTGTCGGTGTTCGGCGGCGGGTGCACGCTGGAAGCGGCCGTCGAGGTCGCCACGACCACCCCGGACGTCCTGGTACGCCTGGTCGACCACAGCATGCTCCGGCTCACCCCCTCGGGCAGGTACGCCGTCCACCCCCTGATCAGGCAGTACACCGCCGCCCACCTGACCCCCGCGGAACGCCGCGCCGCCCGCCGCCGCCACGCCGCGTACTTCGGCCGTCTCCTCGAAACCCACGCCACCGCCCTCCAGAACGCCGCCGACACCGAGGTCACCCGCCTGCTGGCCCCCGAACTCGACAACGTCAGAGCCGCCTGGGCCACGTCGGGCCGCCCCCGCTTCCTGGAGCTGTACTGGACGTTGTGCCTGCGCCTGCACCTGTACGAGGAGTCGGCGGCCGTCGTGCGCCGGCACCTGGCGCGTACCGACGAGGAGCCCAGGCTGCGGGCCAGGCACCTGTGGATGGCCGGCACCAGCGAACACCACCTGGCCCGCGAACGCGAGGCCACCTGCCTGGCGAGAACGGCCCTCGCCACGCTGGGCGAGCCCCTGCCCGAGTCCAGAGCGGGCCTCCTCATCGCGACCGCGACCGCCGCCCTGTCCACCGCCCTGTCCAAGGCCCCGTCCACCACCCTGTCCGCCGCCGCCCGCCGGCTCCTTCCCGAAGTGGGGCGCAGGTCGCACGGCGCGGAGGCGGCGCAGGCGCTGACGATGCTGGCCAGACTGGCCTACCACCAGCAGGACGTGCTCACCATGCTGGCCGCCTCCCTGCGCCAGCTCAAGGCCGCCGACCGGTCGGGCGACGCCGCGCTGCGGGCGGAGGCGTACGCGAACGCCGCCACCATCGCCCGCCTCGCCGGTCTCCGCCGCACGGCCGACCGCTACGGGACCATGGCCGATCACGCCCTGGCCGCCGTCACCCACCCCGCGGAGCCCGCCCACCGCACCCACCTGGCCCGCGGCATCGACCACCTGCACGCGGGCGCCTTCGAAGCGGCCATGCGCTCGTTCACGACGTGCCGGGCAGGGACCCTCGCGCCCCGCGTGGCAGAGAACTGCGCGGGCATGCTCGCGGAGACCGCCCTCTGGCAGGGCCGCTTCGAGGAGGCCGCGGACCTGTTCGCCGCCACGGCGGAACAGGCGGCCGGGCGGGTGGGCGACGACATCGGCCGCCACTGGTGCTTGGTGGGCCGGGCAGAGGCCCTGCTCAGGCTGGACGGCCTCACCGCAGCCGACATCGGCGACGTGCTGGCGGCGGCCCGCGCCTCCCACGACCGCCGCCGCACCCACGCCAAGGAGCTGGGCCTGCACGACGGCCCCACCATGACCACCATCCAGGAGATGCGCCTGCTGACCGCCACCGCCCGCCTCACCGGCGAGCCGGAGCGCCGGGTGGTGGGTGAGGCGCTGGAGATGGCGGAGCGGCTGCCCTCGGCGCAGCGGGGGATGCTGGAGTGCTGGGCAGGGCTGGCCGAGCTGCTGTGGGCGATGGATCCGTGGCCGGACCCGGCCGTCGCGCGGCGGCTGCACCGGCATCTCATCCGGTTCGTCCGCCGCAACCCGGGTGCGGCGGCCCGGGTGGGGTGGGCGCGGGCGCTCGTCCTGGCGGTCGCCGGGAGGCGGGGTGCGGCTCGGCGGGCGGCGGAGGAGGCCGTGCGGGTGGCGGCGCGGCTGGACGCCCCCTATGACCGCGTACGGGCGGAGGCCGTCGTGGCCTGCCTCGCCTACCCCGGCTCGATGAAAGTTTCATCACTTTGGCAGCGGTGATCGTGAGGTGCCGCCGCCGGACGAGGTCGGAGCAGGACGGGGACCGTTGACGGGGAGGCGGTGGGCAAGGAGGATCGGGGCGTTCTGTGGGAGCGCTCCCAAAACCTAAGGAACCTCCATGAAGAGATACCGGGCCGCCTTACTGGCCCTCATCACCACGCTCGCCTTATCCCCCGTCCCCGCCGCGGCGGCGGACGAAGGCCCCGAGCAGATCGTGAACGGTACCTTCGACACCGGCACCGCCCCCTGGTGGGGCACGGCGAACATCACGCTGGCGGTGGAAGACGGCCGTCTGTGCGCCGACATCCCCGGCGGCACCGCCAACCCCTGGGACGTCATCATCGGCCAGGACAACCTCCCCCTGGTGGCGGGCGAGACCTACGCCTACAGGTTCTACGCCTCAGGCACCCCGGCCAAGGTCGGCAAGGCGCTGATCCAGCTCCCGGTGGACCCCTGGACGCAGTACTTCGCCGCCAACCCCGAGCTGAGCGTCTCGGGCAACGACTACGCGTACACGTTCACCGCCCCCGTGTCGCTGACGAACGCGCAGGCCGTCTTCCAGCTGGGAGGCAGCGCCGAACCCTGGAGATTCTGCATGGACGACGTGTCGCTCAAGGGCGGGGCGGAGCCGGAGGTGTACGAGCCCGACACCGGCCCGCGGGTGCGCGTCAACATGGTCGGCTACCTCCCGGCGGGCCCGAAGAAGGCGACGCTGGTGACGTCCGAGACGAGCACCCTGGAGTGGGAGCTGAAGAACGCGGACGGCAAGACGGTGGCGCGCGGCAGCACCGTCCCCAGGGGTGTGGACGACAGCTCCGGCCAGAACGTGCACACGATCGACTTCGGCGCCCACCGCAAGCCGGGCACCGGCTACACGCTGACGGCGGACGGCGAGACGAGCCGCCCGTTCGACATCGAGGAAGACCTCTATGACGAGCTGCCGACGGACGCGCTGAAGTTCTACTACCCGCAGCGCAGCGGCATCGAGATCCTCGACAGCCTCAGGCCCGGCTACGGCCGCCCCGCCGGCCACGTTGGCGTCGCGCCGAACCAGGGTGACGTGGAGGTGCCCTGCCAGCCCGGCGTCTGCGACTACACGCTGAACGTCAAGGGCGGCTGGTACGACGCGGGCGACCACGGCAAGTACGTCGTCAACGGCGGCATCTCGGTCCACCAGCTGATGTCGACGTACGAGCGGGACAAGGCCGCCTTCCGCGACGGCCGGCTGAACATCCCGGAGAGCGGCAACGGCCGCCCCGACATCCTGGACGAGGCCCGCTGGGAGCAGGAGTTCCTGCTGAGCATGCAGGTGCCGGACGGTGAGCCGCTTGCGGGCATGGCGCACCACAAGATCCACGACCAGGCGTGGACGGGCCTGCCGCTGCTGCCGCACCTGGACCCGCAGCCGCGCGAGCTGCACCCGCCGTCCACCGCAGCCACGCTGAACCTGGCCGCGACCGCGGCGCAGGCGGCCCGGCTGTTCGCGCCGTACGACGCGGCGTTCGCGGCGAAGAACCTGGCGGCGGCGCGCAAGGCGTGGGCGGCGGCCAAGGCGAACCCGGAGAAGTACGCCGACCCGAACGACGGCGTCGGCGGCGGCGCGTACAGCGACGGCAATGTCAGCGACGAGTTCTACTGGGCGGCGGCCGAGCTGTTCATCACGACGGGCGAGAAGGAGTTCAAGGACTTCGTGCTCGCCTCGCCGCACCACACGGGCGACGTCTGGCGCGATCGCGGCTTCGACTGGGGCAACACCGCCCAGCTCGGCCGCCTGGAGCTGGCGACCGTGCCGAACGCGCTGCCGGACCGCGCCAGGGTGCGGCAGTCGGTGGTGCAGGGAGCCGAGAAGTATCTGGCGATCCAGCAGGCGCACCCGTACGGCATCCCGTACGACGTGCCCGACTACGACTGGGGCTCCAACAACCTGGTGCTCAACAACCTGGTCGTGCTGGCCACCGCGTACGACCTGACGGGCAAGGAGAAGTACCGGGCGGCGGTCAGGGAGGGCATGGACTACATCCTCGGCCGCAACGCGCTCAACCAGTCGTACGTGACCGGCTACGGCGAGGTCGCCTCGAAGAACCAGCACAGCCGCTGGTACGCCCGCCAGCTCAACCCCGAGCTGCCCAACCCGCCGCGCGGCACGCTGGCCGGCGGCCCGAACTCGGCCATCCAGGACCCGGTCGCGCAGCGCCTGCTGCAGGGCTGCAAGCCGCAGTTCTGCTACATCGACGACATCGAGTCGTGGGCGACGAACGAGCTGACCATCAACTGGAACTCGCCGCTGGCCTGGGTCTCGGCGTTCCTGGCCGATCGGGGCGAGCGCTCGGACTGCAAGGTGCGCTACTCGGCGCACGGCTCGTGGCCGGGCGGGTTCACCACGCAGGTCGTGATCGAGAACATCGGCAAGAAGGCGGTGGACGGCTGGCAGTTGCGCTGGTCGTTCCTGGCCGGTCAGCAGGTCGGGCACTCCTGGGGGGCCGAGGTCTCGCAGGACGGCTCGGTGGTGACGGCCAAGGGCACCGGCTGGAACGACCGGATCAAGCCGGGCGGGGCGGTGACGTTCGGCTTCAACGGCACCAACCCGTCGGGGCCGAACCCGGCGCCCGAGGTGTTCCACGTGAACGGGGCCCGCTGCGGGTGAACCTCCCCCAGTAGGTTCGCCCGGATTTAGGTAGTTACGTCCTCGGACGGCGCGAAGACCACTACGCTGCCGGACGGAGCCGGAACCGGTCGCCCCTCGCGACCGGACCGGCTTCGCGGGGACGGGCCCTGGCGGCGCCGTAGCGTCTCGGCCCCGGTCACCGGGCCGGGTGTACGCACCCGACCGGCATGTCTGGGGGCGGGCGCCGGCGCACGGCCATCGCCAGGGCCCTCATGTTCCGCGTGAGCCGATCCGGCCTCGCGTACGTGAGAAGGGGCATGAGGTTCTCCCGGATCGCGCTCGTTCCCCTGTTGCTCCTGCTGCCTGCCACGTCCGTGCCACCCGCCCACGCTCTCAGCAAGAAGGTGCTGGTGGAGCTGCGTAAGGAAGGCGGCTTCGCGGGGCTGCTCGACCGCGTGACCGTGTACGCCAACGGCTGCGCGCGCTTCGACCGGCGCGGGGGCCCGGCCGTCGACAAGTGCCTGACCGCCAAGGAGCGCCGCCGGTTGCGGACCCACCTCGGGAAGCTGCGGCTCGGCAGGTCGGAGGCCAGGCCGCAGGGCGCCGACTTCCTCAAGTACACACTGGTGTACGACCGGCACCGCGTCAGCCGCTACTCTTTGCCAGCGACCTGGAAGCCCGTGGTGGGCGACCTGGAGCGGGCGATGGAAAAGTACTGGGCGCCTGACTGAGCCGGTCGCGGGCAGGAGAACGGCGTGCTCAGCATCGGGGTCCCGCTCTCGCTGTCCGGCCGGTACGCCCGGTTCGGCGGCCTGGCCGCGCGCGGCCTCGACGCCTGGCGGTCGCTCACGGACGGCGTGGAGCTGGTGGTCGAGGACGACCAGAGCGACCCCGAGATGGTCGAGCGCGTGCTGCGCGACCTGGCGGGACGCTGCGACCTGCTGCTGGGGCCGTACTCCGCCGAGCTCGCCCGCCGGGCCGGCCGGGTCGCCGTGGAGCAGGGGCTCCTGCTGTGGAACCACGGAGGCTCCGGCGGCCCCGCCTTCCCCGGTCACATGGTCCCCGTCCTCACCCCGGCGAGCCGGTACGCCGAGCCGTTCGTCCGGCACCTCGTACGCGGCGGCGACTCGCGCCCGCTCTGGATCGTCCAGGGCACCGGCCGTTTCGCCCGCGAGGTCGCGCTGGGCGCGGAGCGGCGGGCGAGGATCGCGGGCCTGCCGGTGACCAGGCAGCGGCCGCGCGACCCGTCGTGGCACCTGTTCAGCGCGGGCTCGTTCGACGAGGACGTCACCACGGTGACGCACACGAAGGTGCCAGGCGCGGTGTGCGCGGTGGCGGCGGGCGTGCGCGCGTTCGGCGAGTCCGTACCCGATCCGCGCGGCGTCTACGGCGTCGGCCAGTGGTTCCCCGGCAGCGGCGCCGAGGCGGCGATCGGCTGCGCGGAGGCGGACTTCGTCGCCGCGTACGGCGGGCCGCCCGACTATCCCGCCGTCCAGGCCGCGGCGGCGGCGATCCTCGCCGTCCACTGCGCGGAGCTGGCAGGCGGCACCGCGCCCGATGACCTGTGGCGGGCCGCCGCGCAGCTGCGGACCACCACCCTGTACGGCGCCTTCGCCCTCGACCCCGGCACCGGCGTGCAGACCGGTCACCGGACGGTGCTCACCCGCTGGGAGCCCGGCGGCCCGGTCAGTTACGAGTAAAGCTCTCCATCAAGTGATTGACCAAGAGGCCGGACCAGAACTACCGTCGGCCTCATGACCCCTGGGGAGAGCACGCAGGCCGCCCTGATCCTCAAGGTCGCGACCCACCTGTTCGCGGCGCTCGGCTACGACGGCACGTCCACCCGCCAGATCGCCGAGGCCGCCGGGCTGAACATCGCCACCGTCAACTACCACGTGGGCGGCAAGCGGGAGCTCTATCTCGCCGTCATGGAGGCCGCGCACCAGGCGGAGAAGGCCGCGCTGGAACGCGCGCTCGAACGCCTGCCCGGTGACGACCCCGTGGCCGCCCTGCACCGGCTCACCGACGACTACCTCGACTTCTGCGTCGACCACCCCGAGGTGCCCGCCCTGTGGATGCACCGCTGGCTCTCCGACGCCGGCGACATCACCCAGCTCGAACGCCAATACGTCAAACCCCTGATGGAGACGGTGACCGCGGCCCTGCGGCCGGCCGTCGAGTCGGGGCTGATCTCCCCCGACGCCGACGTCGAGTACACCGTCTGGACCGTCATCTGGGCCGTGCACGGCTTCGCCAAGGGCGGCGTGCTCGACGCGGAGGGCCGCCGCAGGGCGGCCGGCGACCGTGCGGCGCTGCGCCGCTTCCGCGCCCACCTGCACCGCGTCGTGCACCGCACGCTCGGCCTGCCCGGCGACCCCCGGTGACCGCCCGCGGCGCCGCGCCGCCGGCCGGATACCTCGGGCGCGGCCGGCTGCTCGGCTACGGCGTCGGCTCCGTCGGCACCGGCGTGTTCTCCGCGGTCCCCGGGCTGCTGCTGCTCTACTACCTGACCGACATGCTCGGCGTGCCCGCCGCCGTGGCCGGCGTCGTGCTGGTCGCGCCCAAGATCTGGGACGTGCTGCTGAACCCCCTGGTCGGCGCCGCCAGCGACCGCGAGGCCGTCAGGACGGGCCGCAGGACGCGGCTGCTGATGACCGGGGCGCTGGCGCTGCCGGTGGCGTTCGCGCTGATGTTCGCGGTGCCGGGTGACGTGCCGGGCGCGGTGTGGGCGGGGGCGGCGTTCCTGCTCGCGGCCACCGCGTTCGCCTGCTTCCAGGTCCCGTACGTGGCCCTGCCCACCGAGATGTCCCCCGACCAGGGCGAGCGGACCCGCATCATGTCCTGGCGGGTGGTCTGCCTGACGGTCGGCATCCTGGTCGCGGGCGGCCTGGCCCCCGCCCTGGTCGAGCTGGCGGGCGGCGGCCGGGCCGGTTACGCCGTCATGGGAGTGACGATCGGCGCGATCATGGGCGCGGCGCTGGTCGCCGCGACGCTGGCCACCCGGTGGGTGCCGTCGCTGCCGGGGCCGCGCCAGCTCGGGCCGGTGGCGGCCTTCCGGCTGGCCCGGGGCAACCGGCCGTTCTTCGTGCTGCTGGCCGCGTTCGTGACACAGGCGCTGGCCGTGGCGGTGATGCTGGCGGGAGCGCCGTACGTCGCGGCGTACCGGCTCGGTGACGACGCCCTGACCTCGGTGATGTTCGTCTGCCTCGTCGGGCCCAGCATGCTCGCCGTGCCCGCCTGGGCCTGGCTGGCGCGCGTCCACGGGCCGGTGCGCTGCTACCTGGCCGCGTCCATCGGGTTCTGCGGGGTCGCCGTGGCGCTGGTCCCGGCCATCGCGGCGGGCGGGCTGGCCGCGACGCTGGCGCTGACCGCGCTGGCCGGCGTCTGCTACGCGGCGCTGCAGCTGCTGCCGCTGTCGCTGCTGCCCGACACCGTGCACGCCGACGCGGCGCGTACCGGGCAGGCGCAGGCCGGGGCGTTCACCGGGTTGTGGACGGCCGGCGAGACGGCGGGCCTCGCGCTCGGCCCCGGCCTGTACGCGCTGGTGCTCGCCCTGTCCGGGTTCGTCTCCGCGGCGGCCCCCGTCGCGCAGTCCCCTGGTGCGCTGACCGGGCTGCTGCTCGGCTTCACCGCGCTGCCCGCCCTGCTCATGCTCATCAGCCTGCCGTTCGTCCTCCGCTACGGCAGGCTCACCCTCACCGGAAAGGAGGCCGTGTGAACCTCCCCCCTGCCGGACGGCCCGCCGAGGACCTGCTGGCGGAGATCACCCGGCTCAAGGAGCACGACCTGCCCGTACGCGGCGGCCAGGTGACCGCCTACGTCTACGACACCGGCCGGGCCGCCGTGCACGACGCCGCGACCCGGGCGTACCTGGAGATGCTGGAGGTCAACTGCCTCGACCCGACCGCGTTCCCCAGTGTGGTCGAGATGGAGCGGCAGGTCGTCGGCGCGGTGTCCGACCTGCTCGGCGGCGGCCACGGGATCTTCACCAGCGGCGGCACCGAGTCGATCATGCTGGCCGTGAAGGCCGCCCGCGACCGCGCCGCCCGCGACCGGCCGAACCTGGTGCTGCCCGTCACCGCGCATCCCGCCTTCCACAAGGCCGCCCACTACCTGGGCGTCGAGGTCAAGGCCGTGCCGGTGGACCTGGAGACGTACAAGGTGCGGCCCGCCGACGTGGCCGCCGCGATGGACGAACGGACGGTGCTGGTCGTCGTGTCCGCGCCGTCGTACCC
Source organism: Nonomuraea sp. NPDC049504 (assembly GCF_040676845.1). NCBI lineage: Bacteria > Bacillati > Actinomycetota > Actinomycetes > Streptosporangiales > Streptosporangiaceae > Nonomuraea > Nonomuraea sp. NPDC049504. Next base: position 185,732 of record NZ_JBFAPT010000004.1, read on the forward strand.
GCAGGGCGTGATCGACCCGATCGAGGAGGTCGCGGCGCTGGCCGAGGCCGCAGGGGTGCCGTGCCACGTGGACGCCTGCGTGGGCGGGTGGCTGCTGCCCTGGTTACGGGAGGCGGGCGCGGCGGTGCCGGCGTTCGACCTGTCGGTGCCCGGTGTCACGTCGCTCTCCTGCGACCTGCACAAGTTCGGCTACGCCCCCAAGGGGGCTTCTGTGCTGCTGTTCGCCGATCCCGCGATGCGGCGCAAGGCGTACTTCGCGTCGGCCGCCTGGCCGGGGTACACGATCATCAACGCGACCGTGCAGAGCTCGCGTTCGGCCGGGCCGCTCGGCGGCGCCTGGGCGACGCTGCAGGCGCTGGGCCGCGAGGGGTACGTGGAGCTCGGCCGGGCCACGCTGGAGGCGACCCGCCGGCTGCGCGACGGCCTCGCCGCCATCCCCGGGCTGCGGGTGCTCGGCGAGCCCGAGTCGTCCCTGGTGGCTTTCACGGGTGCCGACGTGGACGTGTTCGTGCTGGCCGACGAGGCGCGGGCGCGCGGCTGGTTCCTGCAGCCGCAGCTCTCGTACGCCGGGATCCCCGCGAACCTGCACATCACGGTCACCGGCGTCACGCTGTCCGGGGTTGAGGCCATGCTGAAGGTCATCGCCGAGTCGGCCGACGCCGCCCGCGAGCGCGGCCCCGCCGTACTGCCCGACGGTCTCGTGGAGCTGGTCGCGGGGATCGACCTGGACGCGATCGACGACGCCACGTTCGCCGAACTGAGCGCGTCGGTCGGCGTGGACCTGCGACCCGGCTCGGGACAGCCGGAGATGGCCGTGGTGAACGCCGTCCTGGACGCCCTGCCGCCCGCGTCCCGTGAGGCGGTGCTGGTGAGGTTCCTGTCGGTCATCTATGGCGGTTAAACCCAAAAGAGGCCCATGAGGTTTGATATATAGGGATTCGCCGAAGATACGGGGGAGCGTGATCAACAAGTGCCGGAGGCGGAGGGGGCGGAGAGCCTCGATCAGATGATCTCGCAGGCCCTGCGCACGCTGGCCGCCGTCCGCTCCTCTGGCGTGCCCGCCGAAGGACCTCCGCTCCAGGGGGAGGGACAGGCCGCCCACGGGCACGTGCGCGCCACGGTTGTGGCCGGCGGGCGGCTCGCGTCCCTGTCCGTCGATCCGCGGGTCATGCGCGGAGGCTCCGAGGCCATGTGCGCCGAGATCGTCACCGCGGTCAACGCCGCCGTGGACGACCTGCGCGCGCAGGCGGCGGAACGCGCCTCGGACGCCGCCGCGAGCAGCGAGGAGATCTCGGCCACCCTGCTGGGGCTGCAACAGGAGTCCGTACGCCAGATGGAGCGGTTCACCCAGTCGCTCAACGACGTGGTCGCGCGCTTCGAGAGACGGTCATGACGCTCGGCGACGGGTTGGAGCGCCACTCGCCGAGCCTGCAGTCGGCCGCGGGCCGGCTGCAGGAGGCGACCGAGCAGCTTGTGGAGCACTGGACGGCGCTGACGAAGGCGATCGACGGGCTCGGCCCGATGGTCGGCGAGGACGTCATCAGCCAGCTCATCGGTGGCTCGCTCCAAGGCATCAGGGAGGCCGCCCAGGAGACCATCCAGACGGTGCTCGACGGCTACGCCGGCCACGGGGCGGCCGCGCTGGAGATCGACGGCAATGTCGCCACCGTGGAGCAGGCGAGCGAGCAGCGCGCCGCCTCCATCGCCAAGCTGCTGTCATGAGCGTGGAACTGCCCGACTGGGCCGCCTCGCTCCTCGAGAACCTCGGCTACTGGTGGACCGAGGCGGACGAGGACCTGCTCTCCCAGGCCGGCGAGATCGTGGCCGCCGCGGAGCCGCTGCTCGACGCCGTACGCGAGCTGGCCGGCGAGAGCACCGCCCCGGTCTGGATGAACAACGCGGGCCAGGGCATCGACGCCTTCCGCGAGTCCTGGCAGCACGGCGACGGACCGCAGGCGGTGCTGTCGGACGCGACCAGCGGCATGCTCGCCGTCGGCGGCGGGCTGGTCGTCTCGGCCGCACTCGTGCTCTTCCTCAAGGTCAACGTGCTGATCCAGCTCGCGGCGCTGGCCACCGCCATCCTCCAGGCGGCGGCCACGGCCGGCGTGACCCTCGGGGCCTCGCTCCTCGAGATCCCGGTCTTCAAGGAGATCACCGCGCGGCTGATCGGCATGATCATCAATCTGGCGGTGAGCATCCTCCTTTGAGCAAGGCGAACGGCGGCGGGCTCTTCGCCAGGATGGCGCTGCACCTGTTCAGGAGGGCGGGAAGCCCGGGTCACACCTCCTTGGGGCTCGGCATGCGGCTGCACGGCCGTCCCGACCCGCTGCGCGCCGCGGCCGACAGGAACGTCGACGTGCGCTCGATCACCCCCTCCCCGGTGTGGCGTACGGACCGGCTCATCCTCCGGCGCGCCGACGACCGCCACCCCGACGAGATCTTCACCGACGGCTTCCACCCGCGCGACGTCACCAACACCGACCTGGAGTCGCACCTGCGCTTCGAGCCGTCCGCCTTCGTCAGCACGACGCGGCTCGACAACCCGATGGACATCTTCCCCACCCGCTACCTCTACGACGTGGACGCGCCCGGGGGCATCGACCTCGCCGAGACGATGGGCAGCGCCCTGCGCACGGGGCACCAGCGCGAGGTGGCCTTTCCCGGGGGCGTCGAGGCCCGGTTCATCAAGGGCGCCAAGCCGTACGACGCTGAGACCGGGGAGTTCGGCGACTACGTCGTCAACCCCGGCTACCGGCCCTGAGCGTCAGGTCGGGAACGTGGCCTCGATGCGGTGGCCGCCCTCCGGCAGGGGGGCGCACTCCAGCGTGCCGCCCGCCAGCTCCACCTGGCGGCGCAAATCGAGCAGGCCGATGCCGGAGGTGGCGGTGAAGTGGGGCACGACGGCGTCGGGGCGGCCGCCGGTGTGCCGCACGGTCACGCGTACCGCGCCCGGAAGCCACCGCACCAGCACGCGCGCGCCCGCCCCAGGCGCGTGCTTGCGGGCATGCACCAGCGCCGCCTCCACCACCACGTACGCCGTCCGCCCCACCAGCCCGGGCACCGGCACCGGCGTGCCGTCCACCGACAGCTCGACCGGCAGCCCCTCCCTGGCCGAATCGATCACCAGGGGCCGCAGGTCGGGCAGCGGCAGCCCGAGGTCGAAGCCCTCGCCGGTGCCGCGCCGTAACAGCGCGACCATGTGGCGCAGTTCGTCCAGCGCCTCCGACCCCGCCGCCCTGATCTCCTCGGCCGCCGCCCTGGCCCGCTCGTCGCCGGAGTTCATCGCCATGACCCCGGCCTGGAGCACCATGCGGCTGACGCGGTGGGTGACGACGTCGTGCAGCTCGCCTGCGAGGCGTTCGCGTTCGACGCGCTGGTCGCGCTCGGCCAGCTCGGCGCGCAGGCGGTCCCTGACGCGGACGTAGCGGCCGTACATGACGGACAGGGCGATGACGGCCTCGGTGCGTCCGGCCAGCGGGAGGCGGTCGGAGAGCGCGAGCACGCCGAGCGCCAGCACGATCACCGGCAGCCAGCGCGCCAGCGGCCGCTCGCCGGAGGCGAACGCCATCGCGGCGTACGCGGCGAACGGCCCGGCGGGCGGCCAGATCGGGGCGCCCGGGGCCGGCGGCGGCACCAGCGAGGGGAAGAGCACCGCGAGGACGGGCAGCGCGACCGCCGTGGCAGCGCCGACCCAGGCCACCGCGAGCGGAGCGCGGCGCAGCCACAACACCGGGACCGCCGCCGCCAGCAGGATCGCCAGGACCGCGCCCGTATGGCCGGTCGCGAGCGTCAAACCGGCCGCGACCAGGACCGCGATGGCGTCGATCGGTCGCGGGCGGGCACCGTCCACCGCCTCATCGTACGATCACCCGCCGTGCCTGCCCACCCCCGATCCGGTAGCCGCTCAGACCCGAGTGATGCGGACGGCGTCGGCGATGACGTACCCGGTGGTGGAGGTCCAGCGGCTCACCCCGACCACGTTGTACGTGCCCGCGTTGAGGGCGAAGGTGCCTATCGACCGCCAGGCTCCGCCGTTGCTCCGCTGGTCCACGGTGACGGTCCGGTTCCCGCCCGAGGCCGCCACCACGTACGGCGTCGCGCTGTTGTACCCCGCGTCGGCCGGATACCACACCTCGACCCGATAGCTGCCCGCGCTCGGAATCGCGGCGCGGAACCACGCGGGATCGCTGGCCGCGACAGGGTCGGCGAAGCGGTAGTCGCTGCCGTGCAGCTGCCCCGAGTACGTCGAGGTGCCCCACGCGGAACCGGCCGTGAAGGCGGCGTCGGCGTTGTCCACCACCACGCTGAACCCGCCGCCGCCACCGCCCGGCGCGCGGCCCTGGCTGGGCGCGCTCTCCTGGTGGGTGCGGTTGAGCGCGGTCACGTAGTAGGTGGGCGACGCGGTCGGCGCGGGGTCGGTGAACGTCTTCTGCCTGGTCGTCCCGATCAGGTTCTTCGCGTCGGCGAACGAGCACTCGCCGGCCGTCCCGTCCACCCGGTAGACCGCATACGCGGTGCCCGAGCCGGTCCAGGCGAGCTGCACGCTCCCGCCCGATCGGGTGGCCGACGTGATCGACGGCACGGCGGGCGCGGCGGCGGAACCGCGCGCGGGCACCAGCGCCGGCCTCGTGTAGTGGTCGCGGACGACCTTGGTGAACGCGCCGATCCTGTCGGCCTTGACGTCCTTCGCGCTGAAGAAGACGTCTCCGGTGATCTCGGGATGCCGGCGGTTGTCGAGGAGGTGGTCGCTCAGCTCGGCCGGGTCCTGCCAGGCGGCGTCCTGCCCCGACGCGCCCGCCCGGTAGGCGGCCTGGCCGACGACGAGCTGCACGCCGGTGCCCCTGGCCACGTCGGACCACCAGGCGGTGAGCACCTCGTACGCGGCCGTCGGGAAGCCGATGTGCCAGTAGATCTGCGGCGCCAGGTAGTCGACCCAGCCCTGCTTGACCCAGGTGCGCGTGTCGGCGTAGATCGCGTCGTACGACTGCAGGCCCGTCGTGCGCGAGCCGAGCGGGTCGGTGCCCGCGTTGCGCCAGATGCCGAACGGGCTGATGCCGAACGCCACGTGCGGCTTGGCCGCGTGGATGCGCTGGTCGAGCTCGCGTACGAGACGGTTGACGTTGTCGCGGCGCCAGTCGCCGACGTTGCCGAACGAGCCGCCGTAGCGGGCGTAGGCGTCGGCGTCGGGGATGTTCTGGCCGCTGACCGGATACGGGTAGAAGTAGTCGTCGAGGTGCACGCCGTCCACGTCGTACTTGCTGACGGCGTCCATGATCGCGTCCTCGATGAAGGCGCGGACCTCGGGGATGCCCGGGTTGTAGTAGAGCTTGCCGCCGTAGGCGAAGCGCCAGTCCGGGTGCTGCCGCGCGGGGTGCGTGGAGACCAGCCGGGAGGGGTCGTCATGGTTGGCGATCCGGTACGGGTTGAACCACGCGTGGAACTCCAGGTTCCTGGCGTGGGCCTCGGCGACCATGAAGGCCAGCGGGTCGTAGCCGGGGTCGCGACCCTGGGTACCGGTCAGCCACTGCGACCATGGCTCGTACGGCGACGGCCAGAACGCGTCGGCCGTCGGCCTGACCTGCACGATCACGGCGTTCATGCGCTTGGAGACGGCCAGGTCGAGCCAGGCGCGGTACTCGGCCTGCTGCGCGGAGACGCTGAGCCCGGTGCGGCTGGGCCAGTCGATGTTGGCGACCGAGGAGATCCACATGGCCCGGAGCTGGCGCTTCGGGGTGGCGGGGTCGGGGGTGCAGGCCGCGGCCGCGGCGGAGAGGGGGTTCACGAGGCTGAGGAGTGCGGCGGTGAGCGCCGCCAGGACGATACGCGGAAGCGCGGTCACGAAGGAAAGTTTCAGCGCAATCGACGGATTGCGCAATGGTCTTCAGAAACATCGGACGACCCAGGCGTCCGTTGAAGGGCGAGAAGTTTCACTTAACTCGGAAGTAATGTCAATTATCGACATTTGTCAGGAGATTGCCGTAGCGTGCTGCCGTCACGTCTGTGAACGAGGAGCCCCCATGACTCTCGCCCGCACGCGATTAGCAGCCCTCGCCACCGCGATCCTCACCCTCATCCTCATCGGCGCAGGCCAGCCCGCCTGGTCCCAGGCCGCCGAGCCTCCCCTGCCCGCCGCGTTCACCAAGGCGGCCGAGACGCACGACGTCCCGCGTGACCTGCTGGTCGCGCTCGCCTACGCCGAGACCCACCTCGACGGACACGGCGGCGAGCCCAGCGCCAGCAACGGCTACGGCGTCATGCACCTGGTCAGCAACCCGACCAACCACTCGCTCGAACAGGCCGCCAAGCTCACCGGCATCCCCGCCGGCCAGCTCAAGAAGGACGACGCGGCCAACATCCTCGGCGGCGCGGCCGTCCTGCGCGCCCACGCCGACGCGCTCGGCCTTGACGACAGCGCACGCAAGGACCCGGGCCGCTGGTACCCGGCCGTCGCCAAGTACGGCAACGCCTCCTCCCCTGAGCTGGCCCGCCTGTACGCCGACGCCGTCTACGAGCAGCTCGGACTCGGCATCGACACCAAGGGCGTCCGCGTCGCGCCCCAGGAGATCACCGCGGACCGCGGCGAGTACGCCAAGGCCCGCGACCTGAACGCGCGCGCCGGCGACAAGTCAGGCCAGGCGGCCGAGACCCCCGCCGCCATCGCCAGCGCCGACTACCCGCCGGCCGCCTGGGTCGCCGCCAGCTCCAGCAACTACCGCGTCTCCAGCCGCGAGACCAGCTACAACATCGACAAGGTCGTCATCCACGTCACCCAGGGCTCCTACGCCGGGACCATCTCCTGGTTCCAGAACCCGGCCGCGCAGGTCTCCGCCCACTACGTGGTCAAGTCCTCCAACGGCGCCATCACCCAGATGGTCCGCGACAAGGACGTCGCCTGGCACGCCGGCAACTCCAGCTACAACAACCGCTCGATCGGCATCGAGCACGAAGGCTTCGTCAACGACGCCTCGTGGTTCACCGACGCCATGTACCGGGCCTCGGCCGCGCTCACGCGCTACCTGTGCGACAAGTACAACATCCCGAAGAACCGGACCGGCATCATCGGCCACAACGAGGTGCCCGGCGCCACCCACACCGACCCCGGCTCCAACTGGAACTGGACCACGTACATGAACTACGTGACCGGTGACGGCGGCACCCCAAGCTGGACGACCACGGTCGACAACAGCACCTCCGGCCAGTTCACCGCCAGCGCGAACTGGGGCACCTCCAGCTACTCCAGCCAGCGCCACGGCGCCGACTACCGCTTCGCCGACCCGGTCGCCTCCAGCGACCCGGCCTGGTACTCGGCGACCATCCCCAGCGCCGGCACGTACCGGGTCGAGGTCTGGTACCCGGCCGACCCCGGCTACAACAGCTCGGCGCCGTACATCGTGGCAACATCCAGCGGCAACCAGACCGTGTACGTCGACCAACGCTCAGGCGGCGGAGCCTGGCGCTCCATCGGCACCTTCTCCCTGAACGCGGGCACGTACAACGTGGTCGGGGTGAGCCGCTGGACCTCAGGCACCGGCCTCGTCATAGCCGACGCCGTCCGCATCAGCCGCTGACCACATGAATAACCACGGCCCGCGCCCGCATACCTCCCGGGCGCGGGCCGTACCCCTTTCCGACCTCCACGACTCGCTCTCCAGGGGGCCCGCGCCGCGCGGGGACCTGTCCGACCTCGCACACGGCTTACGTCCGACGAACCGTGCGCTGCCAGTTCCGGGTGGCTGGACACCAGACCAGGCACCGTACGCCGCCCCTGCCGTACCAACCGGACGCTTGCGAGATTCCTGTGCCGCCGCACAGATGCACCCCTCACGATTGCCGCTGCTGCATGGCTGGCCACGTCCGTGATCTGGGGTGATCGGCGAGCCGCCCTCGTCGCAGCTGCAAGACGAAGTGGGGTGGAATATCTACCTCCCAAATCCAGGTATGGGCGATTTGACCTTCGCCGTAGGTCGCTCGCCGCTGAGCGAGACGGTGGGTGACCGGAGCGGGTGACACCCATAGCCCCTATCCGGCGCATACGAAAAACAGAGTGAGCCCCTGACTGCGAGCCTACGCAGGCTGCACGGCGGACATTGGACCCAGCACTCTAGACTGCGGACTACATGATCGGACGGTAGGGAGACGGAGATGCCCACGGATCTTTTCGATCTCCTGGGGGATAGAGAATCGGCAGTTTTGGAGTTCAAGGAGTCCCAAAGGGACAAGGACAAGATCGGCCAGGCCATCTGTGCCCTCGCCAACGACCTCTCCGGGCAGGGGGGCGGTGATCTGCTCATCGGAGTTAAGGACTCGGGTCTGCCCCTGGCAACTGTCGACGCAAGCGACAGAGCACTTCTCCAACTCAATGACCTACGCGACAGCGGCCTGATCCTGGACCGGCCGTCGATCAGCGTCGATCGGGCTAGTTTCAAGGGCCAGACTGTCATTCGGGTCCGGGTGCGAGCTTCGGCGACCCCGCCGGTACGGCATAAGGGCATCGTGTGGGTACGCCCTGGCCCTACGACGCGCCGAGCGACCAGGGAGGATGAGCGGGTCCTAGCAGAGCGCCGCCGGTCACTCGACGGGCCGTTCGACGGCCGGCCTGTGATCGGCACATGCTTGGACGACCTCGACCTTGTTGCCTTCCGCTCTACTTACCTTCCCTCGATGGTTGATTACGAAGTGATCGAGGAGAATGGCCGCCCCGAGTCTTTGCAGTTGGCCACACTGCGCATGACCGACCTCAACGAGTGCCCCACGGTACTTGGACATCTGGTGCTGGGATTCGACCCCAGTAAGTATATTCCTGGTGCCTACGTGCAGTTCATTCGCTACGACGGAGAGGATTTGGACGCGGCTATAGCCGACGACCAGGAGCTTCACAATAATGTGATCGATTTGGCCAGACAGCTCGAAGCGGTTCTTAAAGGGCATCTGCATACCAGGATCGTTGATGATGGAGGATTTACCGAGACTCTCCGTCCTGACTATCCACTTATGGCGTTGCGCGAGGCCTGCATGAACTCGGTCATGCACCGTAATTACGAGACCTCCAATGCGCCCACGCGCATCGCATGGTTCTCGAACCGTATAGAAATCACCAACCCGGGCGGACCATTCGGACAGGTTCGCGCTGATAACTTCGACAGAGTAAGCGACTTTCGAAACCCCTCGCTCGCGGCAGCCATGAAGTCGCTTGGCTACGTTAACCGCTTCGGCCGCGGCATCGGTAGAATCAGAAGGGCTCTCGAAGACAACGGTAATCCACCTCCCGAGTTCATTGTGGACAACGAATCCTGGTCAGTGACTATGTGGAGGAGCAGATGATCTCGATCGCCCTATTCAACAACAAAGGCGGCGTCGGAAAGACCACGCTGACGTATCACCTCGCCCATATGTTGCAGAGAATGGGACGCCGGCTGTTGGCAGTCGATTTGGACCCGCAATCCAACTTGACTTCGGCCTTCTTGGACGAGGATGACCTGGCCATCATATGGAAGGAGCCGGAAACTCCGGCATGGGGTGGGGCTCATCAGCTGTCCTTGGGAAGTCCCCGTGTCGACGGCCATATAGGAACTGTCGCCGCTTCCGTTCTACCCATCATGGAGGGGATCGGAGACGTCCAATTTTTTGACCCAGTCGAGATTGTCGACGGACTTTGGCTGATCCCCGGAGATCTGGAGCTCAGCGCATTCGAAGACCGGTTGTCAGCCGCCTGGCCACGCTGTTACACCGGAGAGGCGGCAGCGCTTCGCACAACGACGGCCTTCCACCGGATCATTGTGGATGCGGCCGCCAGGGTCGACGCCGACATCGTTCTCATCGACGTGGGCCCCAACCTTGGCGCGATCAATAGAGCAGCTCTCCTCGCCGCGGACAATGTTCTGATGCCACTGGCGGCCGACCTGTTCTCCCTGAGAGGCCTGCGGAATCTTGGGCCAACACTCCGAGAATGGCGTTCGGTATGGCGGGGGACGGTTCTGCCGCGAATCCCTCCCGGGATCGTTGCCCCAGAAGGCACTATGACGCCTCTTGGCTATGTCATCATGCAGCCCACCATGAGGCTAGACCGCCCGGTGAAGGCATACCGCCGATGGCTGGACCGCATTCCTTACGTTTTCCGCGATGCCGTACTCGGCGAGTCGGGCAGGGCGGCGGAAGACATTCGCAGATACGAGATCGCCACGCTGAGGAACTACCAAAGTCTCATGCCTCTGGCGCACGATGCGCGCAAACCGATGTTCGACCTGAAGGCGGCAGACGGAGCGCTGGGCAGCACGCAGTCTTATGTACAGAAATGTCGAGCTGAGTTTACGCAACTAGCTGAAAGCGTGCTTGAACGCCTCTCATCCGCGCAGCACGCACCGCATGGAACGGCGACGATCAACATCGGATGGCGGGTGGATACCGGCACCGAATTGAAACTCGACCTGAACACGCTCACCCGGCACACGGTAATCTTCGGTGGTTCCGGATCTGGCAAAACAATCTTCATGCGGCGGCTCATCGAAGAATGTGCACTGCAAGGAGTTTCGTCGATCGTTCTCGATCCCAACAACGATATGGCACGACTCGGCGATCCCTGGCCGGAGCCTCCTATCCGATGGGACAAGGGCGATGCCACCAGAGCCGCCCGCTACTTCGATGAGACAGAAGTAATCGTCTGGACGCCTGGCCTGAATCGTGGACGGCCACTGAGTTTCCGACCGCTGCCAGATCTCGTGGCTGTACTAGACGATCCGGACGAGCTGGCCTCTGCTCTCGACATGGCGGTTGCAGCGCTCGCGCCGCGAGCGAATCTCGGCGGTACCAGCAACAAAGCACAGCTTGGAAAGGCCGTACTTCGTCAAGCACTGGAATACTTCGCTCGACAGGGAGGGCGTGATCTCACTGATTTCATCTCACTTTTGTCCAACCTGCCGCCGAGCCTTGCCACATCAATCGGTGGGGCCGATGAGATTGCGGCTGAAACGGGGCAGTTGCTGGCCGCCGCTGCGATAAATGACCCTCTATTTGCAGCCGATAGTGAACCCCTGAACCCCGGACTGCTGCTAACGCCGTCCAACGGCAAGCGAGCGCGGGTATCGGTAATAAGCTTCATCGGGCTGTCCGAAGAGGCCCGCATCGGGTTTGTCAATAGCCTCCAGACCGCGCTGTTCTCGTGGATAGAACGCAATCCCGCGCACAACAAGTCGCCTCTCGGGCTATATTTCATGGATGAAGCGCAGATGTTCGCGCCGGCAAAACCCGGGACTGAAGCGCTAGCGAGTACCCTTACGCTTGCATCACAGGCTCGCAAATATGGTCTTGGGCTTGTCTTCGCGACCCAGGCGCCCAGAGGGTTGCATGATCATCTTATCGGCAATGCTACAACGCACTTCATCGGGCGCATCAACAGCCCTCTCCAGATCGAGGCTGTCCGCGCACTTGCACTTGCACGTGGCGGCAGCGCTGAGCGTGTAGGCAGGCTCAACACTGGGGAATTTTATGCTTCGAGTGTCGACCTGAGCGAGGTTCTTATTCGTACGCCTTTGTGTCTTAGCTACCACCCCTCGGCGCCACTTACTGAGGCGGAGATAATTCGTAGGGCCCGGAGATAACCAGAAGCGCATCAAGAATGCTGGCCCCGCAGGAAGGGGTGATCTCGTCAGCCCGGCAGGGCTGCACACATGGCGAGGTGACTTCAGCGATCTCCCGAACTTGCATGGTTGCACTCGCCTCTGTTGCTGAAGTTCTCCGATGCGTGCTTTCTGTGACAGGCGGTGGCATGCGAGAAGAAAACCTCACAGGGCATCTGCCAGCGGCCGATCGTTCGCTCGTCCTAGAAAACATCCCCACATGATCATACGGGGCAAGGCCGAACACGTTGGCCCTGTCTCCCTGAGCTTCGCGCCACCCACGAAAGCTCGGAAGGCACCATCCCGCAGAGCTATCGGCGGACCCGACCGCTCGAAATAGCGGATCGTGGACCGGCCGCCCCCTCAGCTCGGCGAGGTAGCGGCAGTCCCCGCTGTCCACACCGGAGAACGGCAACTTGCCCCGCTGAGCAGTCTCCCGCTCGGCGCGCAGCTCAACCGGTCTTCGTGCCGCCGCCTTGTGTATCAGGCGCCTGCTTACGTGGACCTGATGTTCTCATTCGCGAATCAGGGCATGTTCTCGGCTGATGCGAAGCACAATCTCCTGAGCAATCCTCGATGAGGTGTCCCGTCACCTGCCTCAGGAATGCGTCAGGCGGTGGCGCCGCCGTCTATGACGTGGTCGGTGCCCACCACGAAGCTTGACTCGTCCGACGACAGCCACAGTGCGGCGGCGGTGATTTCGTCCGGGGTTGCGACGCGGCCGATCGGGAGTGAGCTCTTCATGCGGGTGTCGCGGTCTTCGCGGGTTTCGCCGGGGCGCATCGACATGGGGGAGTCGATGGGGCCGGGGCTCAGGGCGTTGATGCGGATGCCGTCGGTGATGTGGTCGCGGGCGGCGGTTCTCGTCAGGTGGCTCACCGCGGCTTTTGAGGCGGCGTAGGCGCTGGCCCCTGCCAGGCGCCAGTGGGCTCCCAGGTTCGACGCGACGTTCACGATCGTGCCGCCGCCGTTGGCTCGCATGTGGGCGATCTCGTGCTTCATCGACAGGAACACGCCCTTGAGGTTGACGGCGACCACGTCGTCCCAGGTGTCCTCGTCGTAGTCGGCCAGCGGGGCCACGGTGCCGAAGATGCCGGCTGCGTTGAGGGCGATGTCGAGGCGGCCGTAGCGGCTTACGGCGGCGTCCACCATGGCGGCGACCGACGCCGAGCGCGTCACGTCCACCGCGTACGCGCTGGCGCGGCCTCCGCTCTCCTCGATCAGTTTCACCAGCTCCGCGAGCCGGGCCTCGTCGCGGCCCGCGACCAGGACGGCGGCGCCCTCCCGCGCGTACGCCAGCGCCGCCGCCCGTCCCACGACGCCGCTCGCGCCCGTGACGAGCGCCACCTTGCCTTCGAACCTTCGCCGCATGAATTCCATACCAATCGTTCTCATATTTGGATGGCCATCATGGCCTGGTCGACCGCGTCGCGCAGGCGGCGCGGGTCGGGGTCGGCGCGGGCGAGGACCTGGAGACCCTGCAGCAGGACGAGGAGGAACGCGGCCAGCGCCTGCGGGTCCTTGCCCGACGGGATCTCGCCCTGGGCGCGGGCCCGCACGAGCGCGCCGGTCAGCGCCGTCTCCAGCTCCGTCCAGCTCGCCGCCACCTTCGCCAGCACAGCCGGGTCGCGGGCAGCGAACTCGACGGCCGAGTTGACCACCATGCAGCCCCGCCGCAGCTCGTCGGCCAGGCAGGTGGCGACGTACGAGTCCAGGAGCGCCCGGATGGCGGGCACCGCGGGCCCCGGCTGGGAGAGCGGGCCGATCACGTCGCGCCCCCGCACGTAGCGGTCGAGCGCCTTGACGTACAGCTCACGCTTCCCGCCGAACGTCGCGTAGATGCTCGCCTTCGCGACCCCGAGCCGCTCCACGAGGTCGGCCATCGAGGTCGACTCGTAGCCGCGCTCCCAGAACAGCTCCAGCGCATGCTGCAGCGCCACGTCCGGGTCGAACTCCTTGGTTCTTGCCACGGGCGTGACGCTAGCAGTATCGAGACCGATCGGTCAAAAATCCCTCACACCGAGCTGCCCGTCACGATCGGCTGCCGGCCCTCAGCGCGGCGTGAGGACCGCCCTCCACGCGCCGTCCGCCTGGCTGTTGGAGTTGGCGGCGAGCTGGGTGACCCTGGAGCCGTCCACGCTGACGAGCACGAGCCCGTTCTTGAACTCGTTGCCGCACTTCCCCGCGCACCCGAGCGCGATGACCTCGTCGTCGCCGGCCCAGGCGTGCAGTTGCAGCACCCGCTGACGGCCGGCCACCTCGCCCGTGGCGATGTCGGTGATCTTCGTGGGCAGCCCATCTTCACCGAGCAGCAGCCGGCCGTCCGGCGAGAGCGCCGAGTGGCGCGAGTGGCCGACGTAATGCTGCCCGGCCGGCGCCTCGGCCTCCTCGCCGTCGATCGTGTACCAGACGCGATCGGGACGGTTGATCGTGGGGCTCCAGATCAGCGTGCCGTCGAGGCTCCAGCCAAGGTCCTGGCGCATGTTCCCTTCAAGCCGCCGCTCAGTGGTGCGCGGGAGGGCAAGGCTCGAGCCCATGGTGGGGAGTGGCGCCAGCTCGTGGTAGGCGGTGGTGCCCGCCGGCACGTCGATGACGTAGTAGCCGGTGCGCGGACTGGGGGCCATGCGTGGGCCGAACTCTTCGCCTTGGGATTCTTGGAGGTCAGGGTATTCGGAGTAGGCGGTGGCGAGGATCCTGGTGCCGTCCGGGGACCAGGCGACCGAGGCCACGTCGTGCTCCAGCTCGTACCAGGCGAGCATCTGCCGGGTGTTCATGTCGAGCACGCCCACCCGCTTGCCCATCACGTCACCCTCGACGACGGCCGCGACCTGAAGGCCGGGGGCGACGTCCACCCACGCGTACGGGGTCCGCTCGTAGCCGCCGGTGCGCGGGTCGTACAGGGACCAGGTGTACCGGATGCGCCGCAGGCCGTTCTCGATGGGCTCGGCGCTGTACTGGTAGTACGCCGAGACGGCCATGGTCCCCGCGGCGATCAGCTTGGCCGGCGGGACGTTCTCCGTGTCGGTGTGCACGTCCGTCGGCGCGGGCGACGGCCTGACGGGCAGCTGCACCCCGTCGGCGGGCACCACGACGGGGTCGGCGCGGCCTGTCACGAACACCGCGACGGCCGCGATCATGGCGCCCACCAGCAGCGCGGCCCCCAGCGGCACCCAGGGGGCGCGCCTGCGCAGCGCCCGGTCGGCGAGGTCGGCCGGCACCTCGGCCTCACCAGCCCATTCCTCGAACGTGTCACGCAGCAACCTGGTCATCTGGCCACCTCCTCCATTCCCTGTGCCAGCTCCGGGGCGATCTCGCGCAGCCGCGCCAGCGACCGGTGCGCGGTGCTGCGCACGGTGCCGACGGTGCAGCCCAGCATCTTCGCCACGTCCTGCTCAGGCAGGTCCTCGAAGTACCGCAGCACCAGCACCGCCCGCTGCCGGGCGGTCAGCCTGGACAGAGCCGAGCGCAGCACGAGGCGCAGCTCGCTCTGGTGGTGGGCGTCGCGCGCGGCACGTTCCGGCGGGCTCGCCTGCACCACCTCGGGCCGCCGTACGCTCGCCCGCCACCAGCTCACCTGCTGCCGGTACATGATCTGCCGGACGTACGCCTCCGGCGCCGCCACCCGCCGCCATCTGCCCGCCAGCTTCGCCAGCGCCGTCTGCACCAGGTCTTCGGCCGCGTGCTGGTCCCCGCCGGTCAGCAGGTACCCGAGCCGCATGAGGGCAGGCGATCGCGCGGCGACGAACTCGCGGAACAGGTGTTCGTCCGCGGCGTCCACGGTCACCTCCAAGGGGATCGACAATCACCCTTGCAGACGCCGTGGAGCCGCCCCGCTATGCGACCTATCGAAGGTCGTGGCGCTGCTGGGCGGCCTGCAGCGCCGGGGTGTGCTCGCTGAACCAGCTGAGCAGCGCGCACAGCTGCCGCGCCAGGCTCCGCCCGAGTGGCGTCAGGCGGTAGCTGACCTGCGGCGGGACGGTCGGCTCCACCAGGCGCTCGACCAGGCCGTAGCGCACCATCGACTTGAGGTGCTGCGACAGCATCTTCTGGCTGATGCCGCCGATGTGCCGGTGCAGGCCGGAGAAGCGCATCGGCCCGGGAACCAGTGCGGCGATGATCAACGCACCCCACCGGCCGGTCACCTCGGCCATGACCGGCCGGGTCGGACAGTCCTTGTAGAAGGAGTCCGCCGGAAGCTCGAACTGCTCACTCACCGCCATGCCACGAGCTTACAAAAAGGTACGTACTTACGAAAGGTGAGCCCCAGCCCTAGAGTCGACTCACCGGAAACCCGACGAACGGATTCAAAGTGGTAGCAAGCCATGTATCCCCTGCCTTCCTCGGCTGGGACCTCGGAGGCATCGTGGTGCGCCGAGTCGACGAGATCGACATGTCACCGGAGACCAGTCAATGGCTGCTGCCGGACGCCACCCCGGAGCACCTGCACCACCCCTTGCTCCACCCCGGCTTCACCGCCGTCGCGATGCACGTCCACCTCTTCGCCATCGAGGCGAACGGCAAGCGCATCCTGGTCGACACCGGCATCGGCAACGACAAGCCCCGGCAGATCCCCGACGCCGACAACCTGCGGACCCCGCTGCTGCACCGGCTGACCGCCGCGGGCTTCGCCCCGGACACCATAGATGTGGTGATCACCACGCACATGCACGTCGACCACGTCGGCTGGAACACCCACCTGGTGGACGGCCGCTGGACGCCGACCTTCCCGAACGCCCGCTACCTCACCGACCGCAGGGAATGGGACCACTGGACCGCCGTCGCGGAAACCGACGAGGACGTCGCCCAGGTGCACCGCGACTCCCTGCGGCCCGTCCGCGACCACGGCCTGTACGACCTGCTCGACGTCCCCGCCGCAGGTCTGGACGTGGCCGACGGCGTCCGCCTGGTGCCGACCCGCGGCCACACGCCAGGCCACCTGTCGGTGAAGCTGACCGGCGCCGGCCGCAACGCGCTGATCAGCGGCGACAGCCTGCATCATCCCGTGCAGCTGGCGTACCCCGACATGGGAAGCGTCGGCGACGTCGATCCCGCCGAGGCACGGACCACCCGCCGCCTCCTGCTGACCGAGCTGGCCGGCACCGGCGACCTGCTGCTGGGCACCCACTTCACGCACCCCACCGCCGGACGGGTCCGGCGGTGGGACGACGGGTTCCAGCTGCTGGACGCGTCCCCCGCCCTGCTCCCGCCCGCCTAGCGACCTTCGCCCTCGGGGCGGGTCGGCGTGGGATTGAGGTAGTCGAGCGACGCGTCATCCCCCGGCACCTCCAGCAGGCCGAGCGTGTCCTGCTCGCCCCTGCGGGTGATGACCGCGTTGATGGCCTCGGTCAGCTCCTGCCTGTCGTAGGCGCCCTCGGGCAGCTCGTTGAGGTGCCCGAGCAGGTCGGCGGGCAGGCTGACGTGCCGGGACGCCTGCGCGTACACGTCTCTCATCGCCACCCGCTCGCGCCCCTGGAACGCCTCGTCGATCGCCTGGCGCAGCTCGTCGAGCACCGCGTGTTCCGTCATCAGCTCTCCCCCGGAGTTCCGTGGAGCAGGTCGTCCGCCTGCTCCGCCACCATGTCCACCGTGACGTCGCGCACCCAGGACTCCACGTGCGGGCAGCGCTCGGCCGCCGGGTCCACGCCGTCCGCGCCGCAGGCCGGGCAGGCGGTGGTCCACGAGATCAGCGGCCGGTGCGCGGCCCGGCTGAGCGGGCCCGCGTTGATGAGGTTGCCGCACCAGTAGACGGCGACCGTGGGGGTGCCGACCGCCGCGGCCAGGTGGCGCGGGCCGGTGTCGTTCGCGATGAGCAGGTCGCAGCGTTCGTAGAGCGCGGCGAGGCCGCCCAGCCCGAGGGTGCCGACGACGGGGATCGCGGGCCGCCGCATGGCCGCGACGACGCCCGTGACCAGGTCCTCCTCCGCGCGGGTGCCGGTCACGACCACCGGTCTTCCGGTACGGTCGGCGGCCTCGGCGAAGCGCTCGACCGGCCAGCGCCTGCGCGGGTCTGTGGCGCCGGGATGCACGGCGACCAGCCCCTGCGGCGTCCTGCCGAGCACGCGGGCCAGCTCGTCCCGGTCGCCGCCGGTGACCTCGACGCGCGGCTCGAGTCCGCCGCTCACCCCGCTGCCCACCCCGCCGACCAGCGCCGCGACCTGGAGGAAGCGCAGGGTGTCGTGGTGGTAGTGGGTGTACGGCAGCCACCGGTCCAGGCTCTCCGCCCCCGGCGCGCGCAGCCCTGCGGTCACCCGGGCGCCCAGCCGGCGCACGAACGGGTTGGAGTAGCGCCCGCCGCCGTGGATCTGCACCGCCAGGTCGAAGCGCCGCTCCCGCAGCTCGTCGTAGAGCACGTCGGGGGCGCTGCGCCCGCTCTCGTACGTGGACACTCCCGTGATGGGCGGCAGCGCCACCACGTCGTCCACCGGCCCGGGACGCCCGGTGAGGAACGCGGCATGCCACGGCGTGGCGAGCAGGGTGAGCTGCGCCTCGGGATAGGCCCGCTTGAGCGCGTCGAGCGCCGGCACGGCCATGAGGTAGTCGCCGAGCGCGTTGGCCCGCAACACCGCGATCCGCCGCACATCCGCCACCAGCCCGCCGCCCGCCTCCGAGCCGGCCACGGTCCCCAGCCCGGCGCTCACCGCGGGTTCAAAGGCGATCATGACGGCTCCATCACGTAGTCGTAGCACTCGGCGGCGCGGTCCATGACGGTGGTCGGCAGCTCCAGGTGGTAGGCGCGGCTGGGCAGCAGCCCGGCGCCGCCGTGCCGTTCCATGACGCGGAGCTGCGCCACGACGTCCTCGCCGGCGTGCGCGACCGGCACCGACCGCCAGAACTCGAACCCGCCGCACCCCTCCAGCAGGGCCCGGTCGTAGAGCACGCACCCGCCGATCCAGGCCACCTTGTACGCCCGCCACGCCGCACTGATCCCCACCTTCTCGGCCAGGTGCAGCGGGTTGGCCGCGTTGTGCAGGGTGTGCCGCCGCCAGGCGGGGCTGTCCCTGCGCACCCGCTCGGGCCACACCTGCCGGGCCCACTCCTCGTACGGCGAAAGCTCGTGGGGCCGCCGGTCGTGCCGGTGGGACAGCCCGTGCAGCCCGTACCCGACGAACCCGCACCCCAGCTCCCCGAGAGCGGACACCAGCACGGAGACCGCACAAGGCTCAAGCCACACGTCGTCGTCCAGGTAGAGGCACCACCGCCGCTCCGCCTGCTCCAGCAGGAACTGCCGCTGCTCGGCGAGCCCCCGCGCGGGCACGTGGCGCAGCAGCGAGACGGGATGGCCGCGATGCTCAAGGATCCGTACGGCGCTCGCCACCAGCGGGTCCCCGGTCACCGGCACGGACGACTGGTCGGAGATCACGACCCGGAACCCGCGCGCGTCCTGCGCCGCGAGCCCGGCCAGCGTCACCGCCAGCGAAGCCGGGCGGTCCTTGGTCGGTACGAGCACATCGAGGTCTCCAGGGCCGTGCATAGCCGCCTGGCTACCCGCCCCCTATCGCGCCTAACTTCCGATATGCCGGGTTTGAGCAGGGCTTTTACTGGTACCTCCCCCTCATGGGCACAGACAAGATCCCCAGCGCCGTGGTCGTCGGCGACGTCATGCTCGACTCGTGGCTCCGTGGCTCTGCCAAGCGTCTCGCCCAGGAGGCGCCGGTGCCCGTGATGAGCCTGGAGGCCACCGAGGACGCTCCCGGCGGCGCCGCCAACACCGCCGCCAACCTGGTGGCGCTCGGCGCCCGCGTCCGGCTCGTCGGCGTGGTGGGCGACGACGAGTGCGGCGCGACGCTCGTCGAGTCGCTGCGCCTGCTCGGCGTCGGCGTCGACCTCGTGACCGTGCCCGGCCGGCGTACGGCGCACAAGCGGCGGCTGATCACCAGCGGCCAGCTCACCGCCCGCTACGACGAGGAGGACCACGGCGAACTCCCCGAGGACGCCGAGCGCGAGCTGCTCAGCCGGCTGACCGACGCCCTGGCCGGGGCCGACGTGGTCGTGGCCTGCGACTACGGGGGCGGGGTCTGCACGCCGGCGGTCCGCAAGGCCCTGGCGGGACTGCCGCTGCTGGTCGTGGACGCGCACGCGGTCGCCCCGTGGCGCGAGTGCGGCCCGTACGTGGTGCTGCCGAACTTCGCCGAGGTCGTCCGCCTGCTCGACGACGAGGACGAGACGGGCGACCGGCCCGCGTACCTGATGGCCAGGTCCGATCAGCTCCTGGAGCTGACCGGCGCGCGCATGGTCGTCACCACCCTCGACGGCGAGGGCACGCTGCTGCACCGCCTGGGGCAGCCGCCGTACCGGACCTACGCTCAGCCAGCGCCGCAGCACATGGCGACGGGCGCGGGCGACACGTACACCGCCGCGTTCGCGCTCTGGCTGGCCGGCGGCGCGGCCCCCGAGGAGGCGGCGCGGGCCGGGCAGGCGGCGGCCGGGGTGGTCGTCCGCCGCCAGGGCACCGCCGTCTGCACCCGGTACGAGCTCCAGCGCGCCCTGCGCCGCCAGGAGGGCCAGGAGGGCACCGTGCAGGCCGCCGAGCAGCTGGCCAGGCTCCTGGACGAGCACCGGCGCAGGGGCGAGCGGGTGGTGTTCACGAACGGCTGCTTCGACGTGCTGCACCGGGGGCACGTGACGTACCTGGAGCAGGCGAGCCGGCTCGGCGACGTGCTGGTGGTGGCGGTGAACGGCGACGCCGGCGTGGCCAGGCTCAAGGGCCCCGGCCGCCCGGTCAACCCGTGCGAGGACCGCATGTCGGTGCTGGCCGCGCTCACTTTCGTGGACTACGTGACCGAGTTCGACGAGGACACCCCTGAGCGGCTGCTGCGGATGATCCGCCCCGAGCTGTACGTGAAGGGCGGCGACTACACCGCCGAGATGCTGCCCGAGGCGCCGCTGGTGCGGGCGCTGGGCGGCGAGGTGCGGGTGCTCGACTACCTGCCCGACCGCTCCACCACGGCCATCATCGGCCGCCTGCGCCTGCTGCCCTGACTCACTACAGCGCCTTGGCCAGCCACGGGCGGAGGACCGGCAGCACGTTGACCGGCTGCATCGCGCTCATGTGATCGAGCCCGTCGAGCACCTCGACGTCCCAGCCCCGCTCCGCCAGCTCGGCGCGGTGCCGGACGAGCGGGCCGCGCAGGTCCACGGTCACGCCGCCCCACTTCTCCTCGTAGCGGATCTCGTCCTCCGAGCCCGCGAAGCACAGGCGCGGACAGGTGAGCCCGGCCTTCGTGTCGTCGAAGCCCTGCAGTCCCTCGTAGAGGGTGACGAACTGCCGGGCCTGCTCCTCGCTCGGCAGCCCGTCGGTCGACGACCAGGGGTCGTCGCTCTCCGAGGGCGCGGGCGGGTCGACGGCCATCTCGTACGTCGCCATCGTCACCTTGAGCATCTCCGCGTACGGCCCCGCGTACGGCGGGAACCCGCCCATGACCAGCGCGGAGAGGCGGTCGGTGCGGAGGGCGAGCTGGAGCCCGCTGAGCGCCAGCCACGAGTACCCGTAGTACGCGAACCGCTCGGCCCCCGCGGCGTCGGCCACGACCAGGAGGTCGCGGGCGACGTTGTCGGGGGTGAGGGTGCCGGGTTTGGGGTGGTTCATCACGTGCCCCTGGTAGTCGAAGACCACCACCTGGAAGGCGTCCGACAGCCCCTCGATGAAGGTGCGGCCGAGCGCGGGGTCCATGCCCCACTTGCGCATCTCCTCGGCCCGCTCGCCCTCCACAGGCTGTGGATCGACCGGCAGCAGCACGGTGGGACCCGACCCGTGCACCTCCACCTGGATCGTCTCGCCGTCGTGCGTCGTCGCCTCGGCCATGGCGCCCTCCCCTGATTCATTACGCCGTAAAGAGTTGATGGGGCGACAATAGCTTATGCCGTAAAGAGTCTCAACGGATTGGGGACGGGCACCCAGCGCATGGCCGCGCCGTCGGCGTCCAGCCAGCGCAGCAGCAGGTTGGCCTTGGCCGGCACGGACGCGGCGGCCAGCAGCTCACGCAGCTCACGCGGATCGCCGTACTCCTTGCCCGCCGCCGCGAAGACCGCCCTGGCCCGCGCCCACAGCTCCGCCCGCAGCCCCGGATGCCGCTCGGTCAGCGCGCCCGCGATCTCGCACAGGTTGTTGGTGACCAGGCAGTAGACCAGCCGCTCCCACGCCCGTACGGCGCCCAGCAGCGGCCCCGCCGCGTGCCGCTCGGCGACCAGCTTGACGCCCTCGTAGTCGCGGAACAGCGCCTGCGCGGGCAGCCCGGCCGCGTCCACCGCGACCAGCACGTTCTGCAGGTGGCATTCGAGCACCACCCCATGCCGCAGGTACGCGTGCAGCACCGGCGGCACCACGTACTCCAGGTAGCGCTGCCACCACACCAGGGCCGCGTCCTCGTCCAGGGCGTCCAGGGGGTTGCCGGGGAAGCCCTCCGCGATCCCGGCCGCCAGCAGCGGCGTCAGCCCTGGGCGTACGTGCTCGCCCAGCCCGTCCCTGACGATCACCGCCAGCGCCTCGCCGCCGTCGCCGTCCAGCTCGGCACTGCGGTAACCGCGGTCCCGGAGCAGCGACGGGCCCGGCAGGTCGTCGAAGACCGTCTCCAGCAGGGCCGCCACCACGGGGAGGTGGCGCAGGTCGTGCAGCCACAGGCGGCGTACGTCGTTGGTGATCCGCACGTCCAGGCTGAACTTGAGGAACAGGTCCGCGTCCGGCAGGTAGACGGTACGGATGGAGGCCGTCGCCACCGCCCGGCCCTGCGTGTGTCCCAGCCTCCGCAGGTCCGGCAGCCCGCCGAGCAGCTCCACCTGCCAGGGGTGAGCGGGCAGCGGCCCGCCGAGCGCGCTCACGTCCCCGCTTTCGATCAGCTCACCGTCCGGCACGTCCAGCAAGGTCAGCGGAAAGCTCGCCCGCACCTCCGGTGAGTACGGCAGCCACGCCTCCGGCCCCATCCCGCCCCTGGCCTTCGGGGCGGGATGGTAGGGGTGCCCCGCCATCAGCGCCTGCTCGGAGCGCAGGTAGAGGTCGGCGGGCAATGGCGCGTCCCGCCTGGCGGCGAGCAGGGCGGCGGCGACGTCGCGGCTGTGCAGGATCTCGGCCGGCACCACGTCGTTGCCCACCCCGGTGCCCGCCCGCAGCTCGGCGGCGGTCAGCTCGACCAGCTCGTCCAGGGTCAGGGGCCGCCACCCGCCGGCGACGCGCAACAGCGGCGCACCGGGCCGCCGACCACCCGCCACGCGCAACAGCAGTCCGGTGGCGGGCAACCGATGGACCCGCGCGGGCCGTGCGGGCTGGGCCACCTCTCTGATCAGGCAGTTGAGCAGGGCCGTCGTTGCGAGTGCGGCGGCTTCGTCGGCCGGGTCCGGTGGAGGGCCGGTGGGCGGGAGTACGTCGTCGGTGGCTGCCATGGCGACCGTACTCCTACCCTTTTGTCCCCATTGGTGCCCACAGGGTAGCCAGCGGGAATGAGGACGCGGAAGGTGGAGATCATGAGGGCGGTGGAGGCCGCGTTCGCCGGGGAGCTGGCCCGCGTACGGCCCGGGCTGTCCGGCCGCTACGCCGCCGAGCTGCCGGGCGCGCGGGCCGCCGTCATGGGGCGGCTGTGGCGGGGGCTGCTGTACGAGCCGCTGCCCGGCCTGAGAGCGGCCGGACCCGGGTGCGTGGTGCTCGCCGACGGACGCCGGCTCATAGGGCCGAAGCGGCGGCCGTACGACGTCCGGGACGAGCCCGAGCTGCTGCTGGACGGAAGGCCCTGCACCCACCCGGCCGCGCTGCTCGAAGCGCTCGCCCTGCCGGGCACCGCCGCCCTGGTCGAGGACCTGGACAACAGCGTCGCCTCCCTCGCGCTCTCCCGCGCCGGCGCGTCGAAGGAGGCCCCGAAGACGGCCGAGGAGCACGAGCAGAGCGTGATCGACGGGCATCCCTACCATCCGGGGTGCCGCAACAGGCCGGGGGTGTCGGTGGCCGAGCAGCTGGCGTACATGCCGGAGCACCGCCCCACCGTCCACCTCGACCTGCTCGCCCTGCCCGCCCGCGACTGCCTCGTCACCGGGCCATGGCCCTTCGTGGACGGCGACCGGCTGCTGCTGCCCGTGCATCCGTGGCAGACCCGCCATGTCCTCGCCGGGCTGGGGTTCCGTCCCCAGGCGACGGGAGCGCTGCCCGCGCGGCCTCTCATGTCCGTAAGGACGCTGGCCCCGCTCGACGGCGGCCCCCATCTCAAGACGGCCCTCACCACCCGCATGACCTCGGGGGTCAGGGACATCTCCCCCGGCTCCGTACGCGACTGCGTCCCCCTGTCCGCCCTGCTCACCACGGTGGCCGAGCAGGGCGGCGGGCCGCGCATCGCCCGCTACCTGGCCGGAGCCGCCGGATCGGTGGACGGGCGGCCCAGCGCGGACGTGTCGGTCATGCTCCGCGACCCCACCCCGGAACCGGGCCCTGTCCTGCCCCTCGCCGCCCTCCCCACCCGGGCGACGGCCACCTGGCTGGGGGCGCTCGCGCGGCTGCTCTGGGAGGGCGCGCTGGGGATGCTGGCCCACGGGATCGCGCTGGAGGCGCACGGCCAGAACCTGCTGGTGGTCCTGGACGGGGACGGGCGGCCGTACCGGCTGGTCTACCGCGACCTGGCCGACGTGCGGATCAGCCCGGAAAGGCTCGCCCGCCACGGCATCGAGACCCCGCCGGTCAGCGCACGGCTGCTCACCGACGACCCGGCCGTCCTGCACGCCAAGCTGCTCGGCTCGCTGGCCGCGACCACGTTCGGCAGCCTGATCTCCGCCGTCGGCCGGGGCGACAGGGCCGTGGAGGGCGAGCTGTGGCACGTCGTGGCCACCGCCGCCCGCGACGCCGCCGGCGTGCTGCCGGCCGCCGACCGGGCCGCCCTGTTCGCCGAGCGGCTCCCGGCCAAAGCTCACCTGCTCACGCGGGTGAGAGGCACCGGCGATCACTGGACGAGCCTGCCGAACCCCCTTCTGGACGTGCTTTGAGTCCGTAGGACCTATCCGATCGCGGGCGGCAGGAGGAGGATGGGGAGCGCTGACGCGCCCCGGACCTGAGAGAGGGCTCGCGATGACGCAGCTTTCCGTCCGGCTCGTCCCCGTGGACGGCCTTACTTTGGTGGTCGCCCTGACCGGCGAGCTCGACCACACGACCAGGCCCGTGCTGTCCTCGATCCTCGACCCCATCCCCCGATCACCGCTCATGCACGTCCTGGTCGCGGCGGCCGACCTGTGGTTCTGCGACCCCAACGGCCTCGAACGGCTCACGCTCACCCACCGCGCGCTGCGGGCCAAGGGCGGGCACCTGGCCGTCGCCGAGGCTCGCCCGCCGCTGCGCCGCCTCATCGCGCTGATGGGCGAGCAGGCCGCCATCCCGGTGCACGCCACGATGGCAGAGGCGCTGGCCGCCGCCCACGTGGACGCCTACCGCCTCCCCACGCCCGCCCGCCGCCACCTTCCCAGCCTCCGCGGCATCCAGCCCACCCCCCGCCACGCCCGCTGACGGCCGCGACATGAAAACATCTCCTCATAGGCCGAGCGAGTGCTTGGGGAGGCAGCGGTGGCTGACGAGTTCGATGTGATCGTGATCGGCGCTGGACCCGCCGGCGAGAACGCGGCGGACCGCGCGGTGCGCGGCGGGCTGACCGCCGCGATCGTCGAGGAACGGCTGGCCGGCGGCGAATGCTCCTATTGGGCGTGCGTCCCCAGCAAGGCCCTGCTCCGGCCGGTCGACCTGGCCGCCGAGGTCGCCAGGGTGCCGGGGCTCACGCTGGGCGAGATCGACGTCGCCAGGGTGCTGGCCAGGCGCGACGAGGCGGTCTCCGCCTACGACGACGGCGGGCAGGTGCGCTGGATCGAGAGCGTGCCGATCGAGTTCTTCCGCGGGCGCGGCCGGCTCGACGGCCCCAAGCGGGTGCGGGTCACCACCGAGGACGGCGACGAGCGCGTGCTGACCGCCCGCCAGGCCGTCGTGCTCGCCACCGGCAGCACCGCCGCCGTGCCGCCCGTGCCCGGCCTCGCCGAGGCGAACCCGTGGACGAGTCACGAGGTGACGGCGGCGTCCTCGGTCCCCGAGCGGCTGGTCGTGCTGGGCGGCGGCGTGGTCGCCTGCGAGATGGCGCAGGCCATGCATGGGCTGGGCGCCCGTCAGACGACCGTCGTGGTACGCGGGGGCCGCCTGCTCGGCCGCATGGAGCCGTTCGCCGGCGAGCTGGTCGCGGAGTCGTTCGCCGAGGCCGGCATCGACGTGCGCTTTCACACGCAGATGGAGCGGGTCGAGCGGCCCGAGCCGGGCGGCAAGGTCACCGTGCACCTCGGCGACGGCCCGCCGCTGGAGGCCGACGAGGTGCTGGTGGCCACCGGCCGCGACGTCGCCACCCGAGGGCTCGGGCTCGACACGATCGGCCTGCCCGACGACGCCCCCGTCGAGGTCGACGACAGCATGCGGGCCACCGGCGTGGCCGACGGCTGGCTCTACGCCGTGGGCGACGTCAACGGGCGGGCGCTGCTCACGCACATGGGCAAGTACCAGGCGCGGATCTGCGGTGACGTGATCGCCGCCAGGGCGCGCGGCGACGAGCTGCCCGCCATGCGCGACCTGGCCGACTCCTACGGCTCGCCCCAGGTCGTCTTCACCGACCCGCAGGTCTGCGCGGTCGGCCGCACGGAGGAGGAGGCCCGCAACGAGGGCTTCCGAGTGCGGGCGGTCGAGTACGACATGGGCGCCGTCACGGGGGCCTACCTGCTGGGCGACGGCTACCGCGGCAAGGCCAAGGCCGTCGTGGACGAGGACAGGAAGGTCCTGCTGGGCGTCACCTTCGCCGGGCCGGGCGCGGCGGAGCTGCTCCACGCGGCCACGATCGCGGTGACGGCCGAGGTGCCGCTCGACCGCCTCTGGCACGCGGTCCCGTCCTTCCCGACGGTGAGCGAGATCTGGCTGCGGCTGCTGGAGACGTACGGGCTCTGAGGCGGTCAGCCCGTGGCGCGGCGGGCGGCGCCGGGGTGTTGTTCCTCGGGCTCCGAGGGGTGCAGGGTCAGCTCGGTGACCGTCTCGGCGACGCTGTCGCGCAGCTCCACGTGTGACAGCAGGTCGGTCTGCCGCAGCACGGTCAGCAGGTGCGCCGACGGCCGGACGAGGATGATCCGGCCGCTGCCGCCCTCCTCCTCCATCCGCTGCAGCGCCATGCCGAGCACCCCGATGATCGAGGCGTCGTAGAAGTCCAGGTCGGCCAGGTCGAACACGAGGACGGGGCCGACCGACCAGTTCCAGACGAGGTCGATGCAGGAGCTGAAGCGCACGCGGCCGGCGTGGTCGAGCACTCCGTCGGCACGGACCACCGTGCAGTGCAGGTGTCGGGTCGTCTCGATCCGCAATCCGCTCGTTCCCACAGAGGAACACTGCCCGCTGAGCGGCATTTTCACAGGTGATCGCGATATAAGCCGCTAAAACTGGGCGGATCCGGCATGCGACCTGGGGCGGGTCAGACCGACTGCGTACCGGACTCCAGTGTCGGCACGCAGTCGGGGCACGGCCCCAGCATGACGAGCAGCGGCGCGGTGGACGGGCTCGGCACCACCAGCTCGGTCACGTTCCCCTGCACGCTCTGCGCGGGCTCGCCCAGGGAGCCGTCCCTGACGCTGAGCACCCGCTCGACCGGCGGCGCGGCCGACTGCAGCAGCTTCCTGGTGGCGTGGCGCAGCCAGCGCAGCTCGCTGTTGACCCGCTTCCACGTCGCGGGGATCATGCTCACGGCCTCGGCCCGCGTACCGAGCCGCAGCGTGATGTCCCCGCTGGAGCCGAACCGATCCTTGAGCACGGGATTGACCACGAACATGCCCGAGCGCAGCACCCGCGCGCCCTGCCGGTTGACGTTCGCCAGCCCGCCCGCGCTGATCAGCGAGTAGAGCTCGCAGCGCGACCCGTCGAGCGTGTCGGGGTCGAAGTCCACGGGCGGCGGCTCCTCGAAGACGACCTTGTCCAGCCGCACCCCGGCCACCCCGTCGGACGCGATCCGCCCGGAGACGGCCTCGCGGACCTCCTCGCTGATGCCGTCGCCCTCGGTGATGTCGAGGACCTCGACGCAGATGAGCCCGTCGTCGGGGATCTCCTCCGGCGTCAGGTCGAAGGCCACCCTGGCGTGCGCCCTGCGGCCGCGCAGCAGCACGCACTGCCGCAGCCGGCCCTGGGACCTGACCTGGAGGAAGCGCGGCACGGGGCCCAGCGGCTCGACCCGCCCCTCGTGCCAGCCGCTCACCGACCGCTCGTCGGCCGACAGCGACACCTGCACCCGCAGCGACCGCCCCTGCGCCGAGACCTTGAACCCGGCCAGCCCCGACGTCTCGAACCTGCCCACGATCTGGCTGCCCCTGCGCAGCCGGTCGGTGACCTGCAGCGGGGCCACCTTGCCGCTGCTCAGATGCACGGGCGGGATGGCGGGAAGGATCACCGGGTCCACGTCGGTGACTGATCCTGAGCTGCTCATCGGGTGTTCCTCCAGGGGGTGCACGTGATGTCCTGATCGTGGAAGTCGAAGCGGGTGAGCACGGGGTCGCGCCGCTCCCACAGCCGGGCGACGGCGCTGAACAGCGGGTCGCCGTCCGGCTCGACGTGCCGCAGGTTGACGGCGAGCACCCGCGCGTAGTCGTCGCCCTGCTCCCAATGGGGCAGGAGCTGGCTCGGCACGTCGGCGCCGCAGCGGCGCAGCCAGAGCCAGAGGCGGGCGCGCTCGCGCTGCTCCGGCCCGAGGATGCTCTCGCCCTTGGCGTGCCTGGCGATGGCCTCGCCCAGCAGCGCGCGCAGCTCCGACGGCGTGGCCGGAGCGTGCACGGCGCCGCACGCGCGGCCCGCCGACCAGCCGGCCTGGACGACGGGGATGCCGAACGCGGGCAGGTCGCTGTCGCCGAACGTGACGGCGGCGTCGGTCATGCTCCACAGCAGGTTCGCCGAGAGCTTGCCGTCCACCCGCCGGGTGCGGGCGTGCCAGGTGACGGGGTCGTGGAAGAGCCAGTTCGCGGACTCGTCGGAGGCGGCGTACTGGGTGATCGCGGCGAACATGCGGTCGTCGCGGCCGGGCGCGTGGGCGTGCACGGCGATCGTGGGGCGGTCGGGGTCGAGGCCGAGCCTGGCGCAGCCGTAGTGGCGGAGCTGGCGGCGCTCGGTCTCCGTACGGACCTGGTAGCCGCGCCGCGCCCGCCTGGTCACCCGCTCGGCGCCCGGCCTGATCGCCTCGCGGCGGGGCCAGACGTGCCGCTCGAAGAACGCGCCTACCCTGGCGGGCAGCTCCTCGTCGATCGAGCATGACCCCTGGTCGGGGAAGAGCGCGTACGCCTGGAGCGAGCCCGTGCCGTGCACGTGCAGGACGGGGATCTCCCTCGGCACCGACCGGTCGGCCACCGTGGTGACCACGGCCGCGGGCGGCTGGTCGGGCGGCGTGTCGGCGGCGCCGAAGGCCACCGCGAGCCGGGCCCACGACGGCCGGGTGCGCGCGACGAGCCGCGTCCCCAGCAGGCCGCAGAGCGCCCGTCCCACCAGCAGTGTCCTGGCCACGGCCCGCAGGTCCTCGTCGTACGCCTCCACGGCGACGTACCCGTCTCCGCCGGGGCGCTCCCCCCAGCAGGTCCTGGCGGCGGCGAGCAGCCGATCGACGTGCTCGCCTTCCCCGACGTGACGCATGAAGCCCCTCCACCAAAGGCGCGGGAAGAAATGGCCTGGTAGACGTTGCCAGATCGGCGTACGGGGACACGGCGGCCGACACGCTTCTTTGCCCGGGGCTGGACGGAATCACAGCCGCCACAGAAGATCACTGGAACCGCAGCGGCCTCAAGCTGGGCAAACGTCGGTTATACCCAGGATCCCGGCAAAAAACGCCGATGTGGATCAACTTTTCGGGGTCAAGGAACGTCCAAGGTTTTACGCGGAGCATGTCATGCCCGGGTTTAGGATGCACCCTATTGCCACGAGGGGGAGGGGATTACCACCATGGGTTCCCGTTTGTCGAGTGTCGCGCGCCTGACGGCGGCCGCTGCCGCGGCCGGCGTGCTGGCCGCCGCGGTCGCGTTGCCCGCGGTCGGCGGCACCGGAGCGATATTCGTCTCGGCATCGGAGGACCTCGGGATCAAACCCGAAGAGCTCAAAGAGCCCCCGCTCGCGGAGAAGACCACCGTCGTCGACGCCAAGGGCAACCCGATCGCGCAGTTCTACGAGCAGTACCGGGAGTCGGTCACGCTCGACCAGGTCGCGCCGATCATGAAGACGGCCATCATCTCCATCGAGGACTTCCGCTTCTACGAGCACGGCGCCATCGACATCGAGGGCACCATGCGCGCCCTGGCCAAGAACTTCGCCTCGGGCGGCATCGCGCAGGGCGGCTCCTCCATCACCCAGCAGTACGTCAAGCAGGTGCTGCTCAACTCGGCCACCACCGACAAGGAGCGCAACGCCGCCCTGGAGGCCAGCTACGCGCGCAAGCTCAAGGAGCTGCGCTACGCGATGGCGGTGGAGGAGAAGTACACCAAGGACGAGATCCTGGAGAAGTACCTCAACATCGCCTACTTCGGCGCCCACGCCAACGGCGTCGAGGCCGCCGCCAAGCGCTTCTTCGGCGTCAAGGCGTCCCAGCTCAACCTCGTGCAGGCGGCGACCCTGGCGGGCGCCGTGCAGGACCCCAACGCGACCGACCCCAACCTCGGCAAGGCCCAGCGCAAGCGGCTGCTCAACCGGCGCAACGTGGTGCTCGACCGGATGGCCGAGCTGAAGAAGATCACGCCCGAGGAGGCCGAGGAGGCCAAGTCCAAGCCGCTCGGCTACAAGGGCACCTCGCTGCCCGGCGGCTGCAGCGCGAGCCAGTACCCGTACTTCTGCATGTACGTGCGCAACGAGGTGCTGAGCAACAAGGCGTTCGGCAAGACGGCCAAGGCGCGCTCGCAGTTCCTCAACCGGGGCGGCCTGACCATCCAGACCACGCTCGACCCGAAGATGCAGCGGGCCGCCGAGCAGGCGATCAAGAAGTACGTCTACGCCAAGGACAACCCGGTCGCCGCCGAGGCCCTGGTGCAGCCGGGCACCGGCGAGATCAAGGCGATGGCCGCCAGCCGCAAGTACGGCAACAACAAGCGCAAGAAGGAGATGTCGTACAACGTCGTGGCCGACGCGAAGCACGGCGGCGGCACCGGCTTCCAGGCGGGCTCCACGTTCAAGACGTTCACGCTGGTCACGGCCCTGAAGAAGGGCTGGAAGATCAACGACGGGTTCACCGTGGGCAGCGGCTACACCGCGCCGTACTACTCCTCGTTCAAGAACTGCAAGGGCGAGAGCATCGGCGACCCCAGCCACACCGTCACCAACGACGAGGGCGGCGGCGGCTTCAAGACGCTGGCCACCGGTACGTGGCAGTCGGTCAACACCTTCTTCGTGATGCTGGAGCAGAAGGTCGGCCTGTGTGAGACGGTTCAGACCGCCAAGTCGCTCGGCATCCACCGCTCCGACGGGCTGGACCTGCTCGAGTTCGAGACGTTCACGCTGGGCACCAACGAGATGGACCCGGTGACGGTGGCCAACGCGTACGCCACGCTGGGCGCGCGCGGCAAGTTCTGCGAGCCGATGGCGATCACCAAGATCACCGACCGCAACGGCAAGGTCACCACCTACAAGCCGGACTGCAAGAAGGCGCTCGACCCCGAGGTCGCCGACGCGGCGGCGAACATCCTGTCGGGCGTCTTCACCAAGGGCACCATGCGCGGCGTGGGCGGCATCGGGCGGCCCGCCGCCGGCAAGACGGGCACCACGGACAACCAGGCCACCGCCTGGTTCGCCGGGTTCACCCCCGACCTCGCCGGCGCGGTCAGCATCGGCGACCCGCGCGGCGCGCAGGACCACAAGCTGAACGGCGTCACCATCGGCGGCAGGTACTACGGCAACGTCTTCGGCGCCACGATCCCCGGGCCGATCTGGAAGGACACCATGCTGGGCGCGCTCAAGGGCGTGCCGGCCACCGAGTTCCACCCGGTCAACACGGCCCGCTTCGGCGGCTGCGGCTCGGGCTGCGCACCGGTGCGTCAGACGCAGCCGGACGACGCGACGAACGACGTCGGCGACGGCCCCCTGGACGAGGCGGACATCGCGGACTTCGGGTGATCACAATGGCAGGGTTTCCTGATTGTCGGATACGACAAATCGGGCACGGAAATATCTCCGTGATCTCGTTCCTGCACAGAAACCTCTGACGGTTACCACCGCATCTAGCTGAGCAAATTCGGAGTGCGTCCGCACAGGCGGACGCACTCTCAGCAAAGGCCCTATTAACAGCGGCGAAACATTGGTAACGTGGGAGCGCTCCCAGGATCTTTCCGCGAGGTGCTCCATGACCGAGCAGCCCACACTGGCACAGGTGGCGGCCGCTGCAGGGGTTTCCCCCGCGACCGCATCAAGAGTCCTCACGGGCTCGGTGCGGGTCAGTACCTCGACCCGCCGCCAAGTCTACGACGCCGTGTCCCGAATGGGATACGTCCGACAACGCGCACCCCGGGGAACGGCCGCCAAGACCATGGCCGACGGAGTCACGGCGGTGATCTGTGACCACCTGCCCCGGCTGTTCTCCGAACCCTACTACGCCCGGCTCCTGTCCGCCGCAGGCGCGGTGATCAACGAGCACGGCACCCACCTCATGGTGACCACCGTCACCCCGACCTCGTCCACGCTGCCCGCGTTATCCGGCGCGGTGCTGATCATCGGCGCCAGAGAACGCCATCCCCTGGCGATCAAGTTATCCACCTCGGGCGTCCCGGTCCGCAACATCGGCCGCCCGCCCCACGACCTCAAACTCCCGTTCGCCGACGTCGACAACCTCGACGGAGGCCGCCAGGCGGCCGAGCACTTCCTCCTCTCCGGCCGCCGCAACGTCGCCGCCATCGGCGGACCGCCCTCCTTACCCGGCGCCCGCGACCGGCTGGAAGGTCTCGTCAGGACCCTCCAGGCGGCCGGGGCTCCCGACGTCCCCGTCGCGTACGGGGACTTCACCGCCGCCTCCGGCACCCACGCCATGCAATGGTTGTTACGCCACGCGCCCGGTCTCGACGCCGTGTTCGTGGCCAGCGACTTAATGGCGGCGGGCGCCATCCAGGCCCTGCGCAGAGCAGGGCGCAAGGTGCCCGCCGACGTCGCGGTGATCGGGTTCGACGACGCGCCGGTCGCCCGGCACACCGTCCCCGCCCTGACCACCATCCGCCAGCCCGTCGAGGAGCTCGCCACGGTCGCCACCCGGCTGCTCCTGACAGGGGCCTCGGGCGTCGACCCCGTACTCCCCACGGAACTGGTCGTCCGTGAGTCGGCTTAATCCAGGGGACGTCCTGGCCCGGCGGTACCTGTTGCTGGACCCGCTGGCCCGCGGGGGCATGTCGGTCATCTGGCGTGCCTTCGACCAGTCCCTGCACCGGATGATCGCGGTCAAGGTGCTCACGGCCTCGCTGCACACCGACCCGGGAGAGCGGGTCAGCGTACGCAGCGAGGCCAGGGCCGCCGCCCGCTTCATCCATCCCGACTCGATCGAGATCTACGACTACGGCGAGACCGTCACCACCAGCGGCGGCGTCGCCGCGTACGTGGTGATGCCGCTGCTCGACGGCACGCCGCTGGCCGAACGCATCGAGCAGGGCCCGCTGCCCTGGCAGGAGGCCGCCTCCATCGCGCTGCGGCTGGCGAGGGTGCTGATGGCCGGGCACGCCCGCGGCCTGGTGCACCGGGACGTCACCGCCGAGAACGTGCTGCTCACCACGAGCGGCCCCAAGCTGCTCGACTTCGGCATCGCGGCCTGGGCCGGCGATCCGGAGGACGACCGCGGCACCCCGCCCTACGTCGCCCCTGAGCGGCTGCTGGGCGCCCCCACCCATCCGGCGGTGGACGTCTACGCCTTCGGCGTGCTGCTGCACCTCATGCTGACCGGGCGGACGCCGTACCCGGAGACGACGTGGGAGGAGATCGAGGCGGCGCGCAGGACCGAGCCGCCGCCCCGCGTGCCCGGCGTGCCGAACGCCGTCGCCACGCTCTGTCAGCGCTGTCTGGCGCACCGGCCGGAGGACCGGCCGGCGGCGGCGGAGATCGTCTCCGCGCTGACCTCCGCCCTCGGCACCGCGACGCTGGGCCGTCACGTGCGGCGCGGGCTCACGGTGGCCGGGTCCGCGGTGCTCGCGCTGTCGGCGCTGCTGTGGTTCCAGCAGTCGGGGACGCCGCAGGAGACGATGCGCGACCCTGGGGTGGCGCCGGTGACGCCGGTGGTGCCGCCGTCGCCGCCGTCGCCGACCGCCCGGCTGGTCGAGCGCTCTCCGGCCTCCGCGCGCACAGTCGAGCAAGCCGCCGCCGAGTTCACCACCACGCTGGAGGCCAGGACGCCGTGCGGCGCGACGGACGACGACGTGGTGCTCGACCTCAAGCAGGTGCTCGCCGGCCTGGTGTCCACCGGCCAGGCGCAGGCGCACGGCCCGTCGGAGGAGGTCTCCAGGACGCGGGACCTGCGCCAGAAGCTCTCCGACCGGCTGCGCGAAGGCCGCCTGCGCCCGGCCTGCCTGAGCGAGCTGCAGGCCAGGCTGGACGACATCGAAGCCGCGATGCGGCGCGACTGACCGAGAGATCAGACAGAGATCAGACAGAGATCAGACAGAGATCAGACGCGGAAAGTTGATGAGGGGTACGGCAGCACCAGCCGTACCCCTCGTTCGCGCGGACTGGGCCCCTCGCAAAGCGTGCCCGCGCGAGCCTCTATGCGCAGGTGTATCCGCTGGGCACCTGCGTGTTCCCGTCGGGCCGCGACGCCTGGAAGCCGAAGGAGGTCGCGGCGCCCGGCGCGAGCCCGCCGTTGTGCGACAGGCTCCTGACGGTGACGGTGCCGCCGCTGACCGAGTAGTCGGCGTTCCACATGCCGGTGATCGTGTGGCCGGACGGCAGCGGGAAGGTGACCGTCCAGCCGTTCAGCGCCGAGGTGCCGCGGTTGGTCACGGTCACGGGCTGGACGACGTAGCCGTTGTTCCATGAGCCCTGGGTGGTGGCGGCGGCCGTGCAGCTGCCGTTGCCGCCCCCACCGCCGCCCCCTCCACCGCCGCCGCCGGTGTTGGTGAAGGAGAAGGAGTTGACGCTCAGCCCGGCGCCGCCGATCCAGGGCTCGAAGCCGGCCTGGACGCTGGTCAGGTACCACGACCGCTGGCCGTAGCCGCGGTTGACCACGTCGGAGAAGAAGGTGTCGATGGTGAAGTCGAGCGAGGTGGCGGGTGAGGTGCGCACGTACGAGATGACGTTCCAGCCGGTGTTGCCGAACCAGACCTCCCAGGTGGAGCCGGCCAGGTTGACGGTGCCGACCCGCGAGCCGATGGGCTGGATCGAGCCCTGCCGGTTGAGCCAGATCATCAGCTCGGCGCCGGTGTTCTGGCCGTCGGTACGCGGCGTGGGGTCGAACCACAGGTCGTAGGAGGCGTTGTAGGTGCCCGAGCCCGGGTACGACATGCTGACGCTGCTGCGCAGCGCGGCGAAGCCGGAGGAGTTCGCCCGCATGGGCAGGTTGCTGCCCGAGGTGCAGTTGCCGTAGTGGCAGCCGGCGTAGATGGCGGGGTAGCCGGCCGGTGCGCCGCTGGTGGAGTTGTTGTGCGCGGACTGGGTGACGGTGAAGCCGCCGTTCTGGTTGACGTCGATGCACTGGGCCGTGCTCGCGCCCCAGACGTTGTTCATGACGACGTAGCGGCCGTTCTGGATGCTCGTGGAGCCGTACTTCTCGCAGATCACCGGCGCGGCCTTCGCCGGTGAGGCGAACAGGCCGAGGCTGAGTAACGCCCCGATGATCAGGTAGATGTGCGCGTGCCTCATGGCGTGTAGCTCCCGCCTC
Organism: Nonomuraea sp. NPDC049504; assembly: GCF_040676845.1. Lineage (NCBI taxonomy): Bacteria > Bacillati > Actinomycetota > Actinomycetes > Streptosporangiales > Streptosporangiaceae > Nonomuraea > Nonomuraea sp. NPDC049504. Next base: position 221,172 of record NZ_JBFAPT010000004.1, read on the forward strand.
TCTGACAGGGGAGTGTAGTGGGAGCGCTCCCACTACGTCAGCCTCCAGCCGCCACGAAACTCCGGCAAGCATTTCGTACGTGCTTCATGGCCCCCACGTACGACCACCAGCACAAACCATGACCAAGATCGGTTGAAAGTTTCACGGAAGATTGTCGAATCCCGAAAAAGCATGATTCAATGCGCAGGCCGGGCGGGCAGGTCGTGGGCAGGTTTCCTCTGTCGTCAGCGCAAGGGAATCTCCATGAAGTTGTTCAAGTCGGCGGCACTCACCGCCGTCCTCGTCCTCATCACCTCAGCGTTAATGGTGCCCACACAGGCACAGGCGCACGGCGTGTCGATGTTCCCCGGCAGCCGTACGTTCCTGTGCTGGCAGGACGCCCTGCGGGAGAACGGGCAGATCCAGCCTTACAACCCCGCGTGCGCCTCCGCCGTCAACCAGAGCGGCGCCACCCCCCTCTACAACTGGTTCGCGGTCCTGCGCTCCGACGGCGCCGGCCGGACCACCGGCTTCATCCCCGACGGCCAGATCTGCAGCGGCGGCACCGGCGGCCCCTACGACTTCTCGGCCTACAACGCGGCCCGCACCGACTGGCCCACCACCCACCTCACGTCGGGCGCCAACATCCAGATGCGGCACAGCAACTGGGCCGAGCACCCCGGCAAGTTCGACTACTACATCACCAGGGACGGCTGGAACCCCAGCTCGCCGCTGAAGTGGTCGGACCTGGAGCGCTTCGGCAGCGTCACCAACCCGCCCAAGTCCGGCGGAGCGGGCGGCCTCAACTACTACTACTGGAACGCCCAGCTCCCGTCCGGTAAGAGCGGCCGGCACATCATCTTCACCCACTGGATCCGTTCCGACAGCAACGAGAACTTCTACAGCTGCTCCGACGTCGTCTTCGACGGCGGCAACGGCGAAGTGACCGGCGTCGGCCCCGGCGGCAGCTCGCCCGGCCCCGACCCCGACCCCGACCCGACGGACCCGCCGCCCACCGGCGACTGCACCGCCACGTGGAAGGCCACCGACACCGGCTGGGCCGGCCACTTCCAGGGTGAGGTGACGGTCAAGAACAACGGCACCAGCGCCATCAACGGCTGGACCGTCAAGTGGACCTACACCGGCGGGCAGAACTTCGACGGCTCACCGTGGAACGGCGTGCTGTCCGGGCAAGCGCCCAACGTGGCGGTCAAGAACGCCACGTACAACGGGCAGCTCGCGCCCGGCGCGTCCGCCACGTTCGGGTTCAACGCCACCGGCTCGGTCCCGAACCCCGCACCGAGCCTGACCTGCACCAGCCCGTGATCAAAACGCGTCGCGGGCTCATCGCGGCGACCATCACCCTGGCCGGGGTCACCCTGGCCGGGGTGATGTTCTTCGCGGCCAGGCAGCCGTCCTCCACGCTGAACGACGAGCTCGCCGCGCAGGTGACCCTGATACTCGAGCAGGCCTCACCCGGCGAGCACCACGCCCACGGGCACAGCTTCGACTCCGGCGTCGTGTGCGCCGTGGAGCCCTTCGGCACCGAACCTCCGAACGCCACCTCCCTGGTCGAGGTGCGCTGGGTCTACGCCCGCCACATGTGCGCCATCACCGGGGAGAGCCCCGAGTGGGCGTCGTCCGTCCGGGCCTCGGGGCCGATCGCCGTGAAGATCAGCATCCCGCCGCAGGTGCGGGTGCCCGAGCCGGGCGCCGGCTACCCCGACAGGGTCAAGCGGCTCATCCCCGAGCGCTACCACCAGGAGGCGTTCGAGGACTTCTCCGACGACGCCGCCATCGAGGCGGCCCGCGAACGCTTCACCCTGGCCACTTCGGCGGCCGGGAAACCCTAGAGACCGAACGGCCGGGGCGGAAGCCCCGGCCGCGCCCTTCAACAAGGCCGTCCGGACGAAGGCCGTCCACATGGACAAGGGCCGTGTGAGGGTCCGGACGCGAAAAAAACGGACGCGGCCGAGTGGAGGTTCGGCCGCGTCCGTCCCATCCGGGCGGGGATGGTCTTCGGGCAGGGACTGAAGGTTCGCCTCACCTCCTCATACGCACGTGCGGGCCGACGGGTTCAGTGGAACCGCCCCCGCCGCTCCTGCGGCGGGGGCGGGGTCTTTCATGCGGGCGTGCAGGTGAGCTCCGGCGTCGTGGACGTCCCGTTGGCGATGAAGCCGAACGTCGCCGACGCGCCGGGCGCGAGCGAGCCGTTCCACGACTCGTTGCGCACCGTCACCGTGCCGCCTGACACGGTGTGCCGGCCACCCCAGAGCTGCGTGATCGTGTTCTGTGAGCTCCAGGTGACCGTCCAGCCGGTGATAGCGGACGTGCCGGCGTTGGTGACCGTCACCTCCGCCTGGAAGGCGCCGCCCCACGAGCCGATCACCTTGTACGCCGCCGCGCACCCGCCCGACGACCCGCCGGACGTGGTGAACGAGGTGGCCTCGGAGGCCGTCGAGCTGTTGCCCGCCGCGTCCCGCGCCACCACGGTCACCGTGTACGCGGTGCTCGCGGTCAGCCCGGTGAGGTCGAACGACGTGGACGTGGCCGTGCCTGCCTTGGTGGACCCCAGGTAGACGTCATATCCGGCCACGCCCACGTCGTCCGTGGACGCCGTCCAGCTCACCCGGGCGCCGGTCGCGGTGATCCCGGACACCGCCGGCTTCCCCGGCCTGCTGGGCGGCGTCCCGTCGGTGGACTCCGTGGTGGTGAAGGCGGTCGCGTCGGACTCCGCCGAGGTGTTGCCCGCCGCGTCCCTGGCCACCACGTGGGCGGTGTAGTCCGTGGCGGGGGTGAGCCCGGTCAGGTCGAAGGACGTGGTGGTGGCCGTGCCTGCCTTGGTGGACCCCAGGTAGACGTCGTACCCGGCCACGCCCACGTCGTCGGTCGAGGCCGTCCAGGTCAGCCGGGCCGACGAGCCCGTGATCGCGGAGACCGCGGGCTTGCCCGGCTTGCTGGGCGGTGTCGTGTCCTCTTCCTCCTGACCCGGGGGCTCACCCCAGATCTTGGTGGCGCCGCTGTAGAGGGTGATGCGGTCCGTCCGCACCGGCGTGGTGCCCGGCGTGGTCGGGATGTTCTGGTACGACCAGTCGTTGGCCGGGTCCCACGTCCCCGAGCTGGCGATCCTGAACTGCACCTCCCTGCGGTGCTGCGACTGCCCGGCGGGCGCGATGGCCTGCCCGGAGCAGTCGATCTCCGCGTAGTACGTACGGCCGCTCGCCTGCCGCAGCACCGGAGCCGTGCACTGCGTGTAGGCGGACGAGACGGTGATCTGCGAGGCCGTCGTGTCGCCGTCGAGCGTGAAGTAGTAGCGGAACTTCCCGTCCGACAGCACCCGCGCCGGCCACGCCGACTGGTTGCGCACGATGGCCTTGATCTCGGTGAACGTCGAGCCGGAGGCGTTCACGCCGGCCTCGACGAAGATCTCGGGGCCGTCGGGGGTCTCCTCGGCGGGGAAGTTCGCCGCGGGCTCGCCGCCGTACTCCTTGTAGAGCCGGGCCACCGCGCTGGTGAAGCCGGCGTTGTAGTCGGTGGCGACCTCGTTCATCACGTAGTCGTCGCGCTTGTCGGTGTAGGCGTCGTTCGGGTCGGGCGGGCCGCCGACGAGGGCGCCGTACAGCGTGTGGCGGGTCTGCTCGGGATTGGTGAGCTGGTCGGTCCACGAGCCGTGCGCCGTACGGTGGTGCGGGTTCTTCGGCGGGTTGGCGCCGAAGCCGATCACGTACGAGGAGTTGCGCGGGTTGTCGCCGAGCGCGTAGTCGATCTGCCCCACCGCGAAGTCGTGGTAGCGGGCCTTGCGCGTGGCGTCGGTGATCGTGTCGCTGTGCACCAGCGCCGCGAACGCGGTGTTGGCCGCGTAGCGCAGCGAGCCCCACCGGTCGAGCACGGCCTGGCCGCCCGGCGAGTAGGGCACCTTCTGCCCGTTCACCCCGACCGTCCAGTAGTCGAGCCACCGGTTGGCGTCGTCCAGGTATTGCTGCTTGCCGGTCAGCTTGTGCAGCAGCACGTACGCCCCGTACGACTTGTCGTCCCAGGCGATCGTCCACTTGTACGACTTGGTGCTGGTCTGCGGCTCGGTGCCGAGGTTCGCGTAGCCGGCCTCGGCCTTGGCCAGGTAGGAGGCGTCGTTCGTGGCCCGGTAGAGCCAGATCGCGCCCCACACCAGCTCGTCGTTGTAGCCGCTCCACGAGTTGTAGAAGCTGGAGGCGTCGGTGATGCACTCGGTGTACTTCTTCCTGACCGTGTCGGCGAAGGAGTACAGCTGCTTGGCGTGCGTCACCAGCGTGTCGGCGTAGGAGGGGTTAGTCGGGCGGAAGACGATCGAGGAGGCCGCCATCGCCGCCGCCGTCTCCCCCGCGAGGTCCGACCCGCCGCACGACGCGTCGATCTTGTACGCCGGTCGGTTCATCGCCATCGCCTCGGCCGGCCCCCACCAGGCGTGGTCGGTGCCGCCGTTGCCGACCTGCCCGTAGAGCACGTTCGCCGACGGGTGGGCCTTGATGAAGTAGTCGTTGACGAACTTGAGGTTGTTGAGCAGGTGAGTGAGCTGGCCGGAGGAGGCGTAGGCGTCGCGGTACTCGACCGCTCCCCAGGCCAGCATGGTGGCGGAGAAGGCCATCGGGAAGCCGAACTTGACGTGGTCGCCCGCGTCGTACCAGCCGCCCGTCAGGTCCACCCCGACGTCGTCGCCGTCGTCCAGGCCCGAGTCGCCGCGCCAGGAGACGCGGTTCCAGTCGGGCAGCGCGCCCGACTGCTGGGCCTCGTAGAACCACAGCGACTTCTGCAGCGCCTCACCGTAGGCGAAGGCGGGCGCCGCCTGCGCGGTCTCAGCGGCGTGGGCCGCCGGCCCCGCCCCCAGAAGGGGCAGGACCAGCGACGCCGCAGCGATCAGTGCTGCTTTTCTCACGGGAAGAGCCGCCCGTACTCGGCGAGGGCGACGGCGACGTCCACCTGCGCCCAGAACCGGTGGTAGTTGAAGACGGGGGCGGGGCCGGTGCCGTCGAGGTACGCCTCGACCTTCGGCCAGTCCTGGTCGTCCTCGTAGAACGACCTGATCGACAGGAACGTGGAGTTCGAGTTGATCGGGTCGCCGTTCGGCATGGTGCCGCTCCAGCCCGGCGGGACGTAGACGGGGTCGTTCAGGCGCCGGTAGTCGGCCTTGGTCTCCGGCACCGAGACGCCCTTGTCGTCACGGTTCTCCCAGACGCCGTCGAGCAGCGCCTTGGCCGTGTCGCGCGCCTCGGCGTGGTTGGCCTTGGCCGCGTAGTACATGAGCACCTTGGCGTACGCGCCGACCACGCCGACGTCCTGCGTGTAGTCCTTGACGGTCACGTGCAGGCCGGGGTTGGCCGGCGGCATGCCGGTCGTCGCGTTGAAGTTGCCGGCCGGCTGGCCGGACCACTCCAGTGTGGAGGGCACCTCGTAGGTGCCGTCGGCGTTGACGGTGGTGTGGTCGAGTGCCCACGCCACCCACTTGTCGAGCAGCGCCTTGGCGTCGGTGTTGCCGGTGGCGTAGTAGAGCTGCGCCACGCGGTCCATCGTCCACGCCTGGAAGCCGAACCACTGGTTCGACGGCGGGTCGTGGTAGACGGGCTGCCAGTCGTAGGCCATGCCGTGGAACTTCGGCAGGTTCGACGGCGGCGTGCCGTAGCCGCCCTCCCAGCTGTTGGTCGCGCCACCCGCGATCGCGCCCTCATCCGACTGCAGCCAGGTGTAGAACTGCAGCTGCCGGGTGAGGCTGGTGCTCCAGTCGGTGGCGCCGGTGGCGCTCTTCGGCTTGAGCTCGTTGACGTTCGACAGCGCCCAGGCCGCGAACGGGTTCTGGTAGCCCGCGTGGTTGTGGCTGGAGCCGATGCGCCAGGCCCAACCGGCGTTGGCGTCGGTCGCGCCACCCCACGCGTAGTACCAGCTCAGCAGGTAGTTGGAGGCGTTCTTGCCGGTGCCGGCCGGGCACGAGGGGCTCGTGCAGCCGGGCTGCTTGAAGTACTTGTCGTACATCGCGTAGCGCAGGTAGTCGCCCATCTTGGCGGCCTTCGCCACGGTGGCGGAGATGTCGCCGGCCTTGTTCTGCTCCTTGGCCCAGGTCAGCGCCCAGTAGGCGGCCTGCACGGCGCGGGCGTCCGCGTCGGGGGCGTTGGTGTACTTCCACTGCTTGGCGTACGAGGCGTCCTTGGTGAACAGGTCCAGGAAGCCGTTCGGGCCGCCGTGCTCGAAGGTGTCGCAGGACGGCTGCGGGATCGTCTCGAAGACCGACTCCTCGGCGCCGCGCTGGTAGGTGTTGATGTAGGCGGGCTTGGTGGTGCCGTCGCCGCAGCGGCCGAAGCCGTAGGTGTTGTCGACGTCCAGCAGCCAGTGCATGCCGTAGACGTCGCGGGTGCCGTACGCGCTCTGCAGCTCGTTCGCGATCGGGTCGGTGCCGACGCTGACGCCGGTCTCCAGTTCCGTCGGGTACTGGGTGATGTCGTTGTGCTCCGACGCGTACGTGGCCGGCTTCGACGGGTCGTAGAAGGAGTTCGTCGGCTGGTCGGCCGTGGACGGGATGATGTACTTCTCCATCGACGCCCACGCGGTGTTGAACTTCGACCAGTCGCCGGTCACCCGCCCGTAGGCCGCCTCCAGCCACAGGTAGTAGCTGTAGGCCTCGGACGTGGTCTCGTGCCCGTGGTCGGGCGCCTCGACCATGAACGTCTCGATCGAGTGGTACGGCACGCCCTCGGGCGAGAAGTAGCCGTTGGCCGGGTCGTGGATCTCGTTGTAGAGCTCCACGAAGCGCTGCACGTACTCGTTGTCGCCGCCGACGTCGTCGTCCGCCTCGTTGGCGGTCACGTCGACGGCGGTGTAGCCGGTGGCGCTGACCCGGAAGACGGCCGAGCCGGCGGTCGTGTCGTCGTCGTCGGCCGCGCTGATCGTGAAGTTCTGCGCGGTGTTCCAGTTCGACGTGGTGAACGTCCTGGACGACGGCGAGACCGTGAGGTCGGCGTCACCGCTGGCGCGGGCGACGGAGACGGTCACGCTCGACGAGGGCGCCTGCGACAGCCGCACGCCGAAGGTCGCCTCGCCCGTCTCGGGCACGGACACCGTCGTCGGGCTGACGACCAGCGCGGGGCCGCTGTTGGGCGAGACCGTGATGCCGACCGGCGACGAGGTGGTCACCTGGCCGGAGTTGTCGGTGGCACGGGCGGTGATGGAGTAGCTGCCGGCCGCCACGTTCGCCCAGCTGTAGCTGTAGGGCGAGGAGGTGTCGGTGCCGAGCAGGGTGGAGCCCTGGTAGAAGTCGACCTTGGTGACCGTGCCGTCGGAGTCGGAGGCGGTCGCCGCGATCGGCACGGTGGCCGGGGCGGTGAACGTCTGGCCCGCGGTCGGCGAGGTCAGCGCGACGCTGGGCGCACTGCCCGTGCCGCCACAGGTCACGCCGTTCACGCTGAACGTCTCCGGGCTCGGGTTGCTGCCCGTCCAGGTGCCGTTGAAGCCGATGCTGGTGCTGGCGCCGGTGGCCAGGTTGCCGTTCCACGGCATGTTGGTGGCCGTGACGCGGGTGCCCGACTGGCTCCAGTTCGCGCCCCAGCCGCTCGGCGTGTAGCGCTGGCCGGTGGTCGGGAAGTCGAAGGCCAGCGTCCACGACGTGATGGGGTCGCCGGTGTTCTTCAACGTGATGTTCGCGGTGAAACCGCCCTGGCCCTGGCCGCTGGTCCACTGGTTGGCGGCGTACGTCACGTCGCACGCCACGGCCGCCTGGGCGGGGGCCGCCGTGATGGCCGAGGTCAGCCCGGCCGCGAGGACCAGGGAGGTGGCCACGGCGAGCCGCCTCGATAAGCGGGTCAAGAGGATCGGAGGTCTGTGCTTCACGGGGTCTCCATGGGAGTAGGGATGTGGGAGCGCTCCCAAACGGGATTGTGGGTGACCTCGCTCGTATGTCAACGGAATGGCGTCGCGGTAACCCTCGCGTTTCCTCTCACCAGGCTGCCCGGGATGAAAGTTTCATCCACGTTCCGGGGCATTAGACGAGCATGCGGGGCGGCGGCGGCCCTCCAGAGAACCGCGCTCTGTACACCGTCGCGAGGGCGGCAGACCATGGGAGCGCTCCCAGCCACCTAGTACTGGAGATGATCGCAAGTGAGACTCCACCGCGGCCTCCGCAAATGGGCCGTGACCATGACCGCCGCGAGTGTCGCGGCCTTAGGGCTCGTCGCAGGCCAGAGCACGGCCGCGAACGCCGCCGTCGCCTGCGACGTGACCTACACAGCCAACTCGTGGACGAGCAGCCCTGGTCAGGGCGGTTTCACCGCGAACATCACGTTGAAGAACACCGGCGACCCGATCTCCTCATGGACGCTGGCCTTCGACTATCCGACCACGAACCAGAAGTACACCCCCAGCGGCTGGGGCGCGAACTGGAGCCAGTCGGGCGCCCGCGTCACCGGCACCAACATGCCGTACAACGGCAGCCTGGCCACCGGCGCGTCGGTCTCCGTCGGCTTCAACGGCACCTGGACGGGCACGAACCCCAGCCCGGAGACGTTCTCCGTCAACGGCACCACCTGCGGTGACACCACGCCCACCACCCCGTCGGTGATCCTGTCGGCCAGCTCCGTGGCCGTCAACGAGGGCGGCACGGCCACGTTCACCGCGCGCCTGTCGGCCGCGCCCAGCTCGAACGTCACCGTCGCCACCGCCCGCACCAGCGGCGACACCGACCTGACGGTCAGCTCGGGCTCCTCGCTCACCTTCACCCCGAGCAACTGGAGCACCGCGCAGACGGTCACCCTGGCCGCCGCGCAGGACTCCGACACCACCGCGGGCACCGCCGCCTTCAGTGTCGGCGGCAGCGGCGTCACCGGCGCCACGCTCACCGCGACCGAGGTGGACGACGACGCCACGGTGGAGCAGGCCATCGTCGTGACGCCGACCTCGGTGACCGTCCCCGAGGGCTCGACCGGCACGTTCACCGCGCGCCTGGCCGCGCAGCCGTCCTCCAGCGTGACCGTCACCACGACGGCCGGCAGCGGCGACTCCGACCTGACCGTCGGGTCCGGCGGCTCGCTCACCTTCAGCACGTCGAACTGGAACACCCCGCAGACGGTCACCCTGGCCGCCGCGCAGGACTCCGACTCGGCGAACGGCTCCCGCACCTTCACCGTCGCCTCGACCGGCCTGACCTCGCGTACGGTCACCGCCACCGAGGCCGACGACGACGGCGGCCCCACGCCCACCCACGTGGAGAACCCGTACTCCGGCGCCACCGGCTACGTGAACCCCACCTGGAGCGCCAGGGCCGCGGCCGAGCCGGGCGGCGACGCCGTCGCCGACACCTCCACCGCCGTGTGGATGGACCGCACCGCCGCCATCGAGGGCCCGGGCGACGCGCTGAGCCTGCGCGAGCACATGGACGAGGCCGTCAGGCAGGACGCCGCCAACGGCTCCGCGCCGCTGACCATCCAGGTCGTCATCTACAACCTGCCGAACCGCGACTGCTCGGCGCTGGCCTCCAACGGCGAGCTGCGCATCTCGGAGAACGGCTTCAACCGCTACAAGACGGAGTACATCGACCCGATCGCCGACATCCTCGGCGACTCCGCCTACGCGAACCTGCGCATCGTCACCATCATCGAGCCCGACTCGCTGCCGAACCTGGTCACGAACCTCGACAGGTTCGCCGACTGCCGCGAGGCCAACGGCGCCGGCGGCTACCGTGACGGCGTCCGGTACGCGCTCGACCAGCTCCACGCGATCCCCAACGTCTACACCTACGTGGACGCCGCCCACCACGCCTGGCTCGGCTGGGACTCGAACTTCCAGCCCTCCGTCAACCTCTTCTACGAGACGGTGGCCGGCACCGCCGACGGCGTGGACAGCGTGGACGGCTTCATCGTCAACACCGCCAACTACTCCGCCACGGTCGAGCCGCACTTCACCGTCAACACCACGGTGAACGGCACCTCGGTCCGCCAGTCCAAGTGGGTCGACTGGAACTACTACATCGACGAGCAGTCCTTCGCCGTCGCCCTGCGCAACGCCCTGGTGGCCAAGGGCTTCCGCTCCGGGCTCGGCATGCTGATCGACACCTCGCGCAACGGCTGGGGCGGCAGCGCCCGCCCGGGCGGCCCGAGCACCGCGACCAACGTGGACCAGTTCGTCGACCAGTCCCGCGTCGACCGGCGCATCCACGCCGGTAACTGGTGCAACCAGAGCGGTGCCGGCATGGGCGCCCGCCCGACCGCCGCGCCCGCCAGCGGCATCGACGCCTACGTCTGGGTCAAGCCTCCGGGCGAGTCCGACGGCGCCAGCGAGGAGATCGACAACGACGAGGGCAAGCGCTTCGACCGGATGTGCGACCCGACGTACGAGGGCAACGACCTCAACGGCAACAACATGTCGGGCGCCCTGGCCGACGCGCCGATCTCCGGCCAGTGGTTCTCGGCGCAGTTCCGCCAGCTGCTGCAGAACGCCTACCCGCCGATCAACTAGACCCGGCCGACCGGCGTCCCGCCTGACCCGGGGCGCCGGCCGGCCAGAGGGACCCGCCTGACCCGGGTCCCTCAGCAACCGGACCGGGGTCCGGGCCGCCGCGCCCGGACCCCGGTCCCACGCGTGGGACCGGCCCGGCGGCACGCGGCGCCTTCAGGGAGCCGTGCGGGCATGACCTGGCGCCTACGCGCCTTCAAGGAGGGTCAGCGGTGGGTGCGGCGCCACTCGGCGGCGACGTCGTCCACGTCGAACGGCATCAGGTTGAGCGGCGGCCCCGACAGCCCCGTGCGGATCGCCTCGCGGATGCGCTCGTTGATCTCCTCGACGATCCGCCGCGCCTCGGCCTCGGACCGAGCGTCACGCGCCGCGGCCAGCGCTTTCTCGGCGTCCTTGCGCAGCGCCAGCGTCGGGGGCAGCGGCATCGACAGCCCCTCGCGCTCGATCTTCTGCTTCACCCACCACATCTCGTCGAGCGGCTTGCCCTCACCGGGCAGCGGCCTGCCCTTGCCGGGCAGGTCGTCGAACTCGCCGCGCTCCTCCGCCTCGCGGATCTGCCGGTCGATCCAGCTCTCGAAGGGCATCCCGATGGGCTTGCGCTGAGTCACGTGGCGAACCTCCTCATGCCAGGTTGTGACGGGGGGCGAGCGGGCCGCGCCAGCCGAGCACGGCCTCGATCATGCGGATGGAGGCGACGGTGGCCGCGACGTCGTGGACCCGCAGGATGCGCGCCCCCTTGAGGACGGCGACCACGTTGGCCGCGATCGTGCCCTCTTTGCGCTCGCCCTGCGGCCGGTCGAGCGTCTCGCCGATGAAGTCCTTGTTGGACAGCGCGACCAGCGTCGGATAGCCGATCGCGGTGATCTCCTCGAGGCGGCGGGTCAGCTCAAGGGAGTGAAAGGTGTTCTTGTTGAGGTCGTGGCCGGGGTCGATGATGATCTTCTCGGGCGCGATGCCGGCCTTCAGCGCGTACGCCACCCGCTCCCGCAGATAGTCGGCCACCTCGGTGACGACGTCGGCGTAGCTGGGCCGCAGCACCCGCCGGCCCGGCCCGCCCAGGCTGTGGGTGACGACCACGGCCGCGCCGGTGGCCGCCGCGACCTCGGCGATGCCCGGCTCGCGCAGGCCGTTGGTGTCGTTGATGACGTCGGCGCCGGCCGCGACGGCGGCCTCGGCCACCTCGGGCCGGTGGGTGTCGACCGAGATCACGGCGTCGGTGGCGGCCCTGACCCTGGCGATGACGGGCGCCACCCGGTCGATCTCCTCGGCCACGCTGATCGGAGCCTGGGCGGCGCTGAAAGCGAACCCGCCGATGTCGACCCAGTCGGCCCCTTCGGACACGGCCTTCGTGGCCGCCGCGACCGCCTGGTCGAGCTCGAAGGTGCGGCCCTGGTCGTGGAAGGAGTTGGGCGTCCTGTTGACGATGGCCATGATCGCGACCTGGCGCTCGAAATCGAACTCTCGCCGGCCGAGACGCCGGACGGGAGCGATGATCTCGGGGGATGGCATGTCGCCGCTCACGTGGTGATCCTCTCCGTCCCTACGAGACTACCCGGCGCTGCGCTGGTCAGCCGCGCGCGGGACGGTGAATGATCAGGCGGTGAAGTGGCCGGAGTGCCCGTCTCCGGGGGCGACGACCCTGATCCGCCGCATGCCCCTGCGCACGGGCAGGTCGGCGCCGCGCGGTAACCGCATGGTGAGCAGCACCCGGGTGCCCTCCGGCCCGGTGAGCAGGTCGGCCGCGTCGCACAATCGGCGGATCAGGTAGAGGCCGCGCCCTGTGCACGCCTGTCCTGACGCCTGCTTGTCGCCGTCCACGTACGGCTCCGGGATGCCCGCGCCCCGGTCGCTCGTCTCGGCCCTGATGACGCCGTCGACCGTCCACAGCCGCAACCGGCCGTGCCCGCCCGCGTGCTCGACGGCGTTGACCACGCTCTCGTGCACGGCGAGCACGAAGTCGTCGAGTCTCACCCCGTGGAGCCCGCAACTCCCGGCGCGCTCGGCGACCTCGTGGCGCAGCCTGCCGACGTCGTGGAAGGTGAAGGTCTGGCTGAACAACACGCGCATGCGCTCCTCCGTGCCAATTCCGACACAGGCCGCGCTTCCGGACCTCATGTGATCCTTTTCCCCGACCCCCGGAATTTACACAAAGTCAGAGTGTCAAGGACGTCTGCCCACGCCCGAGGCCAGCTCGCGGACCCGCCCGGCCGGGCCGCCGTCGGGGGCCAGCGGCGCGGTGTCCATGCCCGCGCCCTCCCGCAGCCCTTCGAACAACGCCTGCATCGCCTCGCGCGACGAATGCTCGGGCATCCAGCCCAGCACGTCTCTGGCCCGGTCGGTCCGCATGAGCGGGATCCGCAGCGCCATCTCCAGCAGCCCGGGCGAGGCCGGCACGAGCCGCAGGTTCCAGGCGGCGGAGACCGCCGCCATGGCCAGCTTGGGCGGCACCCGCACCGTGCGCGTGCCCAGCAGCTCGGCGAGGTCGCCCGGGTCCAGCACGGGCTCGGCGGCCAGGTTGAACGCGCCGTGCACGGGCCTGGTCACGGCCAGCCGGTACGCCTGCGCCGCGTCCGCGGCGTGCAGCACCTGCAGCCGCAGCCCGGGGATGTCCGGCACGAACGGCACCCGGCCCGCCTTGATCATCCGCCGCGGCACGAGCGGCCCGCCGAACAGCCTGCGCTGCTCGGTCGCCGCCGCCCGCTGGAAGATGAAGCCGGGCCGCATGCGGACGACCCTGATGTTCGGGTGATCGTGCTCGAAGACGTCGAGCACCCGCTCGACGTACGCCTTCTCCCGCCCGTACGCCGCCCCGGGCCAGCCGTGCGTGGGCCAGCTCTCGTCCACCGGCCGGTCCTTGGGCCCCGGCGAGTAGGCCCCCACCGACGAGGCGTGCACCAGCGCCGGCACCCCGGCCTCCGCCGCGGCGCGGAAGACGCGCATGCTGCCGAGCACGTTCGCCCGCCAGGTGATCGCCGGGTCCCTGGTCGGCTGGAACAGCCACGCCAGGTGCACCACGGCGTCCGCGCCGTCGAAGATCCTGGTCAGGTCGGCGGTCGCCACGTCGGCCTGGTGCCATTCGGTGCGCTCCGCCCGCCAGCCCGGCAGCCGGCGGGCGACGCCGACGATCGAGGTGACGTCGTCGTCCGCGGCCAGCGCACGCACCACACTGGTGCCCACGTTCCCCGTGGCTCCCACCACTACGACTCTCATGGCAGCACCGCTGCCCGAGCCCGCGGCGGCGAAACCAGCGGTCAGGGCTTGAGCAGGATCTTCACCGCGCCGTCCGCCTTCTTCTGGAACATCTCGTACGCCTGCGGCGCCTGGTCCAGCGGCATCCGGTGGGTGGCGAGGTCCATCACGCCCAGCGGGTCGCTGTCGTCGGTGACCAGCGGCATGATCGGGCTCACCCAGCGCTTGACGTGCGCCTGCCCCATGCGCAGCGTGACGCCCTTGTCGAACAGGCGCAGCATGGGCAGCGGGTCCGCCATGCCGCCGTAGACGCCGGTGATGGAGATGACGCCGCCGCGCCTGACGGTCTCGATGGCCTGGTTGAGCGCGTTCAGCCGGTCGACGCCCGCGTTCGCCATGAGCGGCGCGGCCACGGCGTCGGGCAGCAGGCCGGTGAGTGTCTGGGCGAGCTTGGCGGCGGGCGAGCCGTGCGCCTCCATGCCGACCGCGTCGATGACGGAGTCGGTGCCGCGCCCCGACGTGCGCTCCCTGACCTCGCCTGGCACGTCGGTGACCTCGCTGGCGTCGATGACCTCGATGCCGTGGCGACGGGCCAGCTCCAGGCGGGCGGTGATGCCGTCCACGGCGAGCACGCGGTGGCCGAGGTGACGGGCGATGCGGGCGCACATCTGGCCGATCGGGCCGAGGCCGAACACGGTGACGCTGCCGCCCTCGGGGATGTCGGCGTACGCGACGGCCTGCCAGGCGGTGGGCAGCACGTCCGACAGGTAGACGAACCGCTCGTCCGGCGGCCCGTCCGGGACCTTGATGGGGCCGAACTGGGCCTCGGGCACCCGCAGGTACTCGGCCTGGCCGCCGGGGACCTGGCCGTACAGTTTGGTGTAGCCGAACAGCGCGGCGCCCATGCCCTGCTCGCGCACTTGGGTGGTCTCGCACTGCGCGTACATCTCCAGGCCGCACATGTGGCAGTGGCCGCAGGAGATGTTGAACGGGATGACGACGCGGTCGCCGGGCTTGAGCGTGGTGATGGCGGAGCCGACCTCCTCGACGACGCCCATGGGCTCGTGACCGAGGATGTCGCCCTCGGTCATGAAGGGGCCGAGGACCTCGTACAGGTGCAGGTCGGAGCCGCAGATCCCGCTGCTGGTGACCCTGATGACCGCGTCGTTGGGCTCCTTGATGGCGGGGTCGGGCACTTCCTCGACCCGTACGTCGCGCTTGCCGTGCCAGGTGACTGCCTTCATGCTCGGCTCCTCGATGCCGGGGACAAATGCCGCATACCCCCACGCAGAGCGTCAAACGGCGCCGCCAACCCGGCTCGCCGCCCTAGACTGCGCCGCATGGAGAACCCCCTGGAGCCCCGTGCCGGCGAATCCGTCCTGGAGCCGCACGTCGTGCACCGTCCCGCGCCCGAGACCGGCCGCGTGCGGCCGGCCCCGCTCGACGCCGACGAGGAGGCGCGCTTCTACACCTCCATGGGGCAGTGGCTGGCCCAGGAGCTCGCGCAGAAGGGCTCCGTCCGCCTGGCGTCCGCCGACACCCCCGAGCGGCAGCGCCAGTTCCAGGAGGTGGCGCACCGCGCGAGCGAACTGCTCCGCCGCCCGGTGACCACGACGGCGAGCAGCCACGGCATGACCTTCGAGCTGGGCCGTCCACCGCACACCGCTTGAGGCGGGGTCAGGTGCGGTCGAGGGCGCGCAGGGCGTCGCCGGCCGCCCGCGCGATGCCCTGGCCGGTCAGCCCCGCCTCGGCCAGCAGCTCAGAGCGCCCGCCGTGGCCGATGAACGCGCACGGCAGGCCCAGGTTGAGCACCCCCTGGCCGGGCGCGCACCCCTGGCGGACGAGCGCGCCGACCCCCGAGGAGGCGATGCCGTCCTCGACGGTCACCACCAGCCGGCTGCCGCCGACCGCCTTGCGCAGGTCGGGTGAGACCGGGATGACCCACCGCGGATCGACCACGCTCACCCCGATGCCCGACCCGGCCAGCAGCGCCGCCGCGCTCAGGCACGGCCCGGCCATCGCGCCGACCGCGACCAGCAGCACGTCTTGACCGCCCGATGCCAGCACGTCCACCTCGCCCACGCTGCCGACGGGCGGGATCTCCGCCTCGACCGCCGCCTTGGGGAAGCGCAGCGCCGTGGGCCCGTCGCAGGCGACCGCCTCGTCCAGCAACTCCCCCAGCCGTACGGCGTCGCGCGGCGCGGCCACCCGCAGCCCCGGCACGACCGCCAGCGTCGCGAGATCCCACATGCCGTGGTGGCTCGGCCCGTCGGGCCCGGTGATCCCGGCCCTGTCGAGCACGAGCGTCACGGGTAGCCGGTGCAGCGCGATGTCCATCAGCACCTGGTCGACGGCCCGGTTGAGGAACGTGGCGTAGATCGCGATTACCGGATGCAGCCCGCTCATCGCCATGCCGGCCGCCGAGGCCATGGCGTGCTGCTCGGCGATGCCGACGTCGAACATCCGCCCGGGAAAGCGCCGCCCGAACGCCGCGACCCCGGTGGGCCCCGGCATCGCGGCGGTGACGGCGACCACGTCACGGCGGCGCTCGCCGAGCGCGCACAGGTGGTGGGAGAAGGCGTGCGTCCAGGTGCCGCGCGGCGGTGACAGCGGCTGTCCGGTGGCCGGGTCGGAAGCCGGGATGGCGTGCAGGTGCTCGTCGAGGTCCTGCACGGCGGGGCCGTAGCCGCGGCCCTTGCGGGTGACGCAGTGGACCACGACCGGCGTGCGCAGCTCGCGAGCCGTGCGCAGCGCCTGCTCAAGGGCGGCGATGTCGTGGCCGTCGACCGGGCCGAGGTAGCGCAGGCCGAGGCTCTCGAAGACGCTGAACCCGGGCGCGGCCCGCAGCCGGTCGAGGTGCTCGGCCCACCCGCCGACCGTGGGGGCGTAGGAGCGGCCGTTGTCATTGAGCACGACCACGACCGGCAGGCCGCGGTCGGCGCCGAGGTTGTTGAGCGCCTCCCATGCCACGCCGCCGGTGAGCGCGCCGTCGCCGACCACCGCGACCACGGAACGGCCGCCCTCGCCGGCCAGCCGGCGCGCCTTGGCCATGCCGTCGGCGTAGGCGAGCGCGGTGGAGGCGTGGGAGCTGTCGACGTGGTCGTGCGGCGACTCGTCCCTGCTGGGGTAGCCGCTCAGCCCCCCGCGCACGCGCAGCCCGTCGAAGGCGTCGCGGCGGCCGGTGAGGATCTTGTGGACGTACGCCTGGTGCCCGGTGTCGAACACGATCGCGTCGTCCGGCGAGTCGAAGACCCGGTGCAGCGCGATCGTCAGCTCGACGATGCCGAGGTTCGAGCCGAGGTGGCCGCCCGCCGCGCTCACCTTCTCGATGAGGAAGTCGCGGATCTCGCGGGCCAGCCCCGGCAGCAGCTCGGCCGGAAGGGCGCGCAGGTCGTCGGGGGTGGACACGTGAGTCAGCAGCGTCTTCATGACATCCCCAGGCCGTGTGACTGCTGTGGCAAAAGAAAGCTTGGGCCGCAAAAGCTACTTTACACACTCTGTATTCAGTGAGTAACTAGGGGTAGTGACGGACGACAGAAGGGCCGCGTATGCCGGTGAGCTTCCCGCAGCACTCCCTTGGTGCCCGCATCGACCAGCGGCTCTGCGGCTTTCTCGAAGACTGGGGCAACCCGGTTTCCGACCCCGGGGTCGAGGCCGCGTACGGGCTGCTGGCGGACTTCATCCTCGGCGGCGGCAAGCGTGTGCGGCCCCAGCTGTGCTACTGGGGCTGGCGCGGCGCCGGCGGCGACGACTGCGAGGAGATCATCAGCGCCGCCGCCGCACTGGAGCTGTGTCACGCGGGGCTGCTGATCCACGACGACATCATGGACGGCAGCGACCTGCGCCGCGGGCAGGCCACCGTGCACCGCAGCCTGTCCGAGCTGCACCGTGGTCCGGGCGCCGAGGCGTTCGGCCGGGCCGGCGGCATCCTGCTCGGCACGCTCAGCCTGGCCTGGTCCGACGCGCTGCTGTCGTCCTGCGGCATCGACCCGGCGCGGCTGCGTGCCGCGCACCACCTGTTCGACGCCATGCGCACCGAGGTCATCAGCGGCCAATACCTCGACGTCCTCGCCCAGTTGCGCTCTGGCGCGACCGAGGCGCAGGCGCTGACCGTGATCCGCTACAAGAGCGCGAAGTACACCGTCGAGCGGCCGCTGCAGATCGGCGGCGCGCTCGCCGGGGCGCCGCCCGACCTGCTCGACGCCTACTCCAGGTTCGGGGTGCCGCTCGGGGAGGCGTTCCAGCTCCGCGACGACGTGCTCGGCACGTTCGGCTCGGCCTCGGAGACCGGCAAGTCGGCGCTGGACGACCTGCGCGAGGGCAAGCAGACCGTGATGTACGCGCACGCCGTGCAGCACGCCTCCCCCGCCCAGCTCGCCCACCTGCGCACCTGGCACGGCAACCCGGAGCTGACCGAGGAGCGCGCCGAGGAGGTGCGCCGCATCCTCATCGACACCGGGGCGCTGGCCCGGGTCGAGGACATGATCGAGGACCGCGTCCGCCAGGCCATGTCGGCACTGAACGAGGCGCAGGTCAAGCCAGAGGCGGCCGGCGTGCTCGCCGAGATGGCCGACCAGCTCGCACATCGCAGCAAGTGAGGGGATCCCCAACATGGGACGGGTACTTCTCGCCGCCCCGCGCGGCTACTGCGCGGGCGTCGAACGCGCGATCGTCACGGTGGAGGAGGCGCTGCGGCGCTTCGGAGCGCCGGTCTACGTGCGTAAGCAGATCGTGCACAACACGTTCGTGGTGGACGACCTGACCAGGCGCGGCGCGGTCTTCGTCGAGGAGCTGGACGAGGTGCCCGACGGGGCGCTGGTCGTCTTCTCGGCGCACGGCGTCGCCCCGGCGGTGAAGGAGGCGGCGGGCCTGCGGGGCCTGCGGACGATCGACGCCACCTGCCCGCTCGTCACCAAGGTGCACAAGGAGGCGGCCAGGATGGCCGAGTCCGGGCACCGGATCGTGCTCATCGGGCACGCCGAGCACGAGGAGGTCGAGGGCACGCTGGGCGAGGCCCCCGAGCGCATCCACGTCATGGACCCGGCGCGGCCGGAGGAGCTGGAGCTGGACGGCTCCGAGCCGGTGAGCTGGCTGTCGCAGACCACGCTGGCCGTGGACGAGACCATGCGGGCGGTCGAAGGGCTGCGCGAGCGGTTCCCCGGCCTGGTCGACCCGCCCAGCGACGACATCTGCTACGCCAGCCAGAACCGTCAGGAGGCGGTCGCGCGCATCGCGCCCGAGTGCGAGCTGGTGGTCGTGGTCGGCTCGGCCAACTCCTCCAACTCGCGGCGGCTGGTCGAGGTCGCGGTGAACGCGGGAGCGGACGCGGCCCACCTGGTCGACCGGGCCTCCGACGCCGACGAGCGCTGGCTCGACGGCGTGCGCACGGTCGGGGTCAGCTCCGGCGCGTCCGTGCCGGAGCCGCTGGTCACGGAGTTACTCGACTGGCTCTCGGCCCGCGGGTTCGCCGACGTCCAGCCGGTGACCCTGACCGAGGAGACCCTGACGTTCTCCCTTCCGCTCGAACTCCGAACCTCCCGCAACCGCGGCTAGCCCGCACATCCAGATTGGTGGTGCACGATGACAGAAACGACCCACTCGACCGCGCCGAGCAACGGCAGCGCCAACGGCAACGGTCAGCTCAGCCTCAGCACCGATGCCGCCAAACAGCTGGCGACGACGACCAAGACGCCGCCGCAGATGCAGGAGATCACCTCCCGCTGGCTGCTGCGGCTGCTGCCGTGGGTCCAGTGCTCGGGCGGTGTGTTCCGGGTGAACCGGCGACTGACGTACACACTGGGTGATGGCCGGATCACCTTCAGCACCACGGGCGCCGACGTGCGGGTGATCCCGGCCGAGCTGACCGAGCTGCCCATGTTGCGCGGCTTCGACGACATGGAGGTGCTGGAGGCGCTGGCCGACCGGTTCACCCAGCGCGAGGTCGCGGCCGGCGAGGAGATCGTCGCCGAGGGCGCAGAGGTGGACCGGCTGGTGCTGATCGCCCACGGGCGGGTGGCCAAGGTCGGGCGGGGCGCGTACGGGGACGACCAGAACCTCGGCGTGCTGGCCGACGGTGACCACCTCGGCGAGCAGGTGCTCATCCAGGGCGGCCAGTACGAGTTCACCGCCCGCGCCAAGACCGCCACCACCGTGCTGACGCTGTCCAGGCAGGACTACGAGCAGGTCGCCGACCGCTCGCCCGCCCTGCGCGAGCACGTCGAGACCTGGCGCACCAGCGGGAACCACGCCCAGAACGACTACGGCGAGGCCGCGATCAACATGTCCGCCGGCCACACGGGCGAGGCCGAGCTGCCCGGCACGTTCGTGGACTACGAGCAGACGCCCCGCGAGTACGAGCTGAGCGTCGCCCAGACCGTCCTGCGCGTGCACAGCCGGGTCTCCGACCTGTACAACCAGCCGATGAGCCAGCTCGACCAGCAGCTCCGCCTCACCATCGAGGCCCTGCGCGAGCGGCAGGAGGACGAGCTGGTCAACAACCGCGACTTCGGCCTGCTGCACAACGCCGACTTCAGCCAGCGCATCCGCACCCGCTCCGGCCCGCCCACCCCCGACGACCTCGACGACCTGCTGTCCACGGTGTGGAAGGAGCCCTCGTTCTTCCTCGCCCACCCGCAGGCCATCGCCGCCTTCGGCCGCGAGTGCAGCAAGCGCGGCGTCTACCCGCAGCAGAGCGAGGTCAACGGGCACCGGGTGCCGGCCTGGCGGGGCGTGCCGATCTTCCCGTGCAACAAGATCCCCGTCTCCGCCGCGCGCACCACGTCGTTCCTGCTGATGCGGACGGGACAGGAGAACCAGGGCGTCGTCGGGCTGCACCAGACCGGCATCCCCGACGAGTACCAGCCGAGCCTGTCGGTGCGGTTCATGGGCATCAACGAGAAGGCGGTCATCTCCTACCTGGTCAGCGTCTACTACTCGGCCGCCGTCCTGGTGCCCGACGCGCTGGGCGTGCTGGAGGACGTCGAGCTCGGCCGCAACGGCTAGACCGTCCCACGGCCCCGTCCGCCACCTGTGGCGGGCGGGGCCGCTTGCCGCCCGAACCGTTGACGACGCGAAGGAGACGACCATGACGCAGCCGTTCGAACTGCCGGACTTCTATCTGCCGTATCCGGCCCGGCTCAACCGGCACCTGGACGAGGCCCGCGTGCATTCCCAACAGTGGGCGCGCGACATGGGCATGCTCGAAGGCTCGGGCGTCTGGGAGGAGGCCGACCTCGACGCCCACGACTATCCGCTGATGTGCGCCTATACGCATCCCGACTGCGACGCGGAGGAGCTGGGCCTGATCACCGACTGGTACGTGTGGGTCTTCTTCTTCGACGACCACTTCCTGGAGTTCTTCAAACGGACCGGCGACCTCAAGGGCGGCAAGAAGTATCTCGCGCGGCTGGCCCGCTTCATGCCCATGGGGCTCGACCTGACCGTCCCCGAGCCGGAGAACCCGGTGGAGGCGGGCCTCGCCGACCTGTGGCCGCGTACGGTGCCGAGCATGTCGCTCGACTGGCGGGCCCGCTTCGCCGAGAGCACCCGCAACCTGCTGGACGAGTCGCTCTGGGAGCTGGCCAACATCAACAGGGGCCGCGTCGCCAACCCCGTCGAGTACATCGAGATGCGCCGCAAGGTCGGCGGCGCGCCCTGGTCGGCCGGGCTGGTCGAGCACGCGGTGGGCGCCGAGGTGCCGGCGGTGATCGCGGGCTCCCGGCCGCTGCGGGTGCTCAAGGACGCCTTCTCCGACGCCGTGCACCTGCGCAACGACCTGTTCTCCTACCAGCGGGAGGTCACCGACGAGGGCGAGCTGAGCAACGGGGTGCTGGTGCTGGAGAAGTTCCTCGGCTGCTCCACGCAGGAGGCCGCGAACGCGGTCAACGACCTGCTGACCTCGCGGCTGCAGCAGTTCGAGCACACCGCGGTCTTCGAGCTGGGGCCGCTGTTCGTGGAGCACGGCATCGACCCGCTCAGCGCGGCCGGCGTCGCGGCGTACGTGAAGGGGCTGCAGGACTGGCAGGCGGGCGGGCACGAGTGGCACATGCGCTCCAGCCGCTACATGAACGAGCGGGCGGGGGCGAGCCGGCCGCTCGGCATGTCGTCCGTGATCGACCTGCTGGGGGCCAAGCGGGTGCGCTCGTTCACGCACGTGCCGTACCAGCGGGTGGGTCCTTCGCGGATCCCCGACCTGTACGTGCCGTTCGAGCTGCGCCTGTCACCCCACCTGGACGGCGCCAGGCGCGAGCTGGTCTCCTGGTGCCGCGAGATGGGGATCCTGGAGCCGCCGCACGGCGTCGCCGGGCCCGCCGTCTGGGACGAGGCCAAGCTCGTCGACTACGACCTGCCGCTGTGCGCGGCGGGGCTGCATCCCGGCGCGACGCCCGAGGAGCTCGACCTGGCCTCCGCCTGGCTGGCCTGGGGGACGTACGGCGACGACTACTTCCCGGTCGTCTTCGGCCGCCCGCGCAACCTGGCCGCCGCCAAGGTGGCGGTCGCCAGGTTCGGCGACTTCATGCCCCTCGACGGCACGCCCGCCCCCGCACCCGCCAACGCGCTGGAGCGGTCGCTGGCCGACATCTGGGCGCGTACGGCGGGGCCGATGCCGCAGGAGGACCGGCGCAAGCTGCGGGCGGCCGTGGAGGAGATGTGCGAGGCGTGGCTGTGGGAGCTGGCCGGCGAGATCGCCCACCACATCCCCGACCCGGTGGACTACATCGAGATGCGGCGGCACACGTTCGGCTCGGAGCTCACGATGAGCCTGAGCCGGCTGCGCCACTCCACGTCGATCCCTGAGGAGTTCTACGCCAGCGGGCCGATGGTGGCGCTGGAGAACGCCATGATGGACGCCGGCATGCTGATCAACGACGTGTTCTCGTACCAGAAGGAGATCGAGTACGAGGGCGAGGTGCACAACGCGATCCTCGTCGTCCAGAACTTCTTCGGCTGCGACCACCCGACCGCGCTCGGCATCGTGGCCGACCTGATGGCCTCGCGGGTGCGGCAGTTCGAGCACATCGCGGCGAACGAGCTGCCGATCGTGTGCGACGACTTCGGCCTCGGTGAGGAGGCGCGGCGCGACCTCGACGGCTTCCTGACCGAGCTGGGCGACTGGCTGGCCGGCATTCTCAACTGGCACCAGGGCTGCTTCCGCTACGACGAGCCGTCGCTGCAGCGGCACCACCAGGCGCCGCTGCCGCGCTTCCACGGTCCGACCGGGCTCGGCACCTCGGCCGCGGTCATCAGGCCGCCGGGCGCCGTCAGCCCTGTCGCCGTCAGCCCTGTTGCAGCGGGACGTTGACGTCCTTCGGCTGGTAGAACCAGCCCAGCATGCGCAGCAGGCGCCGCTGGTACGGCGTGACGTTGTGCAGGCGGATCCACCGCTCGGCGGGCGGCAGTGCGGGCATCGCCAGCACGCGCAGCCCCGAGACGTCGATGAAGGTCAGCTCTCCTGTGTCGACCACGATGTAGGTGCCCTGGCGGCAGCTCGCCAGGGTGCTGGCCACCGCGCGGCTGTTGGTCGCGTCGATCTCGCCGATCAGCGCGACCGCCGGCACGGCGGGCAGGCCCGGCGCCACCGCCGTACTGATCGTCAGTTGTCGGTCTTGGTACAGCAGCCGTTCTTGGACGCTCACGCTCCCCGCACCCCCCAACACGCTGGCTCTTGGGGGTTGTCGCCGTGGTCGCACCTGCGGATGTGTCGCACGCGCTTTCCGGCGATTAATCCGAAACCTAGGCTACACGAAGTATGCCGGGGTATGGATTTTTCGTCGGAATATGACCGGTTTTTCGGATAATCCTGAAGTTGGCGGTCGGGTGTGCTTCGCGGTGACTCGCCGGGCCTGGGCGGCAGGGCTCTCGAGTCGTTTGCCGAGGATCTAGGGAGGCCCTGGCGCGGGCGGAGAAGGACCCCCAATTGGTGGAAATTTCATCTTTTAGCGGGCTGCCATCGATGGCGTTTTGTCGCCATAGAAGGCGAGAAAAGCCACAGAGGAGACAACTGCGGGCAGGGCGGCGACGGCGGCGCCTGGCGCGGCTCGGATCGGGAGCGTCGATGTGCCATGGACCAGAGACGGAGACAGCGAGGACAGCGGAGCCGGCGTAGGCGGGGCCTGCGGGGACCGGCAGGGCCGTCGGCGCGGCGCGTGGTGGCGGTCTGCCTGGTCGCGCTCGTGGTCCACGCCGCGGGGGCCACGTCGTCCGTGAGCGCCAGGTCGGTGGCGGGGAGCATCGCGCTGCGGGCGGCGCTGGAGATGATCGGGGTGCCGTACTCGTGGGGCGGCGGCGGGGTCCACGGGCCCGGGTACGGCATCGGGCGCGGCGCCACCACCAAGGGCTTCGACTGCTCCGGCCTCGCCGAGTACGCCTACGCCCGGGCCGGCGCGCTCATCGGGACCACCACGTACGAGCAGTGGCGCGCGGGCATCAAGATTCCGAAAGAGCTGCTGGAGCCGGGTGACCTGGTCTTCTTCGACAGCGACAAGGCGACCCCGGGCCCCGAGCACGTGGGGCTGGCGGTGGACGCCGAGCGGATGGTGCACGCGCCGCACACCGGCGCCCAGGTCCGCATCGACCCGCTGAACCGCGCGGACCTGCTCGGCATCGTCCGGGTGGAGGCCGGCCGCGGCGACCAGGACCTCTGAGCCATGAGAATGCCGTACGCCTCCGGGCGGGCCCTGATGGGGTCCCGCGCCGGAGGCGTACGGCGTACCGAACATTCGGTCACCGGAGAGGCGGCGCCGTGGCCTCGCGAGTCTCCACGGCCGGCCTCACCGGCTCACCCAGGTCGAGGGAGGACCGTTGGCCACGCGGCCCGTCCGGTAGGGGGCCGCCGCGCCCTCCCCGCCTGCTACGTCCAGGTCCTACCTGGCCTGCGCGCGGCCGTTGTCGATGTCGGTGTTGATGTTGCCGTCACCGACCTGCGGCTGGTTGTTGTTCAGCAGCGCGACGTTGGTCTCGTCCAGGATCTGGAGGATGCCGACCTCGATGTCGTTGGCCGAGTGGTTGAGCAGGTTGTTGAGGACGTCGTCGGCTATCTGCCACTGCGTCAGCAGGGCCTGACCCTTGTTGCTCGGGTTGGGGCCGACGTCGGCGGACGCGGCGGAGGTGGCGAAACCGAAGGCGGCGGCCGCCACGGCGGCGCCGGCCAGAATACGACGGATCATTGTGTGCTTTCCTCCATGAATCGGCGCGGAATTACCGGCGCCAGCTTCTTTCGTACAGGGCTGTGCGGTGCCGCTGACGGTGATCGTGGCAGACCTCGGAGATGGCGACTCGTTATGGAGGTCAAGGAGCGCTTGAATGCTGTGGTGCTGATTCCCGGCTTACCGCTGGAAAAGCTCCGATGTACGATCGGTGGTCTTTTTCGGCTTATTTCCGGTGAGCGTTCGCCGACGGCGCCGGCCGTACGGTCCTGGGCGATGTCGCTCGCCGCGACGGCGTACGGCCGTCGAACGCTCCGGTGTTCCAGGGAACCGCTCCGTGGCCTCGCGGATCGCCACGATCGTTCAGGTCTGAGTCCTACCTGGCCTGGGCCTGGCCGTTCTGGATCTTGGTGTCCTTGTTGTGGTTGCCGACCTCGGGCTGGTTGTTGTTCAGCGCGCTCACGTTCACCTCGTCGAGGACCTTGATGATGTTGACCTCGAGGTCGTTGAGCGAGTGGTTGGCGACGTTGTTGAGGACGTCGTCCAGGATCTGGAACTGGCTGAGGACGGCCTGGCCCCCGTTGTACGGGTTGGGCCCGACGTCCGCGGACGCGCCGGACGCGGAGAAGCCCAGAGCGACGGCCGCGATTGCGGCACCGGCCAGAATGCGACGGATCATGTTTGCTTTCCTCCATGGAACGGCCCGGAATTCCCCGGCGCCATAGTCGTTCGTGCAGGGCTGTGAGGTGCCGCGAATAACAATCGCGGCAGGCGGCTGGGCCCGCAACCCGGAAAGACCTTATGGAGGTCAAGAAGCCGCCTCGATTCCTTGACATCAGGTTTCGCCGGCACGGCGCTGGAAACCGGCGTCCGCATATCGCGGGCGGGCACCCGATGGATCGGCGGCGTCATTGCTGTCGCGGGCCCTCAGCTTTTACACGCGCACCGGCGGCGGGGCGTCGGTCGCCGCCCCTTCCGCCTGCCCGGCCTACTGGGCGCGGGCGTCGCCGTTGTCGATACGCGTGTTCCTGTTGGCGTCGCCGACCTGCGGCTGGTTGTTGTTCAGCAGCGCCACGTTGACCTCGTCGAGCGCGGTCAGGATGCTGACCTCGAGGTTGTTCAGCGAGTGGTTGCCGACGTCGTTGAGCACGTCGTCCAGGATCTGGAACTGGCTCGCGATGGCCGCGCCCTTGTTGTAGGGGTTGGGGCCCACGTCAGCGGACGCGGCCGACGCGGAGAAGCCGAAGGCCGCGGCCGCGACTGCGGCACCGGCCAGAATGCGACGGATCATGTTTGCTTTCCTCCATGGAACGGCGTGAATTTCTGGCGCCGTGGTCGTTCGTTGCAGGGCTGCTAGGTGCCGCGAATAACCATCACGGGAACCCTGGAAAAGCGCAACTGGAAAATCTCTCGGCAAGGTCAAAGAGCCATCTGGATTTTTTGAGTCGGTTTTCCTGCGCTGCACCGGCGGCGCATGGGCGACACCGCGCGGGACCGCCATTGAACCGGTAGCGCCGATCGGCCGCGCCGCTTATGGGGGGTCCGTTCACCGGTCTTTGGGCAATGATCGACCGCTGCTTGGCGCTGGTACTCCGGCAGCAGGAAAACGCTTTTGGAATGGCCGCCGTATCACCGTGGTGAGACCGGGGACACCCGCGATGACGTGCGGGAACCATCGGCCGGCCGGGACGGCTCCCAGCGGGAGTCCGGGCCAGATCCCGTGCGAGGATAGTGGTCATGGCAGAGATCGTCGGCGGAGGACGTCCGGTCAACGACGCCGAGCGGCGCGTGATCGCATATCTGCGAGACCACGCGCCCGCCGACTGGTTGCTGCTGCACAACGTCGAGGTGCCGCGCGGGCACGACGTGTTCGAGGTCGACGTGCTCGTCCTGACCGGTCACTCGCTCGTGGTGGTCGACGTCAAGGGCACAAGGGGCCGCATCGAGGTGTCGGGCACGCGCTGGTTCCCGCCGCGCAGAGAGGCGTTCGGCTCGCCGGTGACGAAGCTGCGGGGCACCGCCAAGGCGCTCAAGGGCCTGCTGGTCTCGCGGGCCACCCAGCTCGAGCGGGTCTATGTCGACAGCCTGGTCGTGCTCACCTCACCCGACGCCGAGCTGGTCGATCCCGTCGGGCGCGACGCGGTCAACGTCACCGACCTGCCCGGCCTGGTGGCCACGCTGAGCGACGTCTCGCGGGTGCGCCGCGGCTGCAGCCCCGACATGCGCCCCTACGTCACGGCGATCCTCGACGCGCTCAACCAGACCGTCCGCCGCAGCACCGCGCCGCCCAGGTTCGGCAACTGGGAGGTCGAGGAGCAGCTCGGCGGCGACGCCAAGGTCACCGAATACCGCGCGTTCAACGCCACGCTGCCCGGCAGCGAGACCGTGCTGCTGCGCGTCTACCAGGCCGACCCGCTGGCCGACCAGGAGTCGCGGGCGGCCGAGCGGCAGCGCATCGCCAACGCCTACCAGACGCTGGCCCGCATCCCGCCCCACCCGTGCGTGGTGCGCTCGCGCGACTTCTTCGCCATCGACGACGAGAGCCGGTTCGTGCTGGTGCTCGACGACGTGCACGGCGAGGCGCTGCACCTGGCGATGGGCAAGGCCGCCCCGATGGGCGTGATCCAGGACCTGCTGCGCGGCCTGGCGCACGCCCACCTGCACGGGGTGGTGCACCGCGCGCTCACCCCCGCCTCCGTGCTGGTCACCGACGACGGCCACGCGGTGCTCACCGGCTTCGACTACGCCAAGCCGGGCCCGCGCAACTACACCGTGGCCCACGAGCTGGGCAACGTGCTCGACGCCCACTACGTGGCGCCCGAGTGCCAGGAGCGGCCCGACCTCATGACCACCTCCTCCGACGTCTACGCCGCCGGCGCCATCGCCTACCAGCTGCTCACCGGCCAGCTCCCGACCAGCTCCGACGCGCAGGGCCCCGACGTGCCCGAGGTGGTCCGCATGATGCTCGACCACTCCCCCGCCAAGCGGCCCACGGCGGCGCAGGCCCTGCAGGCGCTGCGCGACGCCCCGCCGCCGGCCAGGCAGCAGCAGCAGAAGTCGCGGCTCACCAGGTTCGTCCGCCGCATCGTGTCCCGTCCTTAGGCGCCTCACAGGCCGCCGCATCGTGTCCTTTAGGCGCCTCACAGGTCGGCGCGCAGCGCGTCGGCGTGCCTGAGGTAGTCGAGCGCGAGCCCGGTACGCCCCGCCGAGCGGTGCAGCTCGCCGAGGAGCTGCGTGCTCGACGCCTCCCCGCTGCGGTCGCCCAGCTCCTGGAAGATCTCCCGCGAGCGTTCGAGCCCGGTGGAGGCGAGCGTGAGGTCGCCGCTGGCCGCCTGTAAGCCGGCCAGGCTCTGCAGCGCGTACGCCCCGCAGTGCCGGTCGCCCAGCGACTCGAAGATGTCCAGCGCGTGCCGGTGGAACGAGATCGCCCGGTGCAGGTGCCCCATCTGCACGCACACGCAGCCCTCCCGGTGGGCGTCGCCCAGCTCCTGGGCCAGCCGCATGGCCCGGCTCAGCGACTCCGACGCCTGCGCGAGGTCGCCCGACTTCAGGCACACCCGGCCGATGGCCTGCCTGGCGTACGCCTCACCCGGCCTGTCGCCGGTCGCCTCGAAGATCGTCAGGGCGTCCCTGAAGTGGCCGAGCGACTGCGCGTACCGGCCGCGGAACTGGCTGACCGCGCCGAGGCCGCAGATCGAGGTGGCCTCCGCCCTGCGGTCGCCCAGCTCGCGGAAGATGCGGCGGGAGCGGGTGAAGGCGTCGGCGGCCTCGTCGTAGCGATCCTGGTAGAGGGCGACCTGGGCGAGGCCCCTGAGCATGGCGGCCTCGCCGTACCTGTCGCCGGCCGCGCGGGCGGCGGCCAGGGCGGTGGTGTGGGTGCTCCGCCAGGTGTCGAGGTGGCAGCGCAGGTCCAGGTACGGCACCATCGCGGCGGCCAGCCCCCACGCCGACTCGGCGGCCCCGTTGCCCGCCGCCGTCTCCACGGCCGCGCTCAGCGTCTCGTGCTCCGCCTCGAACCAGGTCACCGGGTCGGAGGTGAGCCGGTCGAGCGTGGCGCCGGGCAGCCGCCAGCGCGGCGCGCCCGCCGCCGTCAGGCTGAACACCGTGGTCGGCAGCCGGGCCATCGCGTGCTCCGCGGTCGCCGTCCACGCCGCGAGCACCCGTCCCACGGCCGCCGGGTCGCCGCGCTGGGAGCCGGCGTGCCGGGCGATCAGGTCGGGCACCCGGTAGCGCGGCTGGCCCATCTCGTCGGTGCCGACCGGATCCAGCAGGTTGACGTCCACCAGCAGGTCGGTGACGTCGCCCGCGCCGTGGCGGCCGAGCGCGGCGTCGATCACCCAGCCGGGCTGCGCGGCGGGGCCGAGCAGGCCCAGCGTGGCCAGCGTGCGGGCGGCGTCGGCGGGCAGGCGCGCGTACCCGCGGTCGAGGCCCGTCCGCACCTCGCGCAGCTCGCCCAGCCAGTCGTCGTCCAGCCGCTGCCGCAGCACCGACAGCGACCAGCCGGGGCGGGCGGCCAGGCGGGTGCCCGCGTTCCTGACGGCGAGCGGCAGGTGACCGCAGGCCGCGACGATGGCCTGCGCGGCCTCGCGCTCCCTGGCCACCCGGTCCGCGCCGGCCACCCTGGCGAGCAGGGACAGCGCCTCGTCGGGCGCGAGCGGGCCGAGCTGGACGAGCGCGGCGCCGGGCAGCTCGGTGATCCTGCGCCGGCTGGTGACGATCACCGCGCTGTCGTTGCCGGGCAGCAGGGGGCGTACCTGGTCGGCGTCGCGGGCGTCGTCGAGCAGCATCAGCATGGGACGCTCGGCCAGCAGCGAGCGCAGCAGCGCGGAGCGCTCGGCGGTCGTCGGCGGCGGCGCCGCGACGCCGAGCGCCCTGAGTGCCTCGGCGAGCAGGTCGTCCGGCTCGCGGTCGCCCAGCTCCAGGTAGAGCTGCCCGGCAGGGTACGCCGTGCGTAACGCGTGTCCCGCCTGCACGGCCAGCGCCGACTTGCCGCAGCCCGGCGGCCCCGAGACGACCGCCACGGGATGCGGCAGGGCGAGCACGGCGACGGCCTCGGCCCTGCCGGTGAAGTCGGGCAGGTCGGGCGGGAGCTGCCGGGGCACGACGGGCGCGCTCTCGTCGGCGAGGATCAGCTCGTACGCGCCGCGCAGCTCCGCGCCCGGCTCGACGCCCAGCTCGTCCACCAGCCGGCCGCGCACGGTCGCGTACGCCCGCAGCGCCTCGGCCTTCCTGCCGCCCCTGTGCAGGGTCAGCACCAGCCGCCCCCACAGGTCCTCACGGTACGGCTGCTCCGCCAGCAGGCCGCGCAGCTCCGAGACCGCGCCGTCGTGGTCGCCGGCCGCGATGCGCCGCTCGATCAGCGCCTCGGTGGCCCGCGCGCGCAGCTCACGGAGCGGTTCGAGCCTGCGGTCCCAGACCGGGCTGCCGGGCAGGTCGCACAAGGGCGCGCCGCGCCACAGGGCGAGCGCCGCGTCGTACTCGCCCCGGTCGACCAGCTCCTCGAAGGCCAGCAGGTCCAGCTCGGACGCGGTCACGTCGACGGCGTAGCCGCCGCCGTCGGAACGCAGGACGTCCCCGCCGAGGTCGGTGCGGAGCGAGCTGGCGTAGGTCCGCAGGTTGGCCTGGGCCGAGCGCGGCGGCCGGTGCGCCCAGAGCACCTCGGCCAGCAGGTCGGCGCCCACCAGCCGCCCCGCGTCCAGCAGCAGCGTGGCGAGCAGCAGGCGGGGCTTCCTGCCGGAGATCCGGACGGGGTGCCCGTCGCGGCGGACCTCCAGCGGCCCGAGCACGTGGAAGGTGACCGTCATCCGCATCAGCTCCTCTACAGAGGCCTGACAGCCGTTTGTATCGGTTGTGGACAGTTTCTGTGCGGCTCGTGCGGACCCTGGGTCTCAGAGATCCCACGGAAAGGATCACCCGATGAAGCTCTACGGAGCAATGGTCGCGAGCCTCGTGCTGCTCGCCGGCCTCGGCACGGCCAGCCCCGCGGCGGCCGATCCGGCGCCGGAATCGGCGGAGGCCCAGATACTCGCGACGAACTTCCAGCTCCCCTTCCCCTGTGGCCAGTCGTGGACGGGCAACTCCAGCGCCAGCAGCGCGCACCGGTCGTACGAGATCGACTTCAACCGGGGCAGCACCGCGGACGCCGACCTCGGCGACACCGTGGTCGCCGCCGCCTCCGGCACGGTCGCGATCTCGGCGCACCAGGGCTCTGCCAACGGCTTCGGCAACCTCGTCAAGATCGACCACGGGGGCGGGTGGTCGACGTACTACGCGCACCTGAACGCCCGCTCGGTCAGCGCGGGGCAGTCCGTCTCCCAGGGCCAGAAGATCGGCACCGTCGGCAACACCAGCAAACCGGGCAACAACATCTCGCCGCACCTCCACTACGAGGTACGGCTGGGCAGCAGCTATCCGTCCAACATTCAGCGGGCCGTCTTCAACGGCACCACGTTCGGGTACCCGAACCAGACCGTGACCTCGCGCAACTGCGGCGGCTCATCGAACCCGTACACGCCGCAGGAGGTGTGCGGCTCCGGCTTCAGCGTGATCGACTCGGCCGCGCTCGGCAGCGACGGCACCGTCTACCTGCTCTACAACTCCAGCAACGCCAACAACTGCGTGGTGACGCTGAAGGCGAAGTCGCTCGGCACGGCCACCGCGACCAGCGCCTACCTGGAAGTGCAGGGCAGCACCCGCAAGACCGACTCCGGCAACTTCGCCTACTACGCGGGACCGGTCAAGGCGGCGGCGCGGGCGACCTGCGTCAAGTGGGGCGGCAAGGCCGGCTCCACGGCGTACAACAGCCCATGGGAGCACTGCAGCTGAGCCAGAAGCGTGAACCGGAGGCCGGGCGGCGAGAGGGCCGCCCGGCCTACGCGCTCGTGATCGTGTCGAGGATGTCGATCACGTAGAGCTTGGGCCGCTCGCCGGGCGACGGCACCGCGATCCTGCTGCCGACCCGCTGCCCGGCCAGCGCGCCGACCCAGGCGGCCGGCACCGCGCCCGCCTCCAGCGTGAACGCGCTGGGCCCGCCCCGCCGGTACGAGGAGTCCACGACCTCACGGGACGGCCAGGACGCGGCGACGTACTGGATGACGACCTTGGAACCGGCGACGACCTGCCTGCCCGAGCCGTCGATGAGCACTCGCGGCGGGTCGGCGGGCCGCAGGTCGGCGGGGACGACCGGCAGCGTGCGGCCGACGAGCCTGGCGTCCGGCGGGTAGCCGCCGAGGATGTCGAAGACGAGCACCAGCGTGTCGTGCGGTGAGACGCCGGTCAGCGGCACGTTGGGGCCGAGCGCCTCGGCGGCCGGGCTGACCAGCATGATCCGGCTGCCGGCGGGCCGGCCGATGAGCGACTGCCGCCAGGTCTCCGACACCTGCCGGCCGTCGAAGACGACCGTGGTGGGCTGGTTGCCGTCGTACGTGCTCAGGTACGGCTGGTTGCCCTTCCAGCGCCGGATGTCCACGTCGGCGAGCACCACGTCACCAGGCACCGTACGCCGCCCGCTGCCCGTCGAGAGCACCGTGATCTGCGGCGTCCTGCCCGGCTTGCCCTTGGGGATGGTGACGATCGGCCGGCTGCCGAACGGTCCGGACACGACGGGTTGCGTGCCCTCGTCCGTCAGCCCGCACGAGGTGGCGAGCACGAGCAGGGCAGGCCAGAACAGACGCACTTCTTCTCCTTCGGGGCCCGGATCCGAAGGAGTTACTTGCCGTAACCGGCCCAAGGAAAGCTTCGTGCCGCGCCATCACACGACAAACTTGGAGGATGTCCAAGCCCAACCTGGCCCGCCGGGTCGCGCAGGCAGCCGAGATCGCGCTGACCACCCGCAAGTACGTGACGTTCCTCGACGTGGTGACGGGGCTGCGCTGGCTGCACACCCGGCACGTGGACGTCTGGCGGCAGGGCAGGGCCGGCACGCTGGCGGAGCTGGCCGCGGTGGACGAGGAGCGGCTGCTCACCACGGCGGCCCTGCTGCGCGACTGGGCGCTGGCCAAGGGCCTGCGGCCGGTCGAGACCCCCTACGTCGCGGGCACCCGTGACCGCCGCGAGCTGCGCTTCACCACAGGTCCCGACCAGAGCCCGTTCCGCGTGCACTGGTTGTCGCCCGACCTGAGCGAGGCCAGGGTGCGCCGGCTCACCGAGGCGCAGAGCAAGGCGCCCGACCTGGTGGTGGTGGCGCCGCTTGAGCCGTTCACGTGCGCGTCCTGCCGCGGCACCGGCCCTTACCTGATCATGGAGGACGACGAGCCCCACTGCCTGACCTGCGCCGACCTCGACCACCTGGTGTTCCTACCGGCCGGGAACGCGGCGCTCAGCCGCCGCGCCAAGCAGGAGAGCGGCCTGTCGGCGGTCGTCGTCCAGTACAACCGGCGGCGCAAGGTCTACCAGCGCCAGGGCCTGCTGGTGGAGGAGGCCGCGCTGGCCGCCGCCGAGGAGCGCTGCCTGGCCGACGAGGAGGTACGCCTGCGCCGCCGCGAGCGCGACCGCGTCCGCAGGGCCGAGCAGGACGTCGAGTTCCAGGCCATGATGGCGGCCGAGATCGCCCGGTTGTTTCCCGGCTGCCCCGAGCCGCGCGCCCGCGAGATCGCCGAGCACGCCGGCCAGCGCGGCAGCGGCCGGGTGGGCAGGTCGGCGGCGGCCAGGGCGCTCGACGAGGACGCCATCACGCTCGCCGTGATCGCCTCCATCCGGCATCTCGACACCGACTACGACAAGCTGCTGATGGCGGGCGTGCCCCGGATGGAGGCCCGCGACCGCATCAGGGACGCCATCGAACACAAGCTCGAAGAATTCCGCCGGGCCGGTTAGGGTCGGAGGCTATGAGCGACTGGCACGACGTGCGGGAAGAGCTGCTGGCGTTCGCGCTGGGCCTGCCGGAGGCCCGCGAGGACCACCCCTGGGGCGACACCGTCGTCAAGGTGAACAAGAAGATCTTCGTCTTCCTCGGCTCCGACGAGCCGACCGGCCGGTGGGCCCCCACGTTCACCGTCAAGCTGCTGTCCGAGGCCCATGGCCACGCGCTGAGCGTCGAGGGCGCGCAGCCGAGCGGCCACGGGCTGGGCAAGGCGGGCTGGGTGACGGTGCCGTTCCTGTCGGAGCTGCCCGCGACCGACGTGCTGCTCGACTGGGTGGAGGAGAGCTACCGCGCGGTCGCGCCCAAGCGCGCGGTCAAGGAGCTCGACGCGCGCTGAGGGCCCGCCGCCCGCCCGTTGCCCGCCAGTGCCCGCCCGTGGCCGCCCGTGGCCGCCCATGGCGCCGGTGGGCGCGTGGCGCGCGGTCAGGTGACGGCGAGGCGGACGGCGTACTTCTCGTCGCGCCACAGCTCCTTGTCCAGCACCTCCAGCAGGGTCGCCGCGGCGTCGTGGACGTCGGTGTAGCCGAGGTAGAGCGGCGCGAAGCCGAACCTGAGCGTGTCGGGCGCGCGGAAGTCCCCGTGCACGCCGCGGTCGATCAGCGCCCGCATCACCGGATAGCCCTCGGGGTGGCGCAGGCTGATCTGGCTGCCGCGGGCGGCCGGGTCGGCGGGCGAGGCCAGCTCCAGCCGGTCGCCGACGAGGTCCACGAAGAGCGAGGTGAGCGCCATGCTCTTGGCCCTGACCTGCGCCATCGGCACGCGTTCCCAGATGTCGAGCGCCGCGTCGAGTGCCGCGAGCGAGAGCACGTGCGGGGTGCTCACCACGAACCTGCGCATGCCGTCGGCCGGTCGGAAATCGGTCTCGAACGCGAACGGCGCGGCGTGCCCGTGCCAGCCGGACAGCACGTTCTCGGCCGTGGCCTGGTGGCGTGGGTTGACGTAGAGGAAGGCGGGCGCGCCGGGCCCCGCGCTCAGATACTTGTACGTGCATCCGACCGCGAAGTCCGCGTCCGAGACGTCCACCTCCATCGCGCCCACGCTGTGGCACAGGTCCCACACGATGAGCGCCCCCGCGGCGTGGGCGGCGGCGGTCACCGCGGGCACGTCCTGGCGCGCGCCCGTCCGGTAGTCCACTTCCGACAGCAGCACCACGGCCGCGTCGTCGAAGCGCCCCTCGGCGAGGTCGCGCACCTCGTAGCCGCCGAGCAGCCCGGCCAGCCCCTGCACCATGTAGTGGTCGGTGGGGAAGTTCGCGGCGTCGGAGACGATCACCCGGCGCTCGGGACGCAGCCGCAGCGCGGTCGCCACCGCCTGGAAGATCGCGATCGAGGTGGTGTTGCCCACCACGACCTGGCCGGGGCCCGCGCCGATGAGCGGGGCCAGGCGGTCGCCGACGGTGAGCGGCTGCTCGTACCAGCCGGCGTGGTTCCAGCCGCCGACGAGCTGCTCACCCCACTCCTCCTCGACCGTGCGCCGCATCCGCTCCGCCGTACGGCGCGGCAGCGCGCCCAGCGAGTTGCCGACGAGGTAGATCACGCCTTCCGGCAGGACGAACTCGTCCTTGAAGGCCCGCAGCGGGTCCTGCGCGTCGAGGGCGAGGCACTGGTCGCGATCCAACGGTCGCTCCTAATTCATGGCGGAATGGTGGCTATGACGCTGTTCACCCCATTCTGATACTTGCGGGCGTACCAGTTCTGCACCGGATCGTGCTGATCGTTCAGCCGGAACGGGCCGCGCGGCCCCGCCAGCTCGCCCAACTCCCCCAGCCGCCGCGCCAGGTCGCCGCCCCTCGCCAGCGCGGCGTCGACGACCCGCATCGCGTCCCAGCCCTGCAGCGCCACCGCCGACGGGTTCCGTCCCGTCCTGGCCCGCCAGCGGGCGACGAAGGCGGCGTTGTCCGGGTTGCCGAGGCTGGGGGCGTACATGCCGACGCTCGTGATGCCCTCGGCATCCGGGCCGATCGCGCGCAGCACGTCCTCGTCGGTCAGGTTCATGCAGGCCAGCAGCGGCACCTTGGCGTCGTACCCGAGCTGCTTGTACGCCCGCGCGAACGCCACCGCCTCGCCGCCCGCGTAGAAGGCGAACAGCAGCTCGGCCTCCGCCGGGACGCGGGCGAAGTGCTCCTCGAAGCCGGTGACCGTGCCGGGCGGCGTCATGACGCGGGCCAGCGGCTCGGCGCCGTAGCCCGCCGTGAAGCCCCTGAGTGTCTCGACGCCGGCCTGGTAGTCGGAGGCCATGAGCACCACGGCCCGGCCCGCGTACCGCTCGGCGGCGTACCGGCCGGCCGCGCGGCCGTGCTCGTGGTTGGTGTAGGAGACGCGGAAGACGTGCGGGCCGGTCAGCTCGTCGGCGCCGGCGTTCGCCACGACCACCGGCACGGGACCCGTCGCCTCACCTGCTTCGTCGGCGACCGCCACCGCGACCGGTGAGGAGACCAGGCCGGTGAGGACGTCGGCGCCGTCCTCGATCAGCCGCCTGGCCTCCTGCCTGGCCCGGTCGGGGCTGCCCGCGTCGTCGGCCACGACCAGCCGGGCGGGCCGCCCGCCCAGACGCCCGCCGTGCTCGTCCAGATAGAGGCGCATGGCGGTCTCCATCTCGTCGCCGAGCGCCGCGTACACGCCGGTCTGCGTGATGATCGCGCCGACCTCGACCGGCCGCTCGTCACCGTCGGGCGGCGGCACCGCGCCGCCGCAGCCGGCCGCCATGAGCACCAGGAAACCGGCCACCGGCAGCCCCAGCACAGGGACGCGCATGGGGAGGCTCCCTTCAGCTCACGCCCGCTCCTGGGGGTGGTAGGCCACCGCCTGCATCTCGATCAGCAGGTGGGGATGCGGGAGCTGGTGCACCGCGACCGTCGTCCTGGTGGGCCCCTCCTCGTCGAAGAACTCGGCGTAGACCTCGTTGTAGCCCTTGAAGTCGTTCATGTTGACCAAGTACGTGGTGATCTGCACCAGGTCGGCCAGCGACCCGCCCGCGGCCTTCAGGATGTCGCCGACGTTCTCGATGACCGCCCTGGTCTGGGCGCGGATGTCGAGGCTGGTGGCGCCGTACCTGTCCACCTCGACGCCGACGAAGCTGTCGTCGGGCCTGCGGCAGCTCGTACCCGACACGTACAGGAAGTCGCCGGCCCGCTTGACGTGCGGGAACCGGCCTCGTGGCATGGCCTTGCCGGGCACCCGGATGGCCTTGGGCGGCGGTCTCACTTGCCGAACACCGCCCGTACCGAGCCGAGCCCCTCGATGCTCGCCTCGAACACGTCGCCCGGCTCGACCGGCACGATCGGGCCGAGCGCGCCGGTCAGCACCACGTCGCCGGCCCGCAGCGCGAACTCGGTGCGGCCGAGCCGGGTGGCCAGCCAGACGGCGGCGTTGAGCGGGTGGCCGAGGCACAGCTCGCCGGAGCCGGTCGAGACCTCCGTGCCGCCGCGCGTCATCGTCATCCCGGCCGCCCGCAGGTCGAGCCCGCTCAGCGGGACCGGCGTGCCGCCCAGCACGAACGCACCCGCCGAGGCGTTGTCGGCGATGGTGTCGGCCAGGGTGATGTCCCAGTCGGCGATCCGGGAGTCGGCGATCTCGATCGCGGGCAGCGCGAAGTCCACCGCCCTGATCACGTCGGCCACGGTGAAAGGACCGCCGGTCAGGTCGGCGCCGAGCACCAGCGCCACCTCTGCCTCGGCGCGCGGCTGCAGGAACCGCTCGTACGGGATCGGCAGCCCGTCGCAGTAGGACGTGTCGGCGAACAACATGCCGAAGTCGGGCTGGTCGATCCCGAAGCGCTCCTGGAGCACCCGGTTGGTGACGCCGATCTTCCTGCCGACCAGCCGGCGGCCCGCGCCGAGCGCCCGCCTGGTGTGGATCTCCTGGACGGCGTACCCGTCGGCCTGCGTGCTGACCAGGTCCCTGATCGGTGCGCAGGGCTTGCCCGTACGCGCCGCCTCCGCCAGCCGGTCGGCCGCCTGGGCGTGCGCGTCCACTGCCTGGGACCATTCGTCATGCATCGGGCTGCTCCAGTTTGATGGTGATCGTGGTGGGTTCTGAGTAGAAGTCGAGTGACCGGGTGCCGCCCTCCCTGCCGATGCCCGACAGCTTCGCGCCGCCGAACGGGGTCCGCAGGTCGCGTACGTACCAGGTGTTGACCCAGACCAGCCCGGCCTCAAGGCACTGGGCGACGCGGTGCGCGCGGTCCAGGCCGTCCGTCCAGACCGTGGCGGCCAGGCCGTACTCGCTGGAGTTGGCCAGGTCGATCGCCTCGGCCTCGCTGTCGAAGGGCGCGACGTGACACACGGGACCGAAGATCTCCTCCCGGTTGAACCTCGACCATTCCGACAAGCCTGCCACTACCGTCGGTTCGACGAAATAACCGCCGTCGCGGTGGTCGCCGAACACCGGCACGCCGCCGCCCGTCAGCACCTTGGCTCCCTCCGAGCGGGCCAGGGCGTAGTAGGACAGCACTTTGTCGCGGTGCGCGGCGGAGATCATCGGCTGCGGCTCGACCTCCTGGGCGCGGGCGGCCAGGCGGGCGCAGAACTCCTCGAAGATCGAGCGCTGGACGTACACGCGCTCGGTGCACAGGCAGACCTGGCCGCCGTTGGTGAAAACCGACCTCACCGTGCCCTCGACGGCCCTGTCGAGGTCGCAGTCCTCGAAGACCAGCCCGGCGTTCTTGCCGCCCAGCTCGAACGAGATCGGCTTGACCCGCTGGGCCGCGGTCCGCATGATCGCCGAGCCGGTCCTGGTGGAGCCGGTGAACGTCACCGCGTTCACGTCCGGGTGCTCGACCAGGAGCTGGCCCGCCGGCCCGTGGCCGAAGATGATGTTCACCACGCCGGGCGGCAGGCCCGCGGCGGCGCAGATCTCCGCGAAGATCGCCGCCGAGCCCGGCGTGTGCTCCGACGGCTTGACGACCACGGTGTTGCCGGAGACGAGGGCGGGCGCGAGCTTCCAGGTCATGAGCAGGAACGGCAGGTTCCACGGGATGATCGCGGCGACCACGCCGAGCGGCCTGCGCACGGTGTAGCTGAAGGTGCCGGACAGGTGGAAGGCGTCCTCGGGGCGCTGGGCGGCCATCTCGGCGAAGGCGCGGAAGTTGGCGATGCCGCGCGGGACGTCGAGCGTACGGGTCTGGTCGAGCGGGTTGCCGGTGTCGGCGACCTCGGCCGCCACCAGGTCGTCGAAGCGCTCCTCGATGCCCTCGGCCAGGCGGCGCATCCACCCGGCCCGCTCACCGACGGGCATCGCCGCCCAGTCGCGCGAAGCCTCCCTTGCCGCGCGTACCGCCCGGTCGACCACCTCGGGGTCGGCCTCGTGGACGTGCCTGACCACGGTGCCGGTGACGGGGTCGTGGACGGGGAAGCCCAGGCCCGCGGCCACCGGTCCGCCACCGATGAAATGGGTCAGCACCACACTCTCCTCATCTCTCCCTCGCTCTCCGGTAGGGATCGGGTACGCGGACGACACGGACCCACCGATCGCATCGTCTCGCCGGATCGCGGCGGGCGCCATGCGCGATGCTGGTGAACATGCAGACCCGCACCGATCGGATCACCGCCCACGACGGCACCTTCGACGTACGGACCTGGCTGCCGGAGACCGGCAGCGGGCCCGGCATCCTGCTCATCCAGGAGATCTACGGCGTCGGCCCCTACATCGAGAAGGTCGCCGGCGAGCTGGCCTCCAGGGGTTACGTGGTGGCCGCTCCCGACCTGTTCTGGCGCATCAGGCCGCACTGGCGCGGCGAGCACACGGAGGAGGGCACGGCGGCGTCGATCGAGCTGGCCCGCGACTTCGACCTGCCGCAGGGGGTGGCCGACTGCGCGCTCACGGTGGCGCATCTGCGCGCCATGCCCGAGGTGCGCGGCGGGGTCGGCGCGCTGGGCTTCTGCCTCGGCGGCACGGTCGCGTTCATGCTGGCCACCAAGGTCGGCCTGGCGGCGGTGCTGTCCTTTTACGGCTCGGCCGTGCCGGAGTCGACCGGGCTGATGGAGCGGATCGACGCGCCACTGCTACTGGTGTTCGGCGGTGCCGATCCGTTCATCTCGCGTGACCGGGTGGCCGTGGTGGAGGAGGCGGCGCGGTCGCGCCCGAACGTGGTGATGCACATCGAGGAGGAGGCGGGGCACGCCTTCCACAACAGCGAGGCGCCGATGTTCCACCATCCCGAGGCTGCGGAGCGTGCATGGGCGGTGGCGCTCGACTTCCTCGATCGGCAGCTGCCCGTCCGGTGAGACCTGTCCGAATGGACATCTTCCGGTACCCCTAGATCATCGCCATCATGGTCAAATGGCGCGGACGTGGGAATTGTGGGGAAATGTCATTATTGCTGGCACTATTGCACTTCCCCTCGCCTTGCTAGCAATCGTGCTGCTCGCCCGCCATCGCGTCCGCGCCGGCCACCCCGCGCCCCTGCGCGTCTCGATCGCCGACGTCGGCATCGCCGTGGGGACCGCTCCATGGATAGGGATGATCCTCACCCCCGCAAGCGGCGCGAGCGGCGTGGCGCTGGTGCCGTTCAGCGACCTCGCCGACCTGGCCGGCGCGCCATGGGACGAGGTGTTCGTGCAGGTCGGGGGCAATCTGCTGGCCTTCGCCGCACTGGGCGCGCTACTGCCCGTACGCAGCCGCGCGATGTCCTCCACGGCCAGGGTTGCGGCCCTCGCGGCGACCTTTTCGGTCATGGTCGAAGTGCTCCAGTACGCGCTTCGGCTCGGCCGCTTCTCCTCCGTGGACGACGTCATCCTCAACGCGACCGGCGCCGCGATCTTCTCTTTGGTTACTCGCCGCTGGTGGGCCGATCGAATACCGGCCGGGACCGTTCCACGGTAACGGTCTGCTAAAACGCTGCGGAATTCACCACTCGGGCACGATCCGCTCAAAATCCGCCCGCGACCATCGCTTGCATCTGTGCGATCGTGGACAAGACGGGGCAAGTTCTCTGGAGACGCCACAACCTGGTTGGTGACAGAGGGTGATCAAAGTTGTCTGAATCCCCGGTACCCCACGAGCCCCCTATCTATCGACGCATCGCCGACGGTCTCCGCGCCCGGATTCTTGCCGGCGAACTGCGCGACGGGGACCGACTACCGGGCGAGAACGCACTGATGGCCGATTACGCAATCGCACGAGCCACCGCCAGGCAGGCGCTTGCCGTACTGATCAACGAAGGTCTGGCGGTGCCCAAACGAGGTTCGGGGGTTTACGTGCGGCTGTTCAAACCGATCCGCAGGCACGGCGCACGCCGCCTGTCGCGGGAGCAGTGGGGTCAGGGCCGGGCCATCTGGGACGCGGACGCACGCGGGCGACCGTTCACCGTGGACGGGGTGGAGGTGGCGTTGGAACGCGCCGCGGAGGAGGTCTCCGCCGTGCTGGACAGCGACCAGGTGTGGGTGCGCAGGCGGCGCTACTCGGTGGACGCCAGGCCCGTGCAGCTGGCCACCTCCTACTTCCCCGCCCACCTGGTCGAGGGCAGTGCGATCACCCGCGCCGACACCGGGCCCGGCGGCGTCTACGCCAGGCTCGGCGACCTCGGCCTGCCCCCCGCCCACTTCACCGAGGAGGTACGCGCCCGCATGCCCCAGCCCCGCGAGAGCGGCCTGCTCGACCTGCCGGGCGGCACGCCGGTCATCGTGATCGCGCGGACCGCGTACACGTCGGGCGGGCTGCCCATCGAGCTCAACGAGATGATCCTGGACTCGGCCGCGTATGTACTTCAGTACGACTTCGACGCCTGATTCAAGGCGATCTGTCAAGCGATAGGTTGACCTGTCCCTCGCGATCATTGAATTCTCTAGAGAGGTGGCGCATCTTCTTAAGAGATGGAACCTCGCCTGGGGCCCGGGAAGGTGGACAGCGATGTCCTTTGATCGGCATCTCGCCGAGATCGCCCGGGAGCACCCCCACTGGACCATCTGGCGGAGCGACGCGGGCCGCTGGTGGGCCACGAGACACCATCCGCTGAGCGCGGCGCAGCGCGAGGCCGGATGTGCGATGACCATCGACGCGGACGACCCGGAAGGGCTGCGCGAGCAGCTCAGGGATCAGGAGAGGCGGGCCGGCGAGCAAGAGGTCTGGGGGGCCGGCCCCGCACCTCCATGACGCGAGACGGCGGAGCGTCACGCCACCTCGCGCACACGAGCAGCCCGGTGCCGGGTCCAGCGTCTCGGCGGCCCCGGTACCGGGCCCCCAAATCAGGAGGGGCCACGAACGCGGAAGCCTCCGACCCTATCGGGGGCGGGGGCTTCCGCTCCCAGCGGCCTAGTTGCGCGCCCTGGAGTCGGGCACGCGCACGATGTGCACGTCCGTGTCGTCCGAGACGTCCTTGGGCTCTTCCTTGACGGCCGGCTCCGTCTCGTCCTCGACGATGACCCGCACGTCGTCCTGCGGGACCTCGACGTCCTGCGTGAGCTCCGGGTCCTGCTGGCTCCTGACGTCCTGCGTGAGCTCCGGGTCCCCATGCTCCTGCGCGGGCGCGGGGGCCCCGGCGGGAGCCCCAGTGGAAGCCGCTGTGGGAGCCGTTGTGGGGGCCTGGGCCTCCGGCACCAGCGGCCCGGCGTTCGACTCGGCCTGCATGAGGTCGCCGAGCACCGAGCTGATCTCGGTGAGCCGCCGCACGACCTCCGTGTGCGTGTTGCTCAGGTAGTCGACCCGGCGGCCCGCCTGCTCGTCGATCGAGGCCGCCCGCTGCTGGGCGGCGGTCAGCAACGCGTCGGCCTCGGCCCGCGCGCCCGACACGATCTGCTCGGCCTGCGCCTGGGCCGAGGCGAGAAGCTGCTCGGACTCCTCGCGGGCGGTGGTGACCAGCCGCTCGGCCTCGGCCCGCGCGCCGGTCAGCGTCTCCTCCGACTCCGTACGGGCCGCGGTCAGCTGCTCCTCGGCGTCGCTGCCCGCCTGCGCCAGCATGCGCTCGGCGGCCTGGGTCGCCTCGCTCACCCGGCGCTCCGCCTCGGCCTGGGCGGAGGTGAGGATCTTGTCGGCGGTCTCGCGTGAGGTGGTGACCAGCCGGTCGGACTCGGTCTTGGCCTCCTCGCGCACCCGGGTGG
This sequence comes from Nonomuraea sp. NPDC049504, assembly GCF_040676845.1. NCBI lineage: Bacteria > Bacillati > Actinomycetota > Actinomycetes > Streptosporangiales > Streptosporangiaceae > Nonomuraea > Nonomuraea sp. NPDC049504. The sequence continues at coordinate 263,842 of NZ_JBFAPT010000004.1, forward strand.
CCTCGGCCTCGGCGTCCTCCCGCTTGGCCTGGGCCTCCTCCTCTCCGAGCCGGAGGATCTGCGCGAGCCGCGGGCTCAGGTCCTCATAGCTCTGCGGGGTCTCGACCATCCGCCGCCGAGCCTCGGCCAGCTCGATCCGGCCCTGTTCCGCCTGCTCGATGGCCCGCGCCAGCCGCTCCTCGAGATCCCGTATCTGGTTACGGGTGCGCATCATGTAGTCGTGGACCTGGCGGCGGTTGTAGCCGCGCATGACGACCTCGAAGGTGTCCTCTTGCATCAGATCGGGAAAGTTCTCGTGCTGGTTCATCATGGGGGTTACCTAAGGGTTTGCGTGAGGCGGGGGAAAACTGCGGGTTGTGAGGGTCTGGCGACGAGACGTCAGGAAACGACTTTCCTGCCATCGGCCCACGTCCGCAACCCGAACGCCATACCCCGACCAGGAAATAAGATGCCTCGAATGTACATAGCAGCGTTGGATGACGGCGCGACCCCGGACATACATCCCGATGCGTACATCGCGCCCGGCGCCGTCGTGGTCGGCCGCGTACGCATCGGCCGGGCGTCCAGCATCTGGTACGGCTCCGTTCTCCGAGGGGACGACGAGCGGATCGAGATCGGCGAGGAGTGCAACGTACAGGACCTGTCGTGCCTGCATTCCGACCCCGGCGAGCCGGCGATACTCGAAGACCGGGTGAGCCTTGGCCATAAGGCCATGGTGCACGGCGCGCACGTCGAGCGCGGCGCGCTGATCGGCATCGGCGCGATCGTCCTCGGCGGCGCCAGGATCGGCGCGGGCACGCTGGTGGCGGCAGGAGCGCTGGTGGGCCCCGGCAAGAAGATCCCGTCGGGGGTGCTGGTCGCCGGCGTGCCCGGCAAGATCGTGCGCGAGCTGACCGACGACGACCGCGCCTCCTTCGCCCGTACTCCCGACAACTACCAGGCCAAGGCGATCAGGCACCGGCAGGCGTCATCACTTTGACCAGCACCTCGTCCGAGACCGACGCCTCGTTGAGCGGGTCGGCGTACTCCGGCAGCTCGGGCCGCAGGAAGCGGACGAAGTCGACGCTGAGCTTGAGGTCGGGCGTGCCCTTGACCTGCTTGGCGTTGCCCTTGGCGGGGTCCTGCTTGAGCGTGCTGTAGCTGTCCCAGTCGCTGTAGGCCGTCACCCCCCACTGCAGCACGTCGGGCAGCGCCGAGGGCCAGCGCTGACCCACCTTCCACGCGCCGCCCTCCTCCTTGTAGAGGGCGACGAACACCCGGCCGACCCGGCCGAGCACCAGCTCGACCCAGCCGTCCTTGACGGCCAGCTCCTTCGGCTTGGAGCTGCCGTCCTGGGTGTACTTCACCTCGACCTGGCCGCTCTTCTCGCCGGTGCCGGTGGTCACCGACACCCAGTTGGGCTTGGCGTACGAGCCGGGCTGCCTGGCCATCAGCCCGCCGAGCGAGAACAGCCGCTTCGGCCGCCCGCCGCTCTTGCCGCTGACCTTGACCTTGGCGTGCATGACGATGTCGCCCGCCAGCTCCTGATAGACGAAGGGGCCGCGGAAGCCGTCGAACCAGGCGGAGGTCTTGGGCTCCAGGTACATCGAGCCCTTCACGGTCTTGTTCACGTCGAGCTTGGCGATCCTGTCGACGTCCTTCTCGGCGTCGCTCAGCTTGGTCCACATGGTCAGGTCGGCCGCGTCGTCGAACTCGGCCGACGCGCCGCCCACCTCCCCGCCGGGCGCCGGCGCGGTGGCGTTCTGTAGCGTGAGAACTCCCGGCCCTGAGAGCGTCGGCTGCGCCGGCGCCTCCGTACCGCAGCTGGAGAGCACGCTGACGACCGCCACAAAACCCGCAACCTTCGCCCTCATAGCGGCCATTCTGCCGTGAAATGCCAATGGATGATCCACGTTCCCCCAGTACGATGACCGCCGTGCCACCCTGGGATGCGTTCACCGCCACGGAGGCGGAGGTCCGCGCGATGGTCGCGGACCCGCGCTGGCAGGGTCTGTCCGTCCCCGATCGCGCCCACGTCCTCGCGGCCAGGATTCTGGTGACGCCCGACGGCGACCGGTGGCTGTTCGGCGCGCACGCGCGCTGGCACCTGCACGACCCCGCCGACGGCCGCTGGCTCCTCGCGCCGCCGCCCCGGCGGCTGCGCGCCCGCAGGGTCGGCCATACCGCCGCGGTGCTGCCCGACGCCGTGGTGCCGCACGGCTACGACTTCCACGCCGAGCCCGGCTCCACGCAGTCGTTCATCGGCCCCGACGTGCCCGAGGGCCTCACCGAGCAGGTCAGGCGGCTCGTCCGCGCCTCCGGCACCAAGTCCGAGCTCGACTACCCGCTGACGGCCTTCGGCGAGATCTTCGCCTCCGACGTGCCGAGCACGGTCGCAGCCGTGTGGGGCACGGTCATGTGGTGCGCGTACGCGCCCGCCTTCGACGGCAACGAGCGGCTGATCACGGTCTTCGGCGAATACCTGTGCCGCCCGCTGCCCGGTGACGAGTGGGTGCGCTGGCTGCCCGCGCCGCCGCTGCTCGACCTCGCCACGCTGGTGGCCGAGCGGCTGCGGGCAGGACGGCCGCGCGCGGCGCTCAGGCTGGCCGCCGTCATGGCGGACGCCGCGCAGATCCTGCTGCTCGACACCCGGTTCAGGCCGCGCGCGCTGGCGCTGCTCACGATGGTGGAACCGATGCTGCGCCAGGCCGAGATCGGCGAACCGTACGACGACGACGCCGCGCTGCGGCAGGCGTGGCTGGAGCGCTGCCCGGCCCGGCTGTGCCGGGCGCTGCTGGTCGAGAACGACCTCGACGAGCACTTCTCCCACGCCCTGTACGACCTCGTGGACGCCCTTTCCTTCATGCCCGACCCCCGGGAGGCGGCGGCCGCGTTCCTGGCCGACCTGTCCGACTCAAAGGGCGCGCTGCCGGGGCGGCTGGATCACCGGCTGCGGATGGCGTACGAGGAGCTGCGCCGCGCGGGCCTGACGGGCACCTCGGCCGGCGAGGCGACCGAGCCGGAGGGCTTCCCGGTGCGCGGCGGCGTGTCGGTGGCGCCCGCGCCGGTGCTGGAGGTGGCGCCGCCCGACCGGGCGAGCGCGGCGGCGGTGCTGGGGGCCGCGTACGCGACGGGGCAGGCGTGGGAGCGGCTGACGGGGGCCAAGATGCCCGAGCGCGGGCTGGCGGGTCAGACGGCGCTGGTGCGCAGGATCGTCCATGAACGCGACGACCATCACCACACAGGTCACACGTAAACCACTAATACCGCTATTTCCACCTTACCTCGGCTCTATCGTTCTAACACTTCCGATAACAGGCATTTAGCTGAATTGTGATCTCGGGTTCGGGAAATGATCCTCCTGGGGGCCCCGAGGCGACGAAAGGAATGACTCCGATGGGCCATGTCGCCGGAAGGGCCCGCGCCGTAACCTCGTAGAGGGTGTGGGCTGCGGAAGGAAGGACGACGCGGTGGGGCACGACGACCTGGACTCTCGGGTCCACGACCGTGTCGCGTTGGACGAGATTGCGCTCTACGCCGAGGTGCTCACGGCCGTGGCTGTCAGCGAGCGGCGGCTGACCTTGGACGAACTCGACGACGCGCTCGGATTGCGGACTTCGGCGAGCCGCTGAAGAAGCAACACGATTACTAGCCCCGGGGACCTAGTTCCCGGCCCAATGGGGTCGGGAACACCGGTTTCCGGGGTTTCACATAACTAGTCAATCCATCGCTGGACTATCCACCTCACGGATGAGTCCCCGCGATCTTCTTACGACTGCGCGAGGGCTCGCGTCACGACCGCACGAGCCGTGTCCGGCGCTCCTGGGTCACGACCGGACGAGCCGCGCGATGGCCGCCGACGCCTCCTTGACCTTCGCCTCGGCCTCGGGCCCGCCGGTGTTGATGGCGTCGGCCACGCAGTGGGAGATGTGCTCCTCCAGCAGCCCCAGCGCCACCGCCTGCAGGGCCCTGGTCGCCGCGGAGACCTGGGTCAGCACGTCGATGCAGTAAGCGTCGTCGTCGACCATGCGCTGCAGGCCCCTGATCTGCCCCTCGATCCGCCGTAGGCGCGTGAGATATGCCTGCTTGTCTCCGCTGTACCCATGCATGCTTCTACGGTACCCGTAAGAGGTATCACCCCGGGGTGCTAGCGCAGTCCCGCGATGAGCTTCTCCCACTGCTCGACGACCTCGTCGGCCGAGTGCCGCAGCGCCGTGTCGCGCGCGCCCGCCGCGAGCGACCGCCGCCGGCGCTCGTCGTCGATCAGCGCCAGCAGCGCCGCCGCGAACATCGGCGGGTCGCCCTCGGGCACCAGCACCCCGTTGTAGCCCGTCGCCACGAACTCCCTGGGCCCCCTCGCGCCCTCGTAGGCCACCACGGGCACCCCGCAGCCCATCGCCTCCAGCACCGCCATGCCGAGGTCCTCGCTGCGCGCCGTGCTGGCCACGATCGACGCCTTGGCGAACTCGCCCGCGAGGTCGGGGGTGGTGCCCATGAAGTAGACGTGGTTGTGCAGGTTGAGCTCGCGCACCAGCGAGCGCAGCAGCCGCTCCTCGGGGCCCGCGCCGTAGAGCCGCAGCCGCCAGTCGGGCCGCTTGTCGGCGACGATCGCGAACGCCCGGATCAGCCGGTCGTACGCCTTCACCGGCGTCCACCGGCCCCCTGCGGCCACGATCCTGTTGTCCATCCGCGAGCGCGGCCACGGGCCGCCCGGCAGCGCGTCCAGCACGCTGTGCACGGCGGGGCCGCCGTCCAGCAGCCTCGTCCACTCCTCCTGCGCCGACTCCGTGGCCGTCACGACGGCGCTCAGTCGCGGATAGAAGCGCTTGACGGGGCCTGGGACGACCGGCCTGCCCCACTCACGGGCGATCTTGATGGTCTCGCGCGGCGCGTGCCTGGCCGCCTGCACGCCGATGCCCGGCCTGGTGGTGATCAGCACGTCGGACCTGAGGTTGCGCAGCACCCGCCAGAGCGCGACCTCCGTGCGGACCTGACCCCGTGGCAGCAGGTGACGCACTCCGGGGCGGGCGTCCACGACGCTGCGCAGGGCGACCTTGGGACTGACGGGGAAGAACGGTTTCTCCTTCTGCCGCCTGACGCTGATCACCTCGACGTCATGGCGTTCGGCCAGCGCGGTGGCCAGGTTCAGCATGGCGCGCACATCTCCCCGCATGCCGTACGCGGAGGCGAGCACCAGGCTGATCCTCATCCACCGACCTCGATCCGCAGCTCGTCGTCGGCGGTGTAGCAGGGTTTGATGAGCACCCCGTCGACCCTGGCCGACGGGTAGTGCAGGCGGCGCCGTTTGCCGTCCACGTCGTCGAGCCGCGAGCCGAGCCTCAGCGCCGTGGGCACGTCGGCGACCTGGAGCGCGGGCTCCCACGTGCCGGAGCCCGCCGCGCCCTCCGGGTCGGCGGCGAGCACGTCCACCAGCGACACGGCCGCGTGGAAGCGCACCCCCTGCACGGTCGCCGTGGCCGTCAGGCGGGCGCCGGTCTGCCTGCGGTCGAGGGTCAGCACCGCCTCGTGGCGGGAGTCGTCGTCCTCCAGGCCGGTGTAGGCCAGCAGCCCCATCACCTCGAAGCGGCCCTCCCTGAACCAGATCGAGCGCACCTCGGCCACCGGCTCGGCCTCGGAGATCTTCAGCGCCAGATAGCCGTTGCGGGTGCGGTAGGAGCGGTAGGCGAGGGTGCGGCGGCACAGCGCGTACGCGTCGAGGTGGTCGAGCGAGAAGCCGGGATCGACGCTGCGCAGCCTGCTGCGCCTGCCCTCGTGGCGCAGGTAGGCGTCCCACCGGCCGGCGGTCAGCTGCAGCGGCTCCAGCGAGACGGCCAGGGTGGCCTCACGAGCCCGCGCGCCTGGCGTGCCGAGCAGCACGTCGCGTTCCACCCCCGTGGTGCGATGCCGGAGAACGAGTTCGGTGCCTTCGCCCAGTGGCTCGTCGATGGCGAGTCGCAGGGAGAACACGTCGGCCAGGGTGACTTCGGCGTCCGTGACGACGACGCCCATCCTGAGCCCCCTCCCCGTCGAATAGAGCCATGCGACGTTGAGGTTACCGTGATTTTCCCGTTATGTGGATGCCAGATTTCTTCCTGTCACATGCGATGACATGCGACTCCTCCACATCACATGTGGAGGAGTCCGACATGTTACGGTCAGGACGCGCTCTTGACGGACTTGATCAGGAGCTGGGCGACGTCCACGACCTCCAGCGATTCCTTGGCCTCGCCGTTGTTCTTCTTCTCGTTGATCGCGTCACCGAGCATCACCATGCAGAACGGGCACGCGGTCGAGACCGTGTCGGGATTCGTGGTCAGCGCCTCGTCCACGCGCTCGGTGTTGATGCGCTTGCCGATGCGCTCCTCCATCCACATCCGCGCGCCGCCGGCGCCGCAGCAGAAGCCCCGGTCCTTGTGACGGTGCATCTCCTGGGTCTGCACGCCGGGCACCTTCGCCATGATGTCGCGCGGCTGGGAGTAGACCTTGTTGTGGCGGCCGAGGAAGCACGGGTCGTGGTAGGTGATCTTCTCCTCGATCGGGGTGATCGGGGTCAGCAGGCCCTCGTCGACCAGCTTGGCCAGCAGCTGGGTGTGGTGCACGACCTCGTACGTGCCGCCGAGCTGCGGATATTCGTTGGCCAGCGTGTTGAAGCAGTGGGGGCAGGTGGCCACGATCTTCTTGACGCCCGCCTCGTTGAGCGTCTCGATGTTCTGCTGGGCGAGCGCGTTGAACACATATTCCATGCCCAGCCGCCGCGCCGGGTCGCCGGAGCACGCCTCCATCGGGCCGAGCACCGCGAACTTGACGCCCGCGATGTGCAGCAGCTCCGCCACGGCCTTGGTGGTCTTCTTCGCCCGGTCCTCCAGCGCGCCCGCGCAGCCCACCCAGAACAGGTATTCGGCGTCCTCGGGCATCTTGTCCTCGACGACCTCGACCTCGAAGTCGAGCTCGCCGATCCAGTCGGCCCGCTTCATCTCGGACATGCCCCACGGGTTGCCCTTGTTCTCCAGGTTCTTCACCATCACCCCCGCCTCGGACGGGAACGACGACTCCACCATCACCTGGTAGCGGCGCATGTCGAGGATGTGGTCGATGTGCTCGATGTCCACCGGGCACTGCTCGACGCAGGCGCCGCAGTTGGTGCACGACCACAGCACGTCGGGGTGGATGACGCCCTCTTCGCCGACCAGCGGCTTCTCCAGCAGCGCGAGCACGTCGGTGTCCTTGTGCTCGACGCCGTTCTGGGCGGCCATCAGGTAGGGGGCCACCGCGAAGGCGTGGTCGCGCTGGTCGAGGATGAGCATCTTCGGCGACAGCGGCTTGTCGGTGTTCCACGCCGGGCACTGCGACTGGCAGCGACCGCACTCGGTGCAGGAGTAGAAGTCGAGGAAGCCCTTCCACGTGGTGTCGGCGATCTTGCCGCGGCCGAGCCGCTCGGGGTCGAGGTCCTCGTCCTCGAAGTCGACCGGCTTGCCGTCGATGCGCAGCTCGGGCGCGCCGCCCAGCCCGTCGGGGCGGCGGGAGAACAGCACGTTGAGCGGGGCGGTGAAGATGTGCAGGTGCTTGGAGTTGACCACGATGACCAGGAACACCAGCATGAAGCCGATGTGCAGGAGCAGCGCGATCTCCTCCAGCAGCGCGCTCTGCGGCAGCACGTCACCGAGCGCGAGCGAGACGAACGCGCCGGAGGAGTAGGGCAGGTTGCCGTTGGCCGCGGCGGCGCCCCTGGCCAGGAAGAGGGTCCAGATGATGTTGAAGATCATGAACAGGACCAGCCAGGCGCCGCCCAGGTGCGAGCCGGAGAAGCGCGAGCCGCGGCCGAGCTGCTTCGGCGAGTTGCGCACGCGGATGATCGCGAAGGCGACCAGGCCGAGCACGCAGGCCACCGCGATGAAGTCCTGGAGGAAGCCCAGCACCGCCCAGGTGCCGATGAGCGGGATGTGGAAGTCAGGAGTGCCGGTGATCGCGCCCTGGATGATCGCGCCGTACGCCTCGATGTAGACGGTCAGCAGGATGAAGAACGCCCACATGACGAAGAAGTGCGCGACGCCCGACGGCGTCCACTTCAGCAGCTTCTTCTGCCCGAACACCTCGACGAGCTGGGCCTTGATCTCGTCGCCCACGTGGGTCCTGGCGTACTCGGTGCGCTCGGGCGCCGGTGGGCCCACGGTCGCGAGCTTGTACAGGAACAGCACCCTCCGGCCGGCGACGGCCACCGCCGCGACGGTCATGACGAGCCCGATGACGGCTACCCAGAGCACGGGTCCTCCCACAGACGACGTTGGCTGTCAGCGTACGGTCACCCGCTGCGCAGGCATGTGCCACAATCCTACCCACGAGTAACTTTACTGGCTCACGCGACATACCCTAAGGTCATCGCCCATTCTAGAACAATGCTCTACCCGCAGAAGTAGCGCTGAACCGTCGGCCCCAGCAGCTCGACCAGCTCATCGTGACTCGCACTCGCCAGGGGCTCCAGCTTGAGCACGTAACGAGCGAGGATCACGCCGAACATCTGCGCGAAGGCCGCCTCCACCCGCAGATGCGGCACCCCCAGCCGGTCGGCCACCTGGTAGAGCAGCGCGTTCGAGATGAACTCGCGGAACATCGTGGCCGACTGCTCGTGGGTCATCGCCGAGCGCAGCAGCGCCACCATCGGCTCGCGCGTCTCCGGCTCGGACGTCACCCGCAGCAGCATGCGCACCAGCCGCGTCCCGATCTCCTCGCGCGGCCCCTCCAGCAGGAGCGGGATCACCTCCTCCGGCGTGACCGGCAGCCGCAGGGCCGCCACGAACATGCCCTCCTTCGTGGCGAAATAGTGGTGCACGAGCGCGGGATCGACGCCGGCCTCCCGCGCGATGCCGCGTACGGTCGCCTTGTCGAACCCCTTCTCCGCGAACACCTTCCGCGCCGCCGCCAGGATCTCCCCGCGCGTGTCGGCCGAGCCCGGCCTGCGCCCCGGCCGCCGCCGCTGATTGGTCATCGCGGCACCCCGCCCGGCCGGCAGCGCCTCACCGGCCCACCGCCAGATAGACCCGCATCGGCACCGACAGCACGCCCTCGGGGAACGCCGCCCGCAGCTCCGCCCGCCGCCGGCCCACCACCTCGTCGGCCCGCTCCGGCGACAGCGCCGCCATGTACGAGTGGGAGCGCAGGTCGAGCAGGAAGTGCTCGATGCCGACCAGCCGCGTCCACGGGATCCAGCGCTCCCCCACCACCTCGAACGCCGACGCGATCGGCGGCACCGACCACTCCTCGACCGCCGGGCCGTAGTAGGTGGGCACCTCCTCGGCCAGCCTGGTCTCGTAGGCGGCCAGCCAGTCGGCCTGGGCGGCGTGGTTGAAGTTCCAGCAGCCGACGATCGCGCCGCCGGGGCGCAGCACCCGCCGCGCCTCGGCGATGGAGACCGCGGGGTCGAGCCAGTGCCACGACTGCGCGTACGTCACCAGGTCGGCCACGCCGTCGGTCAGCGGCAGCGCGTTCCCGTCACCCAGCACCGCCGCGAGCGGCACCCTCGCCCCACCGCTCACGCCGGCCTGCGCCTCGGGCTTCCGCCCGCCGTCCGCCCCGGGCGCCGGGCGGGCCTCCGGCCCGGCTTCGGCCGCCGCCTTGGCGACCAGGTGGCCCAGCATCGGCTCGCCGGGATCGACCGCGATCACCCGCGAGCCGCGCGCCCGCAGCGCCCGCGTCATGATGCCGGTGCCGGCCCCCACGTCGACCGTGGTGGCGCCGTCGAGCTCGACGCCCGACACCTCCGTCATCGCGCGGTAGACCTCGTCGGGATAGCCGGGCCGCCCCTCGTCGTAGGCGTCGGCCACCCGGTCGAACGTCCGTGCCAGATCCTTGAGCGGCCCGCTCATGTTGACGCCGCCAGGTGCAGCCGGGCGAAGGCCAGGCCCTCCGCCAGGTCGTCGATGCGCTCGGTGCGGCTGGCGGCCTTCCTGGTGTTGATCTCGAGGACCACCAGCCCGGAGTAGCCGTTGCCGGCCAGCCGCTCCAGCATCGGCGCGCACGGCTGGTTGCCCCTGCCCGGCACGAGGTGCTCGTCCTTGTTGGTCACGCCGAGCCCGTCGGCGAGGTGCAGGTGCGCGAGCCGGTCGCCGAGCTTGGTCGCCATCTCCATGGCGTCGGAGCCGGACACGGCGGTGTGCGACAGGTCGAGCGTGACCTGGGGGAAGTCGTAGTCGATGGGATTCCAGTCAGGCGAGTAAGGCACCACGTCGTTGCCCCTGGCACGCAGCGGGAACATGTTCTCCACCGCGAACGTGATGTCGGTCTCGTCGCGCATCCTGGCCAGCCCGTTCTCGAAGTCGCGCGCGTAGTCGCGCTGCCAGCGGAACGGCGGGTGGACCACGACCGTCGACGCGCCGAGCCGTTCGGCCGCCTTCTGTGCCTTGACCAGCTTGGCCCAGGGGTCGCGCCCCCACACCCGCTGCGTGACCAGCAGGCAGGGCGCGTGGATGGCCAGGACGGGGATCTCGTAGTGATCGGACAGGCGCTCGATCACGTCGATGTCCTGGCTCACGGGATCGGCCCCGACCATGATCTCCACGCCGTCATAGCCCAGGCGGGCGGCGAGCTCGAACGCGTCGGGAGTGCGTTCCGGATATACCGAAGCAGTGGACAATGCGATCTTCGCATTGGGCACGCGGATGACATCAGCCACGTAGCCAGCCTAAGCCGGAGAAGCCGATCTGGCGCGTCAGGCCCTTCTGCCCCGTCCGGTGGAGTGCAAGAAAGGCCCTAGCGTGGGACGCATGCCACGGATCGCGAAGGGCGCAATCCCCAGCCCCAACATCTGGAACACGCCCCAGATCTACGAGCTGGAGAACCGCGCGGCCGACCCCGACGGCGCCGCCGACGCCGCGATGCGCGCACTGCGTCCCTGGGCCGGCGCCACCGTGCTCGACATCGGCTGCGGCACCGGCTACCACCTGCCGATCCTGGCCGCGGAAGCGGCGCGGGTGATCGGCGTCGAGCCGCACGGCGACCTCGCCGCGCTTGCCCGCCGCCGCTGCTCAGGGCTGCCCAACGTGACCGTGCACGCCGCAGCGGCCCAGGACCTGCCGCTGCCCGACGCCGGGGTGGACGTCGCCATGGCGCGGTGGGCGTACTTCTTCGGGCCGGGGTGCGAGCCGGGGCTGCGCGAGCTGTCGCGGGTGGTCCGCAGGGGCGGCGCCGCGTTCGTGGTGGACCTCGACGCGACGCGGGGGCCGTTCGGGCGGTGGTTCTCGCGTACGGTGCCGACCTACTCCGCCCGCGAGGTCGAGGCGTTCTGGGACCGTCACGGCTGGCAGCGCAGGCCGCTCGACCTCAGGATGGTCTTCCAGCGCAGGGCCGACCTGGAGGCGGTGCTGCGCATCGAGTTCGCCCCCGAGGTGGCCGAGCAGGCCATCGCCGAGACGCCCGGCCTTGAGCTGGCCTACCCCAACGTGCTGCGCTGGCGCTTCTTCTGAGCGCTTGACATTGACGCCGATGTCAACGTTTAGCCTGGCCGCATGCGCATCGGTGAGCTGGCGGAACGCACCGGAGTGAGCACCCGCTCCCTCCGCTACTACGAGAAGAACGGCCTGCTCCACGCCCGGCGGGCGTCCAACGGCTACCGGACCTACACCGAGGACGACGTCAGGCTCGTCTCCGAGATCCGCGCGCTGCTCCAGATCGGCTTCACGCTGGAGGAGACGCGGCCGTTCGTCGACTGCCTGCGCCGTGGCCACAGCTCAGGGGGCTCGTGCGCCGAGTCGGTCGAGGTCTACGAGCGCAAGCTCAGCGAGATCGACCAGGAGATCCGGGTGCTGCTCGCCCGGCGCGCCGAGGTGGCCGCCCAGCTCGCCCAGTCCTGCCCAGGTTGCTTCGTGAGGGGATGAAGATGATCAAGCTGACCACCGAGAACTACGAGGAGCAGGTGCTCAGGAACGACAAGCCGGTGCTGGTCGAGTTCTGGGCCGAGTGGTGCGGTCCGTGCCGGATGGTGGGTCCCGTACTCGAGCAGATCGAGGCCGAGCACGGGCTGACGGTCGGCAAGCTCAACACCGACGAGAACCCCGAGATCATGGTCCGCTATGGCGTGCTGGCCGTGCCGACGATGCTGCTGTTCGAGGGCGGCGAGCCGGTCAAGCAGATCGTGGGCGCCAAGCCGAAGCGCCTGCTGGAGGCCGAGCTCGGCCTGTCCTGATCCGTACGGGCGGGATTGTCGCCCCCGGGCGCTAGCCTGCTCCTCATGGCCAAGACAGCCCAGAAGCCCGGATACCGCTGTGCCGAGTGCGGCTGGCGCACCCCCAAGTGGGTGGGCAGGTGCGGCGAGTGCCAGGCGTGGGGCACGGTCGACGAAGAGGGCGCCCGCGGCGCCACCGTCGTGCAGGCCGGCGCCACCAGCGCTCCCGCCCTGCCGATCGGCCAGGTCAAGGCCGAGGTGGCGGCGGCGCGCACCACGGGCGTGGGCGAGCTCGACCGGGTGCTCGGCGGCGGCCTGGTGCCCGGCGCGGTCGTGCTGCTGGCGGGCGAGCCCGGCATCGGCAAGTCCACGCTGCTGCTCGAAGCCGCCGCCCGCATCGCCGAGCGCACCACCGTCCTCTATGTCACGGGCGAGGAGTCCGCCGCCCAGGTGCGGCTGCGCGCCGACCGCATCGGCGCGATCCAGGACCAGCTCTATCTCGCCGCCGAGACCGAGCTGGCGGCCCTGGTCACCCACGTCGACAAGGTGCAGCCGCAGCTGCTCGTGGTCGACTCCGTCCAGACGATCGGCACCACCCAGACCACGGGCGTGCCGGGCGGCGTCACGCAGGTGCGCGAGGTGGCCGCCAACCTCGTGCGGCTGGCCAAAGAGCGCAACATGGCCACGCTCATCGTCGGCCACGTCACCAAAGAGGGCTCCATCGCCGGCCCCCGCACCCTTGAGCACCTGGTCGACGTGGTGCTCAGCTTCGAGGGCGACCGCCACTCCCGGCTGCGCATGGTCCGCGCGATCAAAAACCGGTTCGGCCCCACCGACGAGGTCGGCTGCTTCGACCTGCACGAGCGCGGCATCGAGGGCATCACCGACCCGAGCGGGCTGTTCGTCTCCCGGCGCAGCGAGCCGGTGCCCGGCACCTGCGTCACCGTCACCGTCGAGGGCACCCGCCCGCTGCCCGCCGAGGTGCAGGCGCTGGTCGCGCGCACCGACGCCCAGCAGCCCCGCCGCACGTCCTCCGGCCTCGACACCTACCGCGTGCAGATGATCCTCGCCGTGCTGGAGCGGCGGCTCAACGCCAGGCTCGGCGGCTGCGACGTCTTCACCGCCACGGTCGGCGGCATCCGGCTGGCCGATCCGGCCGTCGATCTGTCCGTCATGCTGGCCGTCGCGAGCGCGGCAGGCGACAAGCCGCTGCCCGCCGGTCTGGTGGCGCTCGGCGAGGTCGGTCTCGCGGGCGAGCTGCGTCCGGTCAAAGACGTCCGCAGGCGGCTCACCGAGGCCGCCAGGCTGGGCTTCAAGCGGGCCCTCGTGCCCGCCGGATCGCTCGAAGAGGGCGGCCGCAGGCGCGGCGGCCAGCGCGCGCTGGTGCCGGTCGGGCCGGTCGCGTTCGCTCCCGGGTTCGAGGTGGTGCAGGCGGAGAACGTCTGGGACGCACTCACACACGTCACCTGAGCGCGGCTAAGCTGAGGTGACCGATCGACACGGGGGTCAGGTGGATAGGAGTCTTGACGACCGCCGTCGCGAAGCGCTGGCCGCTGTTGCGCCGGGCACACCTCTGCGCGACGGCCTCGAACGCATCCTGCGCGGGCAGACCGGCGGGCTGATCGTGCTCGGCTACAACCGTGTCGTCGAAGAGCTGTGCAGCGGCGGTTTCGAGCTCGACGTCGACTTCTCGGCCACCCGGCTGCGCGAGCTGGCGAAGATGGACGGCGCCATCGTGGTGAGCGACGACGACAAGATCGTCCGGGCCGCGGTCCACCTCGTCCCCGACCCCTCGATCCCCACCGACGAGTCGGGCACCCGCCACCGCACCGCGCAGCGCGTCGCCCGGCAGACCGGCCTGCCGATCATCGCGATCAGCAAGTCGATGCGGATCATCGCCCTTTACCTCGACGGCATCCGCTACGTCCTCGAAGAGTCGGCGGCCATCCTGTCCAAGGCCAACCAGGCGCTGGCCACCCTTGAGCGCTACAAACACCGCCTCGACGAGGTCTCCGGCACCCTGTCGGCGCTGGAGATCGAAGACCTGGTGACCGTGCGCGACGTCGCCGCCGTGGCGCAGCGCCTGGAGATGGTCAGGCGCATCTCCGACGAGATCAAGGGCTACGTCGTCGAGCTCGGCACGGACGGCCGCCTGCTCTCGCTCCAGCTCGACGAGCTGGTGGCCGGCGTCGACTCCGAGCGCGAGCTGGTCATCCGCGACTACCTCCCGGCCCCGGCCGGCCGCCGCCAGCGCCGCCTGCTGGAGGCCGTGCACGACCTCGACCACCTGTCGGCCGGCGAGCTGCTCGACCTGTCGGCGGTGGCGCGCGTGCTCGGCCACAGCGGCGCCGACCAGCTCGAAAGCCCGGTCAGCCCGCGCGGCTTCCGCCTGCTCGCCAAGGTGCCCAGGCTGCCCGCCACGGTCGTCGACCGGCTGGTCAACCACTTCGGCAGCCTGCAGAAGCTGCTCGCGGCCAGCATCGACGACCTCCAGGCGGTGGGCGGGGTCGGCGAGTCCCGCGCCCGCAGCGTCCGCGAGGGCCTCTCCCGCCTCGCCGAGTCCTCCATCCTCGAACGCTACGTCTGACCCCGTCGCCCCCGCGTTTCCGCAGGCCGGAACGCCTCCCTCCGGCCGGAACATTTTTCCCGCCGCATGTCGAGAACAGCCGATCCGCTCCGACCCCTTCACGACAGCGACCACTGAAGGGACCGGACACCATGCGCAAGCTCATCTTCTGGGTGCACACCTCCATCGACGGCCACATCGACGGCCCCGCCGGCGAGTTCGACTGGCCCATGATGGGCGAGGAGCTTTCGGCCTACTCCGAGGCGCTCTGCGAGCGCAGCGACACCTTCCTGTACGGCCGGGGCGTCTGGGAGGGCATGGTCGCCTTCTGGCCGAACGCCGAGAAGATGTCCGACCACCCCCACGTCCTCAAGTTCGCCCCCCTGTGGCGCAGCACCCCGAAGATCGTCGCCTCGACCACCATCGAGCACGACGACTGGGCCACCGAAGTGATCGGCACCGACCTGGCGGAACGCATCACCGACCTCAAGCGGCAGCCAGGCGCCGACCTGCTGCTGACAGGCGGCTCGGGCCTGGCCGGAGAGCTGACGCGGCTGGGGCTCATCGACGAGTACCACATCGCCGTGCACCCGGTGGTGCTGGGCGGCGGCCGGCCGCTGTTCCCGCGCGGCGGCGACCGGCTGGGGCTGCGGTTCGCGGAGTCGCGGGTCTGCGATGAGGGCGTGGTGGTGACGCGCTACGACCGCGCGTGAGCCAGGGTCAGCGCAGGTGGAAGACGCCCTTCGGGCTGCGGAGCTTGCCCATCCGCACCATGGCCACGTACGTGCCGGGCAGCGCGGACGGCGGGGTGGCGCGGCAGTCGGAGCTGGAGCGCCGCCGGTCCCACTCCAGCGAGCGCACGTACGGCACGCCGCGCTGCAGTTGCTCGACGTCGGTGCCCTCGCCGCTCACACAGTCGGCCGTGGACCAGATGCGGTCGGAGCCCGAGGTGATGCGGACCTCCATGGCCCGCGGCCCCACGTCGGCCGTGCACATCACCGGACCCGTGTTGACCAGCGTCACCAGGAACGACGGCCGCGCGCCGCCCGCGTAGATCGGCTCCTTGCCGCCGCCCTGCAGGTGGAGGACGAGGTCCTCGTCCGCGCACGGCTCACCCGGTCGCTTGGGTCGGGCGGACGGCGACGGCTTGGGGCTGGCCGTCGGCGTGGGCGACGGGCTCGCGGTGCCCATGGCCAGCGTACGCAGGCCCGAGAGCAGCGGATCGACGGCTGGCGTGGCACTGACGCTCGGTGACGACTGGGCACGGGACTCCCGCTCCGGCCCGCTGCCGCCACTGGAGCACGCCCAGGCCACCACGGCCACCACGACGAGCACTGCCACCAGTACGCTCATCCGGCGCCGCCAGTAGATGTCACCGCCGTCGCCACGCACAGTATCCGGGTCCATACGCCAAGGATGGTGAGAGAGCGACCACGTAGGGTGACGACACGCCGACGGCCTTAATCTACGAATACGCTTGACCGCGTGGTTGAGCCGAACCTCCTGCACACCCCCGTTCTGGACTGGTACGAGGACAACGCCCGGGACCTCCCCTGGCGCGCCCCCGACGCGACACCGTGGGGGGTGCTGGTCAGCGAGATCATGCTGCAGCAGACCCCGGTCGTCCGTGTCCTGCCCATCTGGCACGAGTGGATGGACCGCTGGCCCACTCCCAAGGCGCTGGCCGCCGAGCAGCCAGGCGAGGCCGTACGCCACTGGGGCCGGCTCGGCTACCCGCGCCGTGCGCTGCGCCTGCACGCCTGCGCCCGCGCCATCACCGACGAGCACGGCGGCGAGGTGCCCTCCGACCACGAGACGCTGCTGTCGCTGCCCGGCATCGGCGAGTACACCGCGGCCGCCGTCGCCAGCTTCGCCTACGGCGGGCGGCACGCGGTGCTGGACACCAACGTGCGGCGGGTGTTCGCGCGGGCGATCCGCGGCGAGGAATATCCGCCCACCGCCACCTCGGCCGCCGAACGCCGGCTCGCCGAGAGCCTGCTGCCCGAGCTGGGCGCTCCCCGGTGGGGAGTGGCCGTCATGGAGCTGGGCGCCCTGGTGTGCACGGCCCGCTCCCCCCGCTGCGCCGACTGCCCGATCACGGGGCTGTGTGCCTGGCGCCTGAACGGCAAGCCGCCGCACGCCGGCCCCGCCCGCAAGGGCCAGACGTACGCCGGCACCGACCGCCAGTGCCGCGGCCGCCTCCTGGCCGTCCTCCGCGCCGCCCACGGCCCGGTCCCCAAGTCGGCTCTGGACGCGGTCTGGGACGACGCCGCCCAGCGCGAACGCGCCCTGGACGGCCTCATCACCGACGGCCTGGCCGAAGCATTGGACGACGGCACCTACCGCCTCCCCCACGCCTGAGCCCACCGGCCAGCCCGACCGCCCCGGCACGACCGCCCCGGCACGGCCGCCCTGGCACGGCCGCACCGCACAGCGGGTCGACCCCGGTCTTCCACCGACCGCCCGCAGGGGTCACCGCTCCCAGCGGGCTGACCGCACCGGGCTCACCGGACCCACGGGGGCACGAGGCGCTCTGTGTCCTTGGGGGCGAGGTCG
This sequence comes from Nonomuraea sp. NPDC049504, assembly GCF_040676845.1. Taxonomy (NCBI): domain Bacteria; kingdom Bacillati; phylum Actinomycetota; class Actinomycetes; order Streptosporangiales; family Streptosporangiaceae; genus Nonomuraea; species Nonomuraea sp. NPDC049504. The sequence continues at coordinate 281,097 of NZ_JBFAPT010000004.1, forward strand.
CAGGCGTCGGGTTCCGACTTTCCGTCCGAGTTGTAGACCTTGGCCCCGGCCGGTGCGGTCACGATCGAGACGAAGCCGCGCTCGGCGTCGGCGACCATCTGCCGGCTGACGTCCGGGGGCAGCACCATCGTGTCCCCGGCGCCCACCTCGTGCCGCTCGCCGCCCAGCGTCACCACCGCGGCCCCGTCGAGCCACGTCCACACCAGCTCGGCGTCGAACGCGTGCACCGGCCCCACCATGCCCGGCCGCGCCTCCACCCGCCAGACCGCCGCACCCGCCTGCCCCTGCGTCGGCGAGGCGAGCGTGGTCATCACCCCGTTGGGCGTCTCGACCCGCCGCGCCTCTGACGCCGTGACCACACCCATCGCCATCCCCTCTCTCACGCGATCCACGGCGGAACGCCGTAATCGGCACCATCGGCGGCCAGCGCCCGAGCCCCGGCAGGAGCCGTGACGACGGCGCTGTAGCCGGCGTCGGGGTCGGCGAGCACCCGCCGCACGGTACGGGCCGGCATGACGACCGTGTCCCCGGCGGCGACCGCGTACGTCAGCCCGCCCAGCTCGACGGTCGCCGCCCCGGCGACCCAGCTCCACACCTGCTCAGCATCGAAGTCGTGCACCGGCCCCACGGCACCGGGCCGCGCGTCGACCCGCCACATCGACCGGGCCGCCCCGCCCTGCGCTGGCGAGGCGAACGTCGTCATGACCCCGCCAGGAGTCTCCGACCGGCGCGCCTGCGCGCCTCTTATGACAGCCACCAGGCTTCACCCCTAAGATTTAGGCAACCACGTTGTCGAATATAGTTAACCAGGTTGTCTATCATGTCAAGCCCCGGCTTCGAACTGCCCCTGCGCCTGCTGCTCGCGTTCCGCATGTTCATCGACGAGCTGCACGCCGAGCTGGCCCGCCAGGGCCACCCCACCCTGCGCCCGATGCACGGCTTCGTCATGCAGGCCATCGGCCCTGACGGCACCACCGCCGTCGAGCTCGGCCGCGCACTCGGCGTCTCCAAACAGGCGGCCGGCAAGACCATCGACACCCTGGAGAGCGCCGGCTACGTCGAACGCACCGCCGACCCCCAGGACAGCCGCCGCAAGCTCGTCCGCCTCACCCCGTACGGCATCGACGCCCTCACCCGCTCGGCCCGCATCTTCGACACCCTGCGCGCCCGCTGGGCCGCCGAACTCGGCGAGGACCGCCTCAGCGCCCTCGAAGCCGACCTGCGCACCATGACCCCCGCCAACCCCTGGCGCCTGGACACCCCCGGCTGGTTCGGCAACCTCTGAGAACGCCGGAGGGCCCGGCCGACAAGCGACCGGGCCCTCCGAAGACGAATCAGGCGGCCAGCTGCAACCCCAGGCTGGTCAGGTTCGTCCGCGCCCAGGCCAGCTCCTCGGCCAGCAGCGACACCAGCGCGCCAGGCCCCTTGGCCCGGCCGGGCACGGTCAGGTTGTGGGTCTCGACCTCGATGTGCGCGCTCCCGCTCACGGCCCCCGACAGCAGGGCGGTCAGCGTGTCGTGCAGCACGGCCCCGGTGCTGGGCGTCTCGCCGGTGTGGTTGTGCACGTGCCCCAGCTTCACCACGGGCGCGCCCGCCGCGGCGAGCCCCTTGAGCGCCGCGCCCGGCTCCTCGGCCCCGCAGGCCAGGTGGCAGGCGTCGAGGCACACGCCCAGGTGCTCGGAGTCGATGCCGCCCACCCGCTCCAGCGCCTGCTCGGTCGTCTCCAGCACACACCCCGGCCACGGCTCGAACCCGACCCTGATCGTCTTTCCGGTCGTGCTGTAGATGCCGCGCAGCTCGCGGGCCAGCCGCTCGAGCCGGCGGGTGGCGATGGAGTGCAGGTCGGCGGGCCAGTCGCGGCGCCAGCCGATGGGGATGGTGGAGATGCTGCCGAACCGGACGTCCTCCGGCAGCAGGAAGGCGAGGATCTTGGCCAGCGCCATCGTGTAGCGGTAGCGCTCGGGCTTGGCCCAGTCGGGGCCCGGAACGTCCTGGTTGCGGCCGCCGGTGCCGTTGAGGCTGACGACCTCCAGGCCGCGCTCCTCAAGGGAGCGGCGCAGGCGTACGAGCTCGATCCGGTCGGCGGTGAGGTGGTCGGCGACGCTCGGAGACAGCCACAGCCCGATCCCCATCCGCTCCACGCCCAGCCGCTTGCGCACCGGGACCGCGTATCGGGTGAGGTGCGCGATGAGGTTCTCCAGGTCCTCAGCGGGGTGGACGCCTGCGTTGTAGGCGAGGTGAACGAGCGTTCCGTCATCGTGACGCAGGCGCATCGGTTTCCTCCACGGCTTGCTGATGTTGTCCCGTCGCCCGCCTCGGACGTGCGACCAAGTGAGCATGCCTGCCTGCGGCTGCCGCGCGCGTCCGCCCTGAGTTGATGGTCCGCTACTCCTCTGGGAGCAGCCCTCAGTTTGAGATCGCGCTCTTGTGACTCACTTGGATGAGACTTGGCTATGCTCTACGCAGTGTAGTACTACTCGCGGTGGTGGCATAGCCGGCCGTCCAACGATTAGGCAACGACCTCTCTTTCCGGCAGCAACCGGAGTGCGGGCCGCCTGTACCCGCCTCGTACGGCCCCAGAACCGCCCACCCGCCCCGAACACCCGACAAACGCCACCATCCCCCCAAAAGCCCCCTCAGAGCCTTCGGAGCCCACCCTCCAGACCCACCGCGAGCATCCGGCGGCGCTCTGGCAGGGGGCCGAGAGCCGCGGGGGGCCGAGGACGCCGTCCTGGTCATCTTGCGCCGGCGAAGGCAAGAACGGCGCCGCGCGCAGAACCTGCCCGTACCTGTCCGAGCACGCCCTCGGCGGCCACCCGTACGTGACGTTCAGCAAGCGGAAGATCCCCGCACGCGTCTACGAGCTGCGCACCGGCAAAACGCGTGGGCCCGAAGAGCGTGCAGATCTCCGGCTCCAGCTGCCCGCGCCGCATCCACTACACCTACTACGGCGTCGACATCGGCCCGCCCAGCGACATGTTCGTCAAGTCCTCGAAGTCGGACATCCGCGCCGCCTACGGCCGCCTGATCAGCCCCTGACTTTCGGGCACACGAAGGCCCCGCCGACCCCAGACACGCGAAGCCTTCCGCCGACCCCGCAGACACGCGAAAGCCCCCGTGTGAGTGGCTCACACGGGGGCTTTCGACCGAGCCCTTACAGGGGCGTCAGTTCTGGATCGGCGCGGCGATCGCGGCGGCCGAGTCCGGGATCTTCGAGGAGGTCTCCCCCTTGAAGATGAACTTGGCGTCGTCGCCTTCGCCCTCCACCGTCACCTTCACGACCTGCCCCGGCCGGAGCTCGCCGTAGAGGATCTTCTCCGACAGGGAGTCCTCCAGCTCGCGCTGGATGGTCCGGCGCAGCGGCCGGGCGCCCATGACCGGGTCGTAGCCGCGGTCGGCGAGCAGCTGCTTGGCCTCGGGCGAGACCTCGAGCCCCATGTCGCGGTCCTTCAGGCGGGCGTCGACCTGGGCGAGCATCAGATCCACGATCTTGATGATCTCGTTCGGCGTCAGCTGGTGGAAGACCACGATGTCATCGACACGGTTGAGGAACTCGGGCCGGAAGTGCTGCTTGAGCTCCTCCTGGACCTTCGCCTTCATCCGCTCGTAGTTGGACTCGGTGTCGTTGGACTTCGCGAACCCGACCCCGATGCCCTTGGAGATGTCGCGGGTGCCGAGGTTGGTGGTCATGATGATGACCGTGTTCTTGAAGTCGACCACCCGACCCTGGGCGTCGGTCAGGCGACCGTCTTCCAGGATCTGCAGCAGCGAGTTGAAGATGTCGGGGTGGGCCTTCTCGATCTCGTCGAACAGGACCACGGAGAACGGCTTGCGCCGCACCTTCTCGGTGAGCTGACCGCCCTCTTCGTAGCCGACGTAGCCGGGAGGCGAGCCGAAGAGCCTGGAGACGGTGTGCTTCTCCATGAACTCCGACATGTCCAGGCTGATCAGCGCGTCCTCGTCGCCGAAGAGGAACTCCGCCAGCGCCTTGGACAGCTCGGTCTTACCGACGCCGGACGGGCCGGCGAAGATGAACGAGCCGCCGGGACGGCGGGGGTCCTTCAGGCCGGCGCGGGTGCGCCGGATGGAGCGCGACAGGCCCTTGATGGCGTCGTCCTGGCCGATGATCCGCTTGTGGAGCTCGTCCTCCATGCGGAGCAGGCGCTGCGACTCCTCCTCGGTCAGCTTGAAGACCGGGATGCCGGTGGCGGTCGCCAGGACCTCGGCGATGAGCTCCTGAGTGACCTCGGCCACGACGTCCATGTCGCCGGCCTTCCACTCCTTCTCCCGCCGCTCGCGCTTGAGCTGCAGCTGCTTCTCCTGGTCGCGGAGCGCAGCGGCCTTCTCGAAGTCCTGCGCGTCGATCGCGGACTCCTTGTCGCGGCGGACGTTGGCGATCTTCTCGTCGTATTCGCGCAGGTCCGGCGGCGCGGTCATGCGGCGGATGCGCATGCGGGAGCCGGCCTCGTCGATGAGGTCGATCGCCTTGTCGGGAAGGTAGCGGTCGCTGATGTAGCGGTCGGCCAGCTGCGCGGCGGCCACGAGCGCGTCATCGGTGATGGACACGCGGTGGTGGGCCTCGTAGCGGTCGCGCAGACCCTTGAGGATCTCGATCGTGTGGCTGAGCGAGGGCTCGGCCACCTGGATCGGCTGGAAGCGCCGCTCGAGCGCCGCGTCCTTCTCCAGGTATTTGCGGTATTCATCGAGCGTCGTCGCGCCGATCGTCTGCAGCTCGCCGCGGGCCAGCATCGGCTTGAGGATGCTGGCGGCGTCGATCGCGCCCTCGGCGGCGCCCGCACCCACGAGCGTGTGCAGCTCGTCGATGAACAGGATGATGTCGCCGCGCGTGCGGATCTCCTTGAGCACCTTCTTCAGGCGCTCTTCGAAGTCGCCGCGGTAACGGGAGCCGGCGACCAGGGCGCCGAGGTCAAGCGTGTAGAGCTGCTTGTCCTTCAGCGTCTCGGGCACCTCGCCCCTGACGATCTTCTGCGACAGGCCCTCGACGACGGCGGTCTTGCCGACGCCGGGCTCGCCGATGAGAACGGGGTTGTTCTTGGTCCTCCTGGAGAGGACCTGCATGACCCGCTCGATCTCCTTCTCACGGCCGATGACCGGATCCAGCTTGCCCTCGCGGGCGGCCTGGGTCAGGTTGCGGCCGAACTGGTCGAGCACCAAGGACGTGGACGGGGCCGACTCCTGGGGGCCGCCCGCCGCGGCCGGCTCCTTGCCCTGGTAACCGTGGAGCAGCTGGATCACCTGCTGCCTGACACGGTTGAGATCAGCTCCAAGCTTGACCAGCACCTGGGCCGCCACACCCTCACCCTCACGGATGAGCCCGAGCAGGATGTGCTCGGTGCCGATGTAGTTGTGACCCAGCTGCAAAGCCTCACGGAGCGACAGCTCGAGGACCTTCTTGGCCCGCGGGGTGAACGGAATGTGCCCCGACGGAGCCGACTGGCCCTGGCCGATGATCTCCTCGACCTGCTGGCGCACACCCTCAAGGCTGATGCCGAGGCTCTCCAGAGCCTTGGCGGCCACGCCTTCACCTTCATGGATCAAACCAAGAAGAATGTGCTCAGTGCCGATGTAGTTGTGGTTGAGCATCCTGGCCTCTTCTTGGGCCAAGACGACAACACGCCTCGCTCGGTCGGTGAACCTCTCGAACATCTCGTCGCTCCTCACAGAGCGGTCAGTCAGGCCGGTAAATCCGGTCCCGTCCTCCCGCATGCTAGCCCTGGCTCGGCGAACCGTGCCCTCTGCCGCTGACACGCTCTATAGCAGACACGTTCCCCGAGAGCAGGGCGTTCACCCTCCATCCAACTACTGTTCGGGGGTGACATGTTCCCGATACGCCGCAAGCGAACGATGTTTAAGCCGCCCCGGCGGGGCGACTGCGAATTGCCACTCGCGGCGCACGCGGATCCCTCACGGATCTGGCCATCTGACGCCTGGCACGAAGGCGGCGTTGGGGACGCCGCTTCGCCCGCGCGTCGCTGATGCCGCGTATCTGTTCTGACGTCATCGTATGTGGTGATGCGAGGCTTGGCCAAGCGAGCGCACTACGCCCTGAGCACAACTCGCCACCCTGCGCGCACCGCGCTTCTGCGTGCGCCCGTACAGACGGTAATCGGTAATGCGGCATCCGGTCAGCCCGGTTACCGGACGCGTCCCGCATGATGAGACGCCGTCACCGGTTGATGCGTCGCATTCCTCGTGATCCTTGCACGAGCAGGTGCACGGCAATCGGAATGCCGGCCGGTCGCGAGTTGGTCGCATTGCGGGCCGATGCTGGGGAACCGGCAATGCGTGAGGCTTGCTCATACTCGCGTCTTATGCCCACAGGCGGAGGGCGGGGCGGGGATATCGCGCGCGGCCGCGCATCCGTACGCCGCGGGTTTCCCGCCGGATGCGGCGGCAGTGGATCACGCTTTTACGCTACAGCGCGTGAAGAGTTGGGCGGCCGGGTTAACCCCCGGCGGTCGCCGATTTCGCCCGCGCACAAGCGGATGATGCCGGGAACGGCAATGGGGGCGGCCGGCCCGGCGTACACGGAGCGTACTCCTGAATGGGCTCGGCCGCCCCACACGGCTTTCGGCGCGCGCTCGCCCGCATAACGCGGCCCCGGCCGGAAACCGCCGGAAACCGGCGCCGGGGATGGCCAGTGAACGCGCGCGCCCAAAACGCCCACATTTGGGCGCCTTAGGAGATCATCCTCCACCGGAGTCCGGATTCGCGGGACGCCGGGGAAACGATCATGCGCTTATGGCGGCCGCCGGGGTCCAAGGCGAACATCATAAGCGCATGGTCGAGTGACGGGCTTGTCAGTGAGCGGCCTCGTACTTCTCCACGACGGTGGAGGCGATGCGGCCGCGCTCGCTGACGGGCAGGCCGTGGGCCTTGGCCCACTGACGGATCTCCGAGCTCTTCTCCCGGCTCATCGCACGGCTGCCGCCGCGACCGCGGCGACGCGTGGATACGGCGCCCGCCCTGCGCGCGTGCTGCACGAAAGGCGTGAGAGCGTCCCTCAGCTTCTTCGCGTTAAGGTCGCTGAGGTCAATCTCATAGGAGGAGCCGTCAATAGCGAAGCTGACCGTCTCATTGGCCTCGCCCCCATCGAGGTCATCGATGAGAATCTCCTGGATCTGCTTGGCCATGTACGCAATCCTTTCGCGGAGCATTGTTTCATTCGCCTGCCCAAACATATACCCGGAAAGGCGTGGAGACAATTCAGCGCTACGGGGATTCGGCTGACTAGCCGATCAGTTCTGCCGCTCGGGCTGATCCTCGCGGTTTCGGCGGCCCCCCAGAGCCTCGGAGCGGACCAACTTCACTACGCCAAAGATGAAGGCGCCGGCCACCACCAGAGGGGGGATGAGCGCTGACAATACGTCCGTTAGGGCTTCCATTCGTCCTTCGCCTCCACGGCTAGCGGGGTTTCGGGGGCGCTTAAAGCGCTCGGCGCGCCGCCACGGGAGCCCGGCTCCTCATGACGCGCGGGCGATGACCACCCGTACCCGACCATAGCGGCACACAGATGCCCTGCGTGTCGCAGGGGCGCCATCATCCGGCAACCCGGACGCCCCATAGCCTAATGCCAGTCTCTCCAGGCTCCTTACCGGATCAACCGAAAATTTTACGAAAAGACATCGCCCCAGGTACGCCGGTCTCACCGAAGATCTTTTACCACCCGCGTTCCCGCCACCCTGTCGTGCGGCCCCCGCTCCAGCGGCTTGTCCATGAGGATGAGCAGCCCCACGCCGAAGAGCAGCATTCCGGCCACCAGATTGACCACCGGAATGCCCATGAGCATCAGCGGCGCCGGATAGACCAGCGACCGTTTCAGCAGCGTACGGGGCGGCCGGTCGTCCGGCGCCAGGCGAATCCGCATGATCGCCTTACCGAACGTGCGCCCGCGCCGTGAATGAGCCCACCAGTCGTAACCGGCATAAGCGAACCCGGCCACCGCCCATCCGATCACCCCGGGCAGCCGGCCACCGAACACCTCCGACATCCCGACAGTCCGCAAGAAGCCCCACAGCGCAATGAACAGAATGTAATAGAAGACCCCGAAGACGAGCGCTTCAATGAAGCGGGCGGCCAGGCGTTCCCACCATTCAGCGGGGCGGGCCTGCGGTCCTGGTGGTGTCCCGGCCATATCTCCCACCTCACGTGTTCGCGGCGCACGGGGACTCTGACCATTTTCACCGGGGGACCCGGACATAACACAAGGGCCGGCGCAGAGCCGGCCCTTGTGTCGCCCTGAAGGGCTACCTGACCTTGACGACCACGGTCTTGCCGAACTTGTCGCCGAACGTCTGGTGCAGCGGCTTGTCCCAGAGCTGCGACGCGCCGTTGAGCGCGTAGATGAGCCCCGCGATCATGGGGCCCAGGATCGGCACCCAGTAGAAGATGTAGCCGCCCACCGTCAGCAGGGCGCGCTTGAGTGCGACGTCGGTCGGCACGCCGTCGGGCTGCAGCTGCCCGCCGACCTGGACGACCTTGATGCCCAGCGCCATCTTGCCGACGGTCTGGCCCTTCATCTTCGTCAGCAGGAAGTCGTAGAGCAGATAGACGATGGTGACGACGATCGAGACGACCACGTAGTACAGGATCCCGAAGGTCAGCCCGCTCGTGAGGCCCGTGATCGAGCTGTAGGAGGGGTACAGCGGCGCCAGCAGGAGCTGCACCACGTACATGACGATGCCGAAGATGACGCCGTCGAGGAGCCTGGCGAGCAGGCGCTGCCACCACTCGGCGAGCGGCGCGGGCGCACCGGGCGGCTGGACGCCGACCGGCTGGCCGTAGGGCTGCCCGTAGCCGGGCTGCTGGCCGTAGCCGCCCTGGCCGTACGGCTGGGGCTGCCCGTAGCCGGGCTGCTGGCCGTACTGCTGCTGGGGGTCGTAGCCCTGCTGGCCGTAGGCCTGCTGCCCGTAACCGGGCTGCGACTGCTGCTGCTGGCCGTAACCCTGCTGCTGCCCGTAGGCCTGCTGGGCGTCGTAGCCCTGCTGGCCGTAGCCCGGCTGGGACTGCTGCTGCTGACCGTAGCCCTGCTGGCCGGACGGGGGCTGCTGGCCGTAGCCCTGCTGCTGGCCGTAGCCCTGCTGCTGGCCATAGCCGGGCTGGGACGGCGGCTGCTGCCCGTAACCCTGCTGCTGCTGGCCATAGCCCTGCTGGGGGTCATAACCCTGCTGCTGCCCGTAGCCGGGCTGCGACGGGGGCTGCTGTCCGTACTGGGGCTGCTGGCCATAGCCCGGCTGGGACTGCTGCTGCTGGCCGTAGCCCTGCTGTTGCTGGGGGTCGTAGCCCTGCTGTTGCTGAGGGTCGTAGCCCTGCTGCTGCTGCTGGGGGTCGTAGCCCTGCTGGGGGTAGCCCTGCTGGCCGTAACCGGGCTGCGACTGCTGCTGCTGGCCGTAGCCTTGCTGGCCGTACTGGGGTTGCTGGCCGTATGAGGGCGGCTGCTGGCCGTACTGGGGTTGCTGCTGGCCATAGCCGTACTGTTGTTGTTGCTGTCCGTACTGGGGCTGCTGCCCGTAGGCATCGTCCGCCCGGTAGCCGACCACAGTGACGTCCGGGTCGGGCTCGCCGGGGTGGCGGCCCGCGTTCTGCTGCCCGTAAGGGGTGCCGGGTGCAGAGTTCTCGCCGGATTCGTCCTGTGGATACGGCGGCTGTCCGGTGCTCACCGTGTCACCTCGCTTCGAGTGCGCATGTGGCACGTGTCAGGACACATGCCTGTGCTGCCCAACGTATCGACATAGGTATCAACAATCACCTTTCCATCTGGTCAAGGTCCGCGTCACCCGATGTCAGATGCAGCAGCATGCGGGTGTTGCCCAGGGTGTTCGGTTTGACGTGTTCCAGGTCGAGGAACTCCGCGACACCCTCGTCGTACGAGGCCAGCAGTTCGGCGTACACCTCGGGTGAGACCGGCGTGCCCTGAATCTGGCGAAAGCCCAGTCTTGCGAAGAAGTCGACCTCAAAAGTCAGACAGAATACACGCCGCAGACCTAGATCATTCGCCTGCTGTATCAGCGCCGAGACGATCCGATGGCCGACGCCCATGCCACGGCACTGCGGGTCCACGGCCACGGTACGGACCTCGGCGAGGTCCTCCCAGAGCACGTGGAGCGCACCGCAACCGACGACCTGCCCGCCCCGTTCGGCCACCCAGAACTCCTGTACGTCCTCGTACAGGGTGACGGTGGCCTTCTTCAGGAGCCGCGAGCCCGAGCCCGCCCCCGCGTAGGTGTCCACAAGCCTCCTGATGTCCCGCACATCGGGCGTGCGGGCGCGCCGGACCACCACCGCGGTCTCAGCTGTTGTCAGTTCGGCCACCTGCTCCATGGCCCTCCAGGGTACAGATGTCATTACGGCTCGGCCCTAACTCCCACGTCTCGGCCCATGCTGTTACAACTCGTGCTCATCCGAGCACGAGCTCTGAGCAGGCCCGCGAGTCACCAGATCGAGCGGCAAATCCGTCATAAGTTGCGTTTCGTACGGCCAGGCACGAGATCACCTTGTGACTCTTCGGTTGTGAAACCTCTACAGAGTCGGCAGTTCTGGTTGAGCACGAACCCGGAGTGCATTAGTGTCCAGCGACGATGTTCCCCGCGTGTCGCGCGCGGGCGACACGCCTAATCCTCCGCGAGGAGGAGCCGGGGAACCGCCGGTGACGCCCCCCAGCGCCACCATCGGGGTGAATCCGCAACGTCCGGTAGGGCTGCTCCGGCCCGAACCCGTCAGCTAACCCGGCAGGCGTCGACGAGAGGAGCTGGTTGGTGAAGCGCACGCGCAGGCGTGAGAGGACGATCGCGGGCAAGCACGCCCGCCCTCCGCAACGTGCCTCCCGGCGGTCGCGTCTGCTCGGTGTAATAAGTGTCACACTGGCCACCTTTTTGGTCGCCGCCCCCGTCGGCTCGGCGTCCGCCGACCCCAAGCCCTCGCTCCAAGACCTCGCCAAGCAGGTCGAGAAGATGCACACCGAGATCGAGACGCTGGCCGAGGAGTACAACAGCCAGCGGGAGAAGCTCAAGAGCGCCAAGCGGGCCGCTGACGCCGCGAAGAAGACGCTGGCCACCAGCGAGGCCGACCTCGCCGCCAAGCGCGCCAAGGCCGCCGCACTGGCCGAGAACGCCTACATCACCGGCGGCCTCAGCCGCGCCCTCGCCTTCGCCACCTCCGACGACCCCGACGAGTTCCTCGACCGCGCCGCCACCACGTACGTGCTGCAGCAGCAGCAGGGCGAGGCCGTCAACCAGGTCACCAAGGCCAGGGAGGCCGCCGAGCGGGCCAAGGCGGGCGCCGCGACCCGCATCAAGGAGGTCGAGAAGCTCATCTCCGACCTCGACGGCAAGCGCGACAAGATCACCAAGCTGGTCACCAAGGTCGAGAGCAACCTCTTCAGGCGGGCGCTCGGCGAGGCGGGCCGGCCCGGCACCCGGGCCCAGCGCGTCAACCTGCCCATCGTGGGCAGCGGCAAGGCCGCCCAGGCCGCCAGGTGGGCGCTCACGCAGCAGCTCAAGCCGTACGTGTGGGGCGCAGAAGGCCCCAGCTCCTACGACTGCAGCGGCCTCGTCATGGCCGCGTACCAGCAGGTCGGCATCTCGCTGCCGCACTACACCGGCAGCCAGTGGACGGCGGGCCGCCACATCGACCGCTCCGAGCTGCGCCCAGGCGACCTCGTGTTCTTCTACAGCGACCTGCACCACGTGGGCATCTACCTCGGCGGCGGCATGATGGTGCACGCCCCGCGGACCGGCGACGTCGTCCGCATCGCCTCGATCGAGCGGCGGCCCTTCGCCGGCGCGGTGCGCATCGCCGACTGAGCCGCCCCGACTGGAGCCGCCCCCGATCGAGCCCGCCCCGACTGGAGCCGCCCCAACCGAGCCCGCCCCGATAGGAGCCGCCCTGCGAGGTCCGCAGAAGGCCCTACAGGGGCCCGCAGGGCCCGCCCCACACGAGCCCGTCGCCGGTGATCAGATCAGCTGGCGGCGGGCAGCCCAGGCCACGGCCTCGATCGCCGTGGCGACGCCGATGCGGTCGCAGATGCCCCGCAGTCTCCGGCGTACGGTACGGCCGCTGATGTCCAGCCGTCTCCCCACCCGGTCGACCGTGACCCCTTTCGCCAGCTCCGACAGCAATGCGAGGTCCGCATGGCTGAGTTCAACACCTTCAGTGAGCACTTCCATCGGGAGCCCTCCCCCCCAACAGCAGAACGTGGGCCTCTCGACCGGACCCAGGTTGCTCCTCGCAGACCGTAAACGCATTCTGGAAAGGTCGTCAAGCATGACAACCGTGTGGCTTGACCAGCACTATTGACATGATCCGAAATATGTGACGCCCTGGCGATAAAGCACTACAGAACGCCGCCGATTAAGCAGCCCACACAACGCGAAAATCGGCGCTGAACGCCTTTCGATCTTTCTCATCGCACCCATGAGAAGCCGCCCGGCCGACGTACGGGCAGCACGACGGAACGGCCGGTCGGCGAGGTGTTCCAGGGCGGCGCGGCCTCGTCGCGGGCCGGCTCGCGACGGCTCGCGACGGCCGCCCCTGGCCACGCGGCGGAGCCGCCCGCACCTGCGCGCCCGACCCGCCTGCGGGCCTGCGAACTTGACCAGGTGCTTACAGACGATCAAATGTCGGAAAGCGGGCCGACCAGAATGCGGTTCGGCGCAGGCGTCCAGAAGTGCCCTGACCGCGCACGCGAAACGGCGGCGCCGCCCTCAGGGCAGCGCCGCCGCACATGTGCTCAGTGGCTGGGCTCAGTGGCTGGACTCAGTGGCTGGGCTTGACCAGCGGGAACAGAATGGTCTCGCGGATGTTCTTGCCGGTGAAGGCCATGATCATCCGGTCGATGCCGGCGCCCATGCCCCCGGTCGGCGGCATGGCGTATTCGAGCGCCTGCAGGAAGTCCTCGTCGAGCTGCATGGCCTCGAGGTCGCCGCCGGCGGCCAGTAGCGACTGCTCGACCAGCCGGCGCCGCTGCTCGATCGGGTCGATCAGCTCGGAGTAGGCGGTGCCGAGCTCGGTGCCGAACCCGATGAGGTCCCACTTCTCGGTCAGCAGCGGGTTGTCGCGGTGCTGGCGGGTCAGCGGCGAGGTCTCCAGCGGATAGTCCATGACGAACGTCGGCTGCACCAGCGTGTGCTCGACCAGCGCCTCGAACAGCTCCTGCACGAGCTTGCCCGAGCCCCACTTCGGGTCCCAGTGGACCTCGCGGCGGTCGGCCAGCTTGCGCAGCTCCTCAAGGGTGGTGGAGGTGGTGATCTCCTCGCCCACGGCCTGCGAGACCGCGCCGTAGAGCGTGATGCGCGGCCACTCGGCGATGCCGAGGTCGATCTCCTGCCCGTCGTGCACGACCACCGTGGTGTCGAGTGCGGCCACCACGGCCTTCTGGTACATGCGCTGGGTCAGGTCGGCCATGTCGTTGTAGTCGAGGTAGGTGCCGTAGGCCTCGAGCATCGTGAACTCGGGGTTGTGGGTCGAGTCGGCGCCTTCGTTGCGGAAGTTCCGGTTGATCTCGAAGACCTTCTCGATGCCGCCCACCACGAGCCGCTTGAGATAGAGCTCGATCGCGATGCGAAGGTAGAGCTCCATGTCGTAGGCGTTGATGTGGGTCTTGAACGGCCTGGCCGCCGCGCCGCCGTGGATCGGCTGCAGCATCGGCGTCTCGACCTCGAGGTAGCCCTCTTCGTGCCAGAAGTCGCGCACCGCGCGCACGGTGGCGCTGCGGACCCGGGCCATCTTCCTGGCCTCGTCGTTGACGATGAGGTCGACGTAGCGCTGGCGCACCCGCGCCTCGGGGTCGGTGAGGCCGATGTGCTTCTCCGGCAGCGGGCGCAGGCACTTGGCGGTGATCTGCCAGCTGTCGGCCAGGATGGACAGCTCGCCGCGCCGCGAGGTGATGACCTCGCCGCTCACGCCGACGTGGTCACCGAGGTCGACGTCGCGCTTCCAGCTCGCCAGCGACTCCTCGCCCACCTTGTCGAGGGAGATCATCACCTGCAGGTCGCCGCCTCCGTCGCGGAGGGTGGCGAAGCAGAGCTTGCCGCCCACGCGGTTGAGCATGACGCGCCCCGCGACCGCGACCCTGTCGCCGGTCGAGGTGTCGGGCTCCAGGCCCTGGTATTTCTCCCTGACCTCGGCGTTGGTGGCCGTGCGTGGGAAATTCACCGGGTAAGGGTCGACGCCCTCGCTGCGAAGGCGGTCGAGCTTCTCCCTCCGGATGCGCATCTGCTCGGGAAGTTCGTCGCTCACAACATCAAAGGGTAGGGGATATGGCGAACTGCAAGGGCTCGTCGGCCTGCTGTAGATCCTCTGCAAGAGTCCTGGCTTACCAATATCTCACGAGCTCAGGGGGGAGCCGGTAGGGAGCCGGCCCAGGGAGCTCAAGGAGAGAAGATGTTCAAGAAGATCGCCACAGGGCTCCTGGCCGCCGCCGCGACGACCGCTCTCGCCCTGTCACTTCCCACCGCCGCTCAGGCTTCCAGCTTCGACCACCACCGGGACTCCTCCGACAGCTGGGGCCCCGTCCACGCCAAGTTCGGCCTGGCCAAGGCCGAGGGCTGGATCGGCGTCGACTGGAACCGGCGCGGCACCCACAACGAGGTCAGCGTCGCCGGCCGCCTCTACGACCGCGACAACCGCACCTACCGCCGCGGCGGCAAGTGCGCGTTCGTCACCTTCCAGGCCCGCGAGTTCCGCAGCGGCTGGGACACGGTCTACACCGACAAGTACTGCGGCTACCCCGGCTTCGAGCGCTTCCGCTTCGAGGTCGAGGACGTCTCGGCCGTGCGGGTGAAGGTCTGCCAGGCCGGCCCGCAGCGCAACGCGTGGCCGACGAACTGCGGCCGCTGGGACTACATCTACTCCGCCCGCCACTGACCGTGGCAGGCACACGAGCGGCCCCCCGCATCGGCGGGGGGCCGCTCTTTCACGTGTACGGGGGTCAGCCGGCGTTCCTGTGGTAGATCAGCCGCAGCCCGATGAGGGTCAGCCACGGCTCGTGCACGTCGATCGAGCGCGACTCGCCCACCACGAGCGCCGCGTGGCCGCCGGTGGCCACCACGGTGACGTCGTCGGGGTCGTCGGCGAGCTCGGCGGCCATGCGCTCGACGATGCCGTCCACCTGGCCCGCGAAGCCGTAGATGATGCCGGCCTGCAGCGCCTCGACGGTGTTCTTGGCGATCACCGAGCGCGGCCTGACCAGCTCGACCTTGTGCAGCTGGGCTCCGGCCGCGGCCAGGGCGTCCACGGAGATCTCGATGCCGGGCGCGGTGACCGCCCCGACGTACTCGCCCTTGGCGGAGACCGCGTCGAACGAGGTCGCGGTGCCGAAGTCGACGATGATGCAGGGGCCGCCGTACTGGTCGATGGCGGCCAGCGCGTTCACGATGCGGTCGCTGCCGACCTCTTTGGGGTTGTCCATGCGTACGGGCACGCCGGTGCGGATGCCCGGCTCCACGATCACCGCGGTCACGTCGCCGTAGTAGCGGCGGCACATCTCGCGCATCTCGTTGAGCACGCTCGGCACGGTGGAACAGATGGCGATGCCGTCGACGTCGGCCCCCTTGAGCAGTGGCGACTGGGCCAGCAGCCCCTGGAGGACGACCGCGATCTCGTCGGCGGTGCGGCGGGCGTCGGTGGCGAGCCGCCAATGCTCGATGACGTCCTCGCCCTCGAACAGTCCCAGCACCGTGTGCGTGTTGCCGACGTCGATCGTGAGCAGCATCAATTACCCCCGCAGATCCAGTGCGATGTCCAGGGCCGGCGCTGAGTGCGTTAGCGCTCCCACCGCAAGGTAGTCGACGCCAGTGTCCGCCACATCACGGGCCGATTCCAAGGTCAATCCCCCACTCGCCTCAAGAGCAACCCTGTTTTTCGCCCGATTTTTCACGACTTGTACGGCACGCGCGGTGTCCTCGACCGTGAAGTTGTCCAGCAGGATCAGCTCCGCGCCCTCGTCGAGCACCGGGTCGAGCTGGTCCAGCCGGTCGATCTCCACCTCGATCGGCAGGTCCGGGTACCGCTCCCTGACCGCCCTGAACGCCTCGGCCACGCCTCCCGCCGCCACCACGTGGTTGTCCTTGATCAGCGCCGCGTCCGACAGCGACATCCGGTGGTTCACGCCGCCGCCGCAGCGCACCGCGTACTTCTCCAGCGCCCGCAGCCCCGGCAGCGTCTTGCGGCTGTCGCGCACCCGCGCGCCCGTGCCGTCGATCTCCTCCACCCAGCGGCCGGTCAGCGTGGCCACCCCGGACAGGTGGGTGAGCAGGTTGAGCGCGGTGCGCTCGGCCGTCAGCAGCCCGCGCACCGGGCCCTCCAGCGTCATCAGCACGTCGCCCGCCCTGACCCGCTCGCCGTCCTTGGCCGCCCGCTCGGCCCGCGCCGCGCCCAGCCGGACGAACACCGCCTCGGCCACCGCCAGCCCGGCCACCACGCCGTCCTTACGCGCCACCACGTCGGCGACCGCCCGCTGCTCCGCCGGGATCGTGGCCAGGCTCGTCACGTCGCCCGCCTCCTGGAGGTCCTCGTCCAAGGCGCGGGTGATCAGCGCGTCCACCTCGGCCGGGTCGAGCCCGGCCGCCGTCAGCTCCTGCGCCAGGCGCGCGGGCATCGTGTCCTCGTGCGGCGTGTACGTCATGCGCAGCCCCTCCTCGGTCAGCGTCACGTCCAGGTGGCCGAGCCACTCGTTGTCGTCGCGTACGTCGTGGTCCTCGCGCCAGTGCGAGCCGCGCGTCTCCAGCCGGGCCGCCGCCGCACCGGTGAGCGCGGTGGCCACCGTGAGCAGGTTCGTGGCCTCCCACGACTCGGTACGCGGCGGCACCGCCACCGGCGTCCACCGGGCGTCGCGCAGTGCCCTGGCGGTCTCCATGAGCGACTCGCGGCTGCGCAGCACGCTCGCGCCCGCGCTCATGTGGGCCTGGATCCTGGACCTGACCCGGGGGTCCACCAGCCCCTCCTGGGCGGTGGCGGGCACCGGGTCGCCGGGCGACGGGCGTACGGCGTGGATGTCCTCCGCGATGCGCTCGGCGAAGACGAGCCCTTCGAGCAGCGAGTTGGAGGCCAGCCGGTTCGCGCCGTGCACGCCGGTGCAGGCGACCTCGCCGCAGGCGTACAGGCCGTCGATGCTGGTACGGCCCCGCAGGTCCGTACGGACGCCGCCGCTGGCGTAGTGGGCCGCGGGCGCGACCGGGATGGGCTCGGTCACCGGGTCGATGCCGTGCTCGCGGCAGGCCGCGTAGATCGTCGGGAAGCGCGTCTCCCACATCTCGCGGCCGAAGTGGCGGCCGTCGAGGTAGACGTGCTCGCGCCCGGTCTCGCGCATCCTGCGGGTGATGGCCTTGGTCACGACGTCGCGCGGCGCGAGGTCGGCCAGCTCATGCACGCCGGTCATGAACCGCTCGCCCTCGTGGTCGATGAGGAAGGCCCCCTCGCCCCTGACCGCCTCGGAGATGAGCGGCTGCTGCCCGGTCGAGCCCGCGCCCAGCCAGAGCACGGTGGGGTGGAACTGGACGAACTCGATGTCGCGCACCACCGCACCCGCGCGCAGCGCGAGCGCGACGCCGTCGGCGGTGGAGACGACCGGGTTGGTGGTGACCGCGTAGACCTGGCCCATGCCGCCGGTGGCCAGCACCACCGCCCTGGCGTGCACCGCGCCCACGCCGTCGCGCGCTCCCTCGCCCATCACGTGCAGGGTCACGCCCCTGGCCCGGCCCTGGGCGTCCTTGATCAGGTCGAGCACCAGGGCGTGCTCGATGACCTCGATCGAGCCGGCGCGCACCGCCTCGACCAGGGCCCGCTGCACCTCGGCGCCCGTGGCGTCGCCGCCGGCGTGCACGATCCTGCGCCGCCGGTGCCCGCCCTCCCTGCCGAGCTGGAGCTCTCCGTCACCGGTGCGGTCGAACCGCGCGCCCCTGTCCATCAGCCGCCGCAGCGCTCCCGGGCCGTCGGTGACGAGCGTGCGCACCGCCCGTACATCGCACAGCCCCACCCCTGCGACCAGCGTGTCGTTCAGGTGTTCCTCGGGGGTGTCATGCGGGTCGAGCACGGCGGCGATGCCGCCCTGCGCCCAGCGGGTCGAGCCGGACGACAGGCCGTCCTTGGTGACGACCAGAACCTTGGCCGCCGGCTCCAGCTCGGCGTAGCGCAGGGCCACGGTCAGGCCCGCGACGCCGGAGCCCACGACGACCACGTCCGCGTCCACGGTCCAGCCCGGGTCGGGAGCGGTCAGACGCAGGGGAATCGCCGGTGCACTCATGGGGGTCTCCTCACTGAGGCGATTTCGTCACTATGACGATAACGCCTGGGCGCGCGTGAGCATGCCCCGGGGGTGGTCAGGACGGACGGTCGGCCGGGCCCAGCGTGAGGGTGACGTTGTCGATCAGCCGGGTGCTCCCCACCCTGGCCGCCACCGCGAGCACGGCCAGCCCCTCGAAGTCGTCATCGACCTCGCCGAACGTGGCCGGATCGACCAGCGCCAGGTAGTCGAGGTCGAGCGCGGGACCCGCCGCGTCGAGCAGCTTGCGCGCCTCCGCCCTGATCTCGTCGGGCGTGAACTGCGCGGCGCCGGCCCGCAGCGCCCGCGACAGCGCCAGGGCGACCTGCCGGTCGTCCTCCGACAGGTAGCGGTTGCGGCTGGACAGGGCCAGGCCGTCGGGCTCGCGTACGGTGGGGGCGCCGAGGATCTCGATGGGCAGGTCGAGGTCGGCGACCATGCGGCGGATGAGCGCGAGCTGCTGGGCGTCCTTCTGCCCGAAGACCGCGAGGTCGGGCTGCACCAGGTTGAACAGCTTGAGCACGACCGTCAGCACGCCGTCGAAGTGCCCCGGGCGCGCGGCCCCCTCGACGACGCGGCCCATCTCGCCGGAGGAGACGGCGACCTGGCGGTCGGGCGGATACATGTCATCGGCGGAGGGGTGGAAGACAACCTCGACGCCTTCGGCCCGGCACACGTCCAGATCGGCATCGAATGTACGGGGATAGCGCGAAAAATCCTCATTAGGGCCGAACTGCAGAGGATTGACGAAAATGCTGACCACGACCTGATCGGCGCGCACCCGGGCCTGCCTGATCAGTGACCGGTGCCCCTCGTGGAGCGCGCCCATGGTGGGCACCAGCGCCACCGTGCCACCACGGCGCGCCTTGACCAGGTCCTCCCGGTTTCTGGCGACGATCAGCTCCATCAGAGTCTCCCGAGGGGACCGTCGCCTTTAGGCGACGGGGGAATGGGGAGCGGGAGGGCCGTCAAGGCTCGGGCGTGCAGTGATCTGTCAGGTCCGCGCATCAGAGATCTCCGTTCATCGCGCATTGGATGGATGACACTGTTTCTATGACCGTGTGACTCGTCAGGTGCGCACTTCCCCAGGCGCGGCGTACGACCTCGGATACCACGTGGTGTGGTGCCCAAAATACCGCCGCCCGGTCCTCGGCGGACGGGTGAAGGACCTGCGTTTCCGGTTGCCCACGCTGTGGTCGCGGTCCTGCTTGGTGGCCATGGTCGGCGCTGTGTCGGCCGAGACGGTGCGGCGCTGCATCGAGACGCAGTATGAGCGGGCACCCAAGGCGGGTGGCCGTGCGTAGGTCTTACAAGTTCCTCATGCGTCCGACCGCGCACCAGCGGATCGCGCTCACCGCGTGCCTGGACGACCACCGCGCCCTGTACAACGCGGCGCTTGAGGAGCGGCGTGAGGCGTACAGACGGTCCAAGGTGTCGATCCGGTACGGCGACCAGTCCGCCCAGCTGAAGGAGATCCGCGCCGACGACCCCGATCAGGCGCGCTGGTCGTTCTCCTCTCAGCAGGCGACCCTGCGCCGCCTGGACAAGGCGTTTCGCGCGTTCTTCGGCCGCGTCAAGGCCGGTCGCACTCCGGGCTTTCCGCGTTTGAAGGGCCGGGGCTGGTTCGACACGGTTGAGTGGCCCAAGGACGGCGATGGCTGCCGCTGGAACTCCCAGCCCGAGCATCCGTCCGCCACGTTTGTCCGCCTTCAAGGTGCCGGGCATGTCCGTGTCCACCGGCACCGCCCGGTGCGGGGCCGGGTGAAGACGATCAGCGTGAAGCGGGAAGGCTCCCGCTGGTTCGTCGTCTTGTCGTGCGACGACGTGCCCGCCGAGATCCTGCCCGCCACGGGTGCGGTCGTCGGCGTGGACATGGGCGTGGCGTCGTTCTTGACCACCTCGGATGGCGAGCAGGTCGGCAACCCTCGACACCTCACGGCGTCCGCCGGGAAGCCGGCAACCGCTCAGCGGGACCTGGCCCGTAAAAAGCGCGGGTCCACGCGCCGCCGTAAGGCGGTCGCCCGCGTCGCGGCCCTGCACGGCAAGGTCCGGCGTCAACGACTCGACGGCGCGCACAAGGCTGCGAACGCCCTGATCCGCGACTACGACATGATCGTGCACGAGGACCTGCGGATCACGAACATGACCAAGAGTCCGGCCCCGAAGCCGGATGGCGAGGGCGGGTTCCTGCCCAACCGCGCGGCGGCCAAGGCCGGACTGAACAAGAGCATCCTGGACGCGGGCTGGGGGGTGTTCCTGACGGTCCTCGCGCACAAGGCTGAAAGCGCCGGTCGAGAGCTGATCGCGGTGAACCCCGCCGGCACCTCCCGCACGTGTGCCCGTTGCGGGCACTGCGCGAAGGACGATCGTCTCACCCAGGCATCGTTCGTCTGTACGGCGTGCGGTCATGCCGCGCACGCCGACGTGAACGCGGCCGTCAACATTCTCAGGGCAGGGCTTGCCCTTCGCCAGGCTGCGCAAGCGGCTTAGCGAGAAGCCGCTCCCTCCAGGGAGCGGAGGAGTCACAACAGCCCTCCGAACGCGACGGTCAGGTCCATATATTGCCCCCCAGTGCGTCGAGCAGCCGCTCCGCCTCCTCCGGCTTGAGCAGCCCGGCCGCCAGCGCGCGGTCGGCCGTGAGCCTGGCCAGCGCGATGTAGGCGTCGGCCGCCTCGGGCGCGGCCAGGATGAGCGCGTCGACGTGTTTGCGTACGGTGCCGGCGTCTCCCCTGACGACGGGACCGGTCAGGCCCGCGATGCCGAGCCGCAGCACGTTGTCGAGCGCGGCGCCGAGCAGCGGGCCCAGCATCCGGCCTGGATGCTCGACCCCGATGCCGCGCAGCAGGTCGCCCGACTCGGCGATGAGCGTGACCATGTGGTTGGCGGCGCCGGCCAGGGCCGCGTGGTAGAGCGGGCGGTCGGAGTCGGCGATCCAGACCGGCTCGCCGCCCATCTCGATCACCAGCGCCTCGGCGACCGGCCGCAGCACGTCGGGGGCGGTCACGCCGTAGGAGATGCCGGTGAGCTTGTTGAGGTCGTCGTCGCGGCCCGTGAACGTCATCACCGGGTGCAGCGCCAGCGGCAGCGCGCCCGCCTCGGCCGCCGGGTCGAGCACCGACAGACCGTACGCCCCGCTGGTGTGGACGAGCATCTTGCCCCGCAGGTCGGCGCCCGTGCTGGCCAGGCCGCCGACCAGATCGGGCAGCGCGTCGTCGGGCACGGTGAGCAGGATCAGCTGCGCCGCCGCCACCACCTCGTCGGGCCTGGACGGCGAGACGCCGAGGCGCTCGGCCGCCCATCGCTGGGAGTTGTCGGAAACGCCGCTGGCGGCCACCACCCGGTGGCCCGCCTGCGCGAGCGCCGCGCCGAGTGCGGAGCCCACCTTGCCGGCCCCCAGCACGCCGACGGTCAGCCGTGCCGGGCGGTCCCCTGCGTCCATGACGTCTCACCCCTGACCAACGTGATGGCACTGCCGACCAGGGTAACGGCCTCGGGGAGTGGCGAGCGTGACCGGAGATTTGCCGCGCGTTGAGTTACCGACAAAAGGGACAAGGGCATGCGAATGGGTGCACCCCCTGTCGGAAGAGATGAGGAGAGGGGCCATCGCAGAAAGGCAGCGGGCGCCGAGTCCTCTGTGGACCCGACGCCCGCGATCGCGCTGACCCCTTGGGAGTGCGCCGGCCGGTCATCCGCCGACTGACCAGCCGGGACATGAACCCGGGCCGGCCTGCGCCGGCCCGGGCTCTATGAGTGCGGTCAGTGGTGGCTGGGCGCGTAGGCGTTGGCACCGCCCTTGCAGCCCGCGACCGCGAGGCCGATGACGGCGACCGCGTTGCCGCAGACGTTGATCGGGGCGACGATCGGGACGTGGAGCTGGTTGCCGGAGATAACGCCGCCGGTGCCGTTGGTGATGTCGGCGTGCGCCGGGGCGGCCAGCGACAGCATGGCGACGGCTCCGGTGACGACCATGACCTTCTTCAGCACGAGGGCTCCTCTCTTTCGCGGCCTGCACGACCGCGGGGTGCTTCTTCGGCGAGTGAAGGCCGCACCGCCCGATGGTCGACGCAGGGCAATCACTCGATAACAACAGGTAAACGCTAGCGCAAGATTGCGACATTGAGTAGTCATTCAATGACAGTGCGTCGCGATGGGAAGTCATGAGATAGTCCAGGCATGTGGCTCACATGGCGCGCGGCGACGGAGCGCGCGCTGTACGGCGAGGAGGGCTTCTACCTCCGCGAACGCCCCTCGGGCCACTTCCGCACCTCCGTCAGCGCGTCCCCGGCCTTCGCCGAGGCGGTGCTGGCGCTGCTCGCGGAAGTGGACGCCGAGCTGGGCAAACCCGACGCGCTTGACCTGGTCGACATCGGGGCGGGCGAGGGCGTGCTGGTCGCCGAGGTCCTCGAACGCGCCGAGCCCGCGCTGCGCGACCGGCTGCGCGTCACGGCGATCGACCTGTCGCCCAGGCCCGCCGGCCTGCCCGAGGAGATCGCCTGGTCGAGAGAGCTGCCGTGCTGCTTCACCGGGCTGGCCGTCGCCAACGAGTGGCTCGACAACGTGCCGCTCGACGTGGTCGAGCAGACCGCCGACGGGCCCCGGGTGGTGATGGTGGAGGTGCACACCGGCGAGGAGCGCCTGGGCGGGCCGCTGCGGCCGGCCGACCGGGAGTGGCTCGACCGGTGGTGGCCGCTGACACGGATGGGGGCGCGGGCCGAGGTCGGCAGGCCGCGTGACGAGGCGTGGGCGTCCGTTCTCGTCCGTCTCACCAGGGGCCGGGCGATCGCCATCGATTATGCACATCCTGTGGATAACCGTCCGCCCTGTGGAACGCTGACCGGATACCGGGACGGGTCGGTCGTGACCCCCGTACCCGACGGGAGCTGCGACATCACCGCACACGTCGCACTCGACGCGTGCGCCGAGGCCGGGCGGCGGGCCGGCGCGATATCCACAGCCTTGTCCACACAGCGCGAGGCGCTGCGCGAGCTGGGGCTGACCGGCGCGCGGCCGCCCCTCGACCTGGCCCGCACCGATCCGCGCCGCTACCTTCGCGCGCTCGCGCGGGCCTCGGAGGAGGGCGAGCTGCTGGAGGCGACCGGGCTCGGGGGCTTCGGCTGGCTCAGCCAGACCAAGTGACCCTCGCCGCCACGCCCCGGCGAAGCCCGGCCGGGAGCGTCCGCCGCTTCAGGCGGCGACGGTGATCGTTCACGCCTTCATGCGGGGGTGGCCGTCAGGTTCAGCGCGTGGAGGCCGCGGATGACGTAGCCCGGCTTCCATTCGGGCTCTTCCCGCAGCTCCAGCTTCGACGTGCGGTCGAGCAGGGCGCCGAACGACTCCGCCAGCTCGATCCTGGCCAGCGGCGCGCCCAGGCAGAAGTGGATGCCGGCGCCGAACGAGATGTGCGGATTGTCGGCGCGGCCCACGTCGAGCCGGTCAGGGTCGGCGAACACCTCGGGGTCCCTGTTGGCCGAGCCGAACAGCAGGGCCACCTCCGAGCCGCGCGGGATGCGTACGCCGTGCACCTCGATGTCCTCAAGCACCCACCGCTCGAACATCTGCAGCGGCGTGTCCCACCGCATCAGCTCCTCGACCGCGGTGGGCAGCAGCGAGCGGTCGGCGCGCAGCCTGGCCAGCTCGGCCGGGTTGCGGAACAACGACCACCAGCCGTTGCCCGTCACGTTCACGGTGGCCTCGTGACCGGCGTTGAGCAGCAGCACGCAGGTGCCGACCAGCTCGTCCTCGGTCAGCTCGCCGATCTGGGTGAGCGCGCTGACGAGGTCGTCGCCGGGGTTGGCGCGCCGGTCGGCGGCCAGGGCCTTGAGGTAGTCGGAGAACTCCGTGGCCGCGCGCACGGCGGTGTGCTGGGCCTCCAGGGTGGGGTTGAGCTCGTACATGCCGCAGATGTCGGCCGACCAGGGGCGCAGCAGGTGGCGGTCACCGTCGGGGATGCCGAGCATCTCCGCGATGACGGTGACCGGCAGCGGCTCGGCGACCTCGGCGATGAGGTCGCCGCCGCCCTTCTCCACGTACGCATCCACGAGCTCGCCCGCCATGGCCCTGACGCGGGGCCGCAGCGACTCGACCATGCGCGGCGTGAACGCCTTGGAGACCAGCCGGCGCAACCGCGTGTGCACCGGCGGCTCCACGTCGAGCATGCCCGCCCTGATCACGCGCCAGAACGGCTCCTGGAACTCCGGCTCAGCCGGCCTGCCGAACTCCTCGTGGCCTGCCACGTGCAGGTACGAGCGGCCCAGGCGGCGATCCCTGAGCAGCGCGTTGACGTCGGCGTGCCGGGAGATCAGCCATTGGCCCGTCGGCTCGAAGTAGCTGACGGGCGCCTCGCGCCGCAGCTCCTCGTAGACGCGGTACGGGTACGCCACGAATTCCGGATTCCAAGGATCAAAGCCCACTATTTCATCTTAGAAGCGGACGCCTCCCTCTTCGCGTTCCTGCTCCGCACCCGGATGTTGAGCAGCTCGACCACGACGGAGAACGCCATCGCGAAGTAGATGTAGCCCTTGGGGATGTGCTGGTCGAGACCCTCGGCCACGAGCATCACGCCGATGAGCACCAGGAACGCCAGCGCCAGCATCTTGATCGTGGGGTGGCTGTCCACGAACCGGCTGATCGGCCCGGACGCGAACAGCATCACGACCACGGCCACCACGACCGCCGCGATCATGACGCCGAGCTCGTCCACCATGCCGACCGCGGTGATCACCGAGTCGAGCGAGAACACGATGTCCAGCACCATGATCTGCAGGATCACGGAGGTGAAGGAGACGGCCGCGGGCTTCTTGCCGTCCTTGTCGTGAGGCGCCTCCATGTTGTGGTGGATCTCGGTGACGCTCTTGCCCAGCAGGAACAGGCCGCCGAACAGCAGGATCAGGTCACGTCCCGAAATCTCATGACCGAGGACCTCGAACAACGGCTCGGTGAGCTGCACCACCCACGACAGCCCCAGCAGCAGGAGCAGCCGGCTGACGAGTGCCGCGCCCAGGCCGAGCACGCGGGCCCGGTCGCGCTGCTCGGGTGGCAGCTTCCCGGCGAGGATGGAGATGAAGATGATGTTGTCGATCCCCAGCACGATCTCCAGGGCGACCAGGGTTAAAAAGCCGATCCAGATCTGCGGATCGGCCACCCAGTCGAGCATCGGGTACCTCCATGACTCGAGGGCAGGCGGGTTTCCGGTAGCAACGAGCCGGAGGCCGCAGAAGTTCACGGCTTGCGATTTCCGCCCGGGTGTCGGTTATAGTTCCCCTCGTAGGTCATGAGTGCCAGCGTCAAGCCCCGGCTAGCTGGCCGGCAACCCTCGCGTCCGCGGCGGGGTGCCCCGGGTGAAGACCTGGTCCGTCACGAGGTGTGGCGGGCAAGCGCGGGCTCCTCGGCTGCTTCCAGGGGTCCGATGACCCCGAGGAGGTTCGCCGTGTCCACTCTGACGATCTTCAGCAACGCCCGCGCCGCCGAGGAGACCCCGGCGCCCGCCACGCAGGCCCGGCCGATCCCCGCCGTCCTGGGCGCCGACCTCGAAGTGCCGGTCAAGGGCGGCCGCCTGGTCGGCTACGCCAACCTCGACTACGCCGCCAGCGCCCCCTGTCTCGAGCCGGTCAGCGCCGCCGTCACCGCCGCGCTCCCGGCCTACTCCAGCGTCCACCGCGGCGCCGGCTACGCCTCCCAGCTCACCACCGCCAGGTACGAGCAGGCCCGCCACACCGTACGCGCCTTCGTCGGCGCCCGCCCCGACGACGCGGTGATCTTCACCCGCAACACCACCGACGCCACGAACCTGCTGGCCGGCTGCCTGCCCGAAGGCACCACCACGGTCGTCTTCGACACCGAGCACCACGCCTCCCTGCTGCCCTGGCCGAACGCGGTCCGGCTGGCCCCGCCCGCTTTCCCCGGCGAGGCCGTGCGCGCCGCCGACGAGACGCTCGCCGCCATCGAAGGGCCCAAGCTGCTCGTCGTCACCGCCGCCTCCAACGTCACCGGCGAGCTGTGGCCCATCGCCGCCCTGGCCCACATCGCGCACCGGCACGGCGCGCGGATCCTGGTGGACGCGGCGCAGCTCGTACCGCATCGGCAGCTCAACCTGACCGCGCTCGACCTCGACTACGTGGCCTTCTCCGGCCACAAGCTGTACGCGCCGTTCGGCGCGGGCGCGCTGGTCGGGCGGCGGGACTGGCTGGCCGCGGGCGAGCCGTACCTCAAGGGCGGCGGCGCCGTCCGCTCGGTCGGCGAGAGCGCCGCGAACGTCGAGTGGCACGACGACCCCGAGCCGCGCCACGAGGCGGGCACCCCCAACGTGCTGGGCGCCATCGCGCTGGCCGCGGCCTGCGACGCGCTGACCGCGACCGGCTGGACCGAGCTGGTGCGCGAGGAGGAGCGGCTGATCGCGCGGCTGCGTGCCGGGCTGGCCTCCATCGACGGGGTACGCGAGCTGTCCCTGTGGGGTCCCGACCACCCCCGGGTCGGCATCGTGTCGTTCACCGTGGCCGGGTACTCGGCGCGGGAGGTGGCCGAGGTGCTGTCCGGCGAGTACGGCATCGGGGTGCGCGACGGGAAGTTCTGCGCGCACCCGTTCGTCCGTCATCTGCTGGGCGCCTCCGACGGCGGCTGCGAGGACGGCACCGCGTCCGCCGTGCGGGCCTCGATCGGCATCGGCACGACGCAGGAACACGTGGACCGGCTGGTGTCGGCCCTGCGCGACCTGGTCGCACGCTGACGCCCAGCGGCCTCACCGAGCGGCCTTTCCGGGCGGCCTTTCCGGGCGGCCTTTCCGGGCGGCCTTTCCGGGCGGCCCGTCCGCCGGGCTCAGCGGTTCGGTGGCTTACGGTGCTGGGGCGGCTCGTCGGCGACCAGGGAGTCGATCTCCCGCATGTCCTCGTCGTTGAGCCGGCTCTGCCGCGGCTCCTGCTGGGGCGCGCCCGGCTGCCTGGGGACGTCGGGCGGCTCCTCGGTGGTGGACCGGGCGGGCGTGGTGGGCCCGCCGTAGGAGCCGGTGTCCGTGGTGCCGTAAGAGCCCGTGGTGGTGTCCGTCCTGTTCGGCCGGTACGACACCAGGTCCTCCTCGGCGGCCCGGCGGTCGTGCCGCCGCCGGAACATCGACGACAGGATGCCGTCGATCCCGATGCGCCCGCCGCCCAGTGCCAGGAACAGCAGACAGAGCGCGCCGAGCGCCGCCGCGAGCTCCCAGCCGCCTTCCTGCACCATGATGCCCTTGTCCCAGTGCGCGAAGATGATCGCGCCCAGCATGTTGAGCAGCAGCAGCAGCGCCACAGGGCGGACCGCCAGCCCGATGATCAGCAGCACCCCGCCGATGAGCTCGACGACCATGGCGTACCCGGCGGCCAGCTCGGGCATCGGGATGCCCATCTCGCCGAATCCGCTCGCGATCGCGGAGTGCCCGCCCTGCCACTTCTGCCAGCCGTGCGCGACGAAAATCACGCCGGTGATGACGCGCGCGATCAGGGCCGCGATGTCGAAGAGAACTCTCTTCATGGTCCTATCTCCCCCCGTTCCAGCTATTCCTCCCCCTGTCCGGCTATGGGATGTCATCGCATGCCATCTCTTGACCAACCCCCTAGCTGGATCACCAGCGACGACGGTGGCAGCATGGCCGTATGACGGAACGTGTGGTCGGAATCGGCGCGGGCGCGAAAGAGCTGGCCACCGAGGACATGATCCTCAACATCGGGCCGCAACACCCCTCCACCCACGGCGTGCTGCGGCTGCGGCTGACGCTCGACGGCGAGCGCATCGCCACCGCCGAGCCGATCATCGGCTACATGCACCGGGGCGCGGAGAAGCTGTTCGAGGTGCGCGACTACCGTCAGATCATCATGCTCGCCAACCGGCACGACTGGCTGTCGGGGTTCGCGAACGAGCTTGGCGTGGTCATCGCCGCCGAGCGCATGCTGGGCATGGAACCGCCGGTGCGCGCCGTCTGGGCCCGCACGCTGCTCGCCGAGCTCAACCGGGTGCTCAACCATCTGATGTTCCTCGGCTCCTACCCGCTTGAGCTGGGCGCGATGACGCCGCTGTTCTACTCCTTCAACGAGCGCGAGCGCATCCAGGCCGTCATGGAGGAGATCTCCGGCGGGCGCATGCACTACATGTTCAACCGGGTCGGCGGGCTCAAGGAGGACCTGCCGCTGGGCTGGCTCGACCGGGTGTCGGCGGCCGTCGCGGAGACCCGCCGCCGGGTGCCCGACATCGAGAACCTCATCCTGCACAACGAGATCTTCATCGCCCGCACCAAGGGGGTGGGGGTGCTGACCCGGGAGCAGATCCTGCAGTACGGCGTCAGCGGCCCCATCGCCCGTGCCTCCGGGGTGGACATCGACCTGCGGCGCGACGATCCGTACCTGGCCTATGGGGAGCTGCCGGTGAAGGTCGTCACGCGGAGCGCGGGCGACTGCCACGCGCGCTTCGAGGTGCTGCTCGACCAGCTCAAGGTCTCGCTCGACCTGGCCGAGGTCTGCGTCGAGCGGCTGCGCTCGCTGCCGCCTGGGCCGATCAACCAGCGGCTGCCCAAGGTGCTGAAGGTGCCGGAGGGGCACACGTACGCGTGGACCGAGAACCCGCTCGGCATCAACGGCTACTACCTGGTCTCCAAGGGCGACAAGACGCCGTGGCGGCTCAAGCTGCGCTCGGCGTCGTACAGCAACATCCAGGTGCTGCGGGAGATCCTGCCCGGGCACCTGGTGGCCGACATGGTGGCCATCCTCGGCTCGATGTTCTTCGTCGTGGGTGACATCGACAAGTGAGCGGGCAACAACGGGACAAATACGTCGACTGGCTGCGGGCGCTCAGCCTGATCGTCGTGGTGGTCTGGCACTGGGCGTTCACCATCCTCGAATGGAAGCCGCACGGCCCCGAGCCGACCAGCCCGCTCGGCTTCACCTCAGGGTTATGGATTCTCACCTGGCTGCTGCAGGTGCTGCCGCTGTTCTTCTACGTCGGCGGGCACGTGCACCTGCTGTCGTGGCGGCGGGCCAAGGGGCGCGGGACCGGCATCGGGGCGTTCGTGCTGCGGCGCATCCGCGCGCTCGCCTTACCCGCGCTGTTCCTGTCCGGGGTGTGGGTCGTCATCGGGGCGGTGGTGACGTACACGTTCGGGGTGGACTGGATGTGGCGGGTGGTGCTGCTGGTGCTCAGCCCGCTGTGGTTCCTCGGCGTCTACCTCGTGCTCATCGCGCTGCTGCCGGTCGCGCTGTGGGTGCACCGCCGCTACGACGTGCTCGCGCTGATCTGGCTCGGCGGCACGGCGCTCGTCGTGGACGTGCTGCGCTTCCGCTACGGCATCGAGTGGGCCGGCTGGCTCAACATGATCGTCGTCTGGGGCCTCGCCCACCAGGCCGGCTTCTTCTACGACCGGGTCGTGGAGCTGCCGCGCCGCTACGACGCCGCCCTGCTGTGGACCGGGCTGTTCGCCCTGTTCGGGCTGGTGTACTCGGGCATCTACCCCGGCTCGATGGTCGGCGTGCCGGGCGACAAGTGGTCGAACATGGCACCGCCCACGTTCGTCATCGTCGCGCTGCTGCTGTTCCAGATCGGGCTCGTCGAGGTGCTGCGCCCGGCCATGGAGCAGGTGCTGGAGCGGCCGCGCTGGCGGCGGCTCAACGACTTCATCAACCGGTACTCGCTACCGCTGTTCCTCTTCCACACCACCGGCATGGCCATCTCGCTGGGCCTGTCGTGGTGGCTCTTCGGCACGCTCGGCGACCAGATCCCGCCCGACCTGAAATGGTGGCTCGAACGCCCGATCGCCATCATCGGGCCGCTGATCTGCACCACTCCGGTCATCTACCTCTTCGGCCGGCGCCGGGCTTCCGTCCGGCAAACGCAGGACAAGGGTGTCGGCGGATCCATAAGCTCGACGCATGGCTGAGATCGCCTTCCGGGCCAACGCCGAAGACGAACGGATCATCCGTACCGCGTTGCGGGAAGGTGAACGGCCCAGCGACGTGCTGCGTCGCGCACTGCGCCTGCTGCAGCGGGAGATGTGGCACGACCGCCTCGCCGCCGCCGAGCAGCGGGCCGTGGAGGGCCTGCCCGACGAGCGCTAGCGGCGCTCCTCGTCCTCCGGCTTCTTCGGCACCCGGCAGCAGTGCTCCAAGTAGAGGGCCGCGCAGACGAGCAGCACGCAGGAGACGAACGAGCCGGTCGAGATGAAGAACTCGCCGCGCGGCGTCTCCCTGTCGAGGAGCTGCACCGTGTGGAGCGCGAAGCCGGCGAAGACGCCGCCGAACACCGCGCCCGCGTACGCCGACGCCTTGCCCAGCGCCGCCAGCCTGGCCACCGCGAGCGGCTCGACCGGCTTGGTGCCCGGCTTGCGGGCGAGCCTGGCCTTGGTGGCCCAGCCGCTGTAGCCCTCGCCGAGCGCCAGCAGGAGCAGGGTGGGGATGGCGGTCCACGGCAGCAGCGGCAGCCTGCCGTAGTCGCTCATCATGATCGCCGCCCAGGTGGCGAGGGCGACGACGACCAGGATGCCGACGAGGGGGCCGGGGGACGTGGGCTTCAATCGGGCCTCTGCAGCTTGAGATCCTCGCGCAGGCGTACGCCTCGCCGGTCGAGCCCTTCGAGCAGCCCCGCCACCGCGCCCTTGCCGGGCAGCACCCCCTCGGGGTCGCAGTCGGCCCACGGCACCAGCACGAACGCCCGCTCGTGCGCCCGGGGATGCGGCAGCGTCAGCTCGGGGTCGTCGGAGACGACGTCGCCCACCACGATCAGGTCGATGTCGAGAGTGCGCGGGCCCCAGCGTTCGAGGCGCTCACGACCGAACGCGTTCTCCACGCCCAGCGCCCGCTCCAGCAGCGTCTGCGGCTCCAGCGTGGTCTCCGCGATGACGATCGCGTTGAGGTAGGGCCGCTGCCCGCCCGGACCGCCCACCGGGTCGGTCTCATAGACCGGGGACGCCTTGACGAACTCCAGGCCAGGCGCGTCGAACAGGGTGTCCAGCGCGTCCTGCAAGGTCGTGAACCTGCGTCCCAGGTTGCTGCCGAGAGAGAGGACCACCTTCATCCGCGGCTCCGCTCGATGGTCACGATCACGTCGTCGAACGGCACCGGGATCGGCGCCGCCGGTTTGTGCACGCTCACCTCGGCCTTGTGCACCAGCTCGTTGGCCAGGCACACGTCGGCGAGCCGCTGCGCGAGCGTCTCGATCAGCTCGACCGGCTCGCCCTCCACCACCGCGGCCAGCGCCTGCGCCAGCTCCCCGTAGTGGACCGTCTTGGTGAGGTCGTCGCCGGCCGCCGCCGGCGCGGTGTCGAGGAACAGCGTCGCGTCCACCACGAACTCCTGCCCGAGCTCACGCTCGGCAGCGAGCACGCCGTGCCGGCCCCGGGCGCGCAGGCCCTTGAGGGTGATGCGGTCAGCGCTCAAGCTCGCCTTCCTCCTCCTCGTCGTCGTCGGCCTGCAGCACCGGCGACCCGTGGTGCATCCACAACCGCCAGCCCTGCGCGGTGCGGATGTAGACGTTGCTGGCCACCACCTTGCCCGCGGCGAAGCTGGCCTCACCCTCCTCCCCCGCGGTCAGGATGTTCTCCACACAGGTCAGCACGGCCACGTCACCCAGCACCGTCGTGTTGACGTCGGTCAGCACGAACTGGATGTAGGTGGTGTTGGCCATGATCAGGGCCCACGACCGCAGCACCTCGGAGCGGCCCGACAGCAGGGTCCAGCCCGGGTGTACGCAACTCACCTGGTCGTCGGTGGTGTCCTCGGCCCAGATCTCGGTCATCTTGTCCAGGTCGCCGCTCTCGATGGCGGTGTAGAACTCCTGGTTGACCGTCTCGATGGCGGCGGTGTCGACGCTCATGTGCCTGCTCCGGCTCTCTTCCATGCGGCGGCCACGCGCACGGCATCGGCATTGGGACCTACTTCGTGCACGCGTACGCACCAGGCTCCGGCGTGCGCGGCCAGTGCGGTCACGGCCAGCGTGGCGTCGTCGCTGCGACTGAACGGCCGGGGCGTGCCGTCGGGTTCGGCCAGCAGGCGCCCCAGGAACCGTTTACGTGAAGCCCCGATGAGCAGCGGGAAGCCGAGCTCCGCGAGTTGCGGGATGCCGGCCAGCACCGCCCAGTTGTGTTCGGCGTTCTTGGCGAAGCCCAGGCCCGGGTCGAGCACGATCTGCTCCTCCGTGACGCCCTCCGCCATCACCAGATCGACCCGCTTGCTCAGCTCTTCGCGCACCTCCGTCACCACGTCGGTGTAGACGGCGCGGGACTCCATGTCGTGGCTGTGCCCCCGCCAGTGCATCACCACGTAGGAGACGCCGGTGTCGGCCACCACGCGCGGCATCTCCGGGTCGGCCAGGCCGCCGCTGACGTCGTTGACGAGCCGCGCGCCCGCCTCGACCGCCGCCCGCGCCACCTCGGCCCGCATCGTGTCGACGCTGACCACCACGCCGTCGGCGGCCAGCGCCCTGATCACCGGGACGACCCTGGCCAGCTCTTCGTCCAGCGGCACCCGGGCCGCGCCAGGGCGGGTGGACTCGCCGCCCACGTCGACGATGTCGGCCCCCTGATTCACCAGGTCGAGGCCGTGCTGGACGGCGGCGTCGGCGCCGAACCACTTGCCGCCGTCAGAGAACGAGTCGGGCGTCACGTTGACCACACCCATGACGAGGCACCGATCCGCACCTCCCGGCACGTTGATGGGCACGCTAGTCATGGGCCAAGCCTAGGCGCTTCCCCACACCTGCTGACATCGTGGGTACCCCGTTCGCCGCTCGCGACCTGATCAGCGCCCCAGGATGAGCGCCATGGCCTCGGACCGGGTCTTGTCGCTCGTACGGAAGTCGCCCCGCACGGCCGACGTGACGGTCTTGGCGCCCGGCTTGCGTACGCCGCGCATCGTCATGCACAGGTGCTCGCACTCCACCACCACGATCACCCCGCGCGGCTCCAGCACCCGCATGAGCGCGTCGGCGATCTGCGAGGTCATCCGCTCCTGCACCTGCGGCCGGCGGGCGAACACGTCGACCAGCCTGGCCAGCTTCGACAGCCCCGTGACCTGGCCCTTCGCGTTGGGGATGTAGCCCACGTGGGCCAGGCCGTGGAACGGGACCAGGTGGTGCTCGCAGGTCGAGTAGACCTCGATGTCACGCACGAGCACCATCTCGTCGTGATCGACGTCGAAGACCTTGTTGAGCACCTCTTCCGGCGTCTGGCCGAGCCCGGAATACTGCTCGGCCATCGCGCGGGCGACCCTGGCGGGCGTCTCGACCAGGCCGTCGCGGTCGGGATCCTCGCCGATGGCGTAGAGGATCTCGCGTACGGCCTTCTCGATCCGCCCGAGGTCGACGTCGTGCTGCGTCACGTACTTTCCCCGGAGGGCAGGGCGTCCTGGTGGCCCGAGGTGAGCGAGCCGTTGGCCGACTGCTCCTTCGGGGTCAGGATCGGCGGCCGGTCGGACGGCAGCCGCTTGCCGTAGCCCGCGTAGGACGGGCGGTGCTCCTTGACCACCACGGGGGCGAAGATCTGCAGCACCTGCTCGCGGGAGAGCGTCTCCTTCTCCATGAGCTCCAGCACCAGGTTGTCGAGCACGTCGCGGTATTGGACCAGGATGTCCCACGCCTGGTCGTGCGCCGTCTCGATCATCCGGCGGACCTCCTCGTCGATCGTGGAGGCGATCTTCTCGGAGTAGTCGCGCTCGTGGCCCATCTCGCGGCCCAGGAACACCTCCGCCTGGCCGGTGCCGAACTTACGGGCGCCGAGCTGCTCGCTCATGCCGTACTCGGTCACCATGCGGCGGGCGACGGCCGTGGCCTTCTCGATGTCGTTGGAGGCGCCGGTGGTGGGCTCGTGGAAGACGAGTTCCTCCGCCGCGCGGCCGCCGAGCAGCATCGCGAGCTGGTCCATCATCTCGGACCTGGTGGCCAGGAACTTGTCCTCCATCGGCAGCGTCATCGTGTAACCGAGCGCGCGGCCGCGGGACAGGATCGTGATCTTGTGAACCGGGTCGGAGTTGGGCAGCGCGTGCGCCACCAGTGCGTGACCGCCCTCGTGGTAGGCGATCATCTTCTTTTCCTTGTCGGACATGACCCGCGTCTTGCGCTCGGGCCCTGCCATGACGCGGTCGATCGACTCCTCGAGGACGTCCATCGTGATGAGCTTCTGGTCGGCCCGCGCGGTGAGCAGGGCCGCCTCGTTGATCACGTTGGCCAGGTCGGCGCCGGTGAACCCGGGGGTGCGGCGCGCGATGACGTCGAGGTCGACGTCGGGAGCGAACGGCTTGCCGCGGCCGTGGACCTTGAGGATGCCCTTGCGGCCCTCGAGGTCGGGGCGGTCGACCGTGACCTGCCGGTCGAAGCGGCCGGGACGCAGCAGCGCCGGGTCGAGGATGTCGGGCCGGTTGGTCGCGGCGATGAGGATCACGCCGCCCTTGACGTCGAAGCCGTCCATCTCGACGAGCAGCTGGTTGAGGGTCTGCTCGCGCTCGTCGTGACCGCCGCCCAGGCCGGCGCCGCGGTGGCGGCCGACGGCGTCGATCTCGTCGATGAAGATGATCGCGGGGGCGTTGGCCTTGGCCTGCTCGAACAGGTCGCGCACACGGGAGGCGCCGACACCGACGAACATCTCGACGAAGTCGGAGCCCGAGATCGAGTAGAACGGCACCCCGGCCTCGCCGGCGACCGCGCGGGCCAGCAGCGTCTTACCGGTGCCGGGCGGGCCGTACAGCAGCACGCCCTTGGGGATCTTGGCGCCGATCGCCTGGAACTTGGCCGGGGCCTGCAGGAACTCCTTGATCTCCTGGAGCTCCTCAATGGCCTCGTCGGCACCCGCGACGTCGGCGAACGTGGTCTTGGGGGTGTCCTTCGTGATGAGCTTCGCCTTCGACTTGCCGAAGTTCATCACCCGCGAGCCGCCGCCCTGCATCTGGTTCATGATGAACAGGAAGATCAGCACGATGATGACGATCGGCAGGAAGCTCACCAGCAGGCTCAGCAGGATGTTCTCCTGCGGCACCTCGGTGGTGAAGCTCTTGGTCTTGCCGGCGTCGACCTGAGCCTGCAGCTCGTCGGTCAGCTTGCTGCCGTAGCCGGTGACCCAGTCGGACTGGATGAGGTTGGTCGGAGTGCCGCCCGGCTCAACCGCGACCGGGTTGACGAGCTTCACCTCGATCCGGTTGTCCTTGTCGACAATCTTGGCGTTGCTGACGTTTCCGGCGCGAATCTGCTGCAGAACCAAGGACGTGTCGGCCGACTTGTAATTTCCACCGCCACTCCAGAGCTGAGTGACGAGGAGGAGCAGCACGACGATGCCCAGGATCCACAGCAGTGGCCCACGTGTAAATCGCTTGAGATCCATCCGATGCGGAACCCCTTGCGGGCCCGTCCCTTCCTGACCATGGCCTGGAACCCCGGGCACGCCCGGGGCCGCGGCATCCGGCACCGCGACTTCTGACTACCCGAAGGGGACACGTGGTCACCCTCCCGGAGTCTGAAGGTACACCGGCAGAGCGCACGGAGGGACCCGCCCGCTACACCGGTCTTGCCCTATCAACGTACGTCACGTTGCGCCATGTTCCCGGCCATTGCCGGAAGGGAGGGCCCGAAGCGCTATCGATATACGTGCGGCGCCAGGGTGCCGATGAACGGCAGGTTGCGGTAGCGCTCCGCGTAGTCGAGCCCATAACCGATGACGAACTCGCTGGGAATGTCGAAGCCCACGTATTTGACGTCGATCGGCACCTTCACCGCGTCGGGTTTCCGCAGCGCGGCGCAGATCTCCAGCGACGCCGGATTGCGCGACTTCAGGTTTTCCAGCAGCCAGTGCAGCGTCAGGCCCGAGTCGATGATGTCCTCGACGATCAGCACATGACGGTTCAAGATGTCGGTGTCGAGGTCTTTCAGCACGCGTACGACGCCGGACGACTTGGTGCCCGCGCCGTACGACGACACCGCCATCCAGTCCATCTGCACCGGCACGTGCAACGCTCTGGCCAGGTCGGCCATCACCATGACCGCGCCCTTCAGCACGCCGACGAGCAGCACTTCCTTGCCCGCGTAATCCTCGTCTATCCGGGCCGCGAGTTCTTTGATCTTCGCCTGGAGCTCGTCCTCGGGAATGAGCACCTTTTCCAGGTCATTGCCCATGTCGGCAGCGTCCACCTGTGGTTCCTTACGGGATGGGACTGATGGCGAATATCAGGGTGCCATACCGCCGGACGGCGGACAGACCCCCGGGCAGATCCACGGCTTTCTGCCCGTGCCAGTGCGTGAGCAGCCGGTCCACCGCCAGCACGTGGGTCGCCGACAGGGCTCCGGACGGCGCTCCCGCCGCGATCGCCGCCCTCCGCACCATCCGCCGCCTCACGGCGCCGGGCAGCTTCTCCAACTCCGTCACCGGCAGCCTCACCGACCCGCCGATATCGCTTAGAGCGCAATTTTCGTACGCGGAATCGGCCCACTCGTCGAGCGCGTCCGCGTCCTCCCGCGCCATGGCCGCCGTCCGCGCGAGCGCCTCCGCCACCCCCGGCCCGAGCTCCGCCTCCAGCACCGGCAGCACCCGCCGGCGGACCCGCACCCGGGTGAAGCGCGGATCCTCGTTGTGTGGATCATCCCAGGGCCGCAGACCGAGCGCGCCGCAAGCCGCCACCGTGGTCGCCCGAGGGATGCCCAGCAGCGGGCGCCGATAGATCGCCGCGACGGATGCCATCCCCGACAGACTCCGAGTGCCGCTCCCCCGGGCCAGCCCCAGCAGAACCGTCTCAGCCTGATCATCCCTGGTGTGCCCCAGCAACACCGCCGCCGCCCGCAGCCTCTCCGCCGCCTCGCTCAGCGCCGCATACCGCGCCTCCCTGGCCGCCGCCTCAGGCCCTCCTTCAGTACCGACGGTGACGGTCAGCACCTCGGACGGACCGAGCCCCATTTCCGACCCGATCCGCGCCACAGAGACGGCCCGCTCCCCCGACCCCTCCTGCAGTTGATGATCAACGGTCACCAGCCCGGCCCTGAGCTCGGCCCGAGGCGCCACGAACGCGGTCGCCGCCGCCAGCGCCAACGAATCCGCCCCACCACTACAGGCGACGAGAACGAGCGCCCCCTGCGGCAGATCGGCCAACGCCTCCCGCACAGCCCTACGTACATCAGCAACAGCCGGATGTGGACCCACGCACGCATTCTCCCGCCTGCCCCGCCCCACCCCCGACAAGCACCGGCCCCTGCGCACCCGCGCCACCGTGGCTTCCCCGCTCCAGCCGACGCGCGCCGTCTCTCACGAACGGCGTGGACGCGGACCGCCGACCACAGGCGCCGGCCTCCGCCGTACCCCATCCCGCCGACGCGGCGCTCGTGAGAACCCCGAGGAGCGAGGGCTCCCGTCGCTCAGCGGCGCCGCGGTGATGTGGGCGCGTGCCGCTGCTGCGGGGTCGTAAGGCTTTGTTGTCCGACTCCTCTGCTAGGCGGGGAGGGCCGGGGTGCCTATTACGCGGCTGATCCAGGACGTCGGGTCGGCTATCTCCGGGGTCGTGGGGAGGGTTTCGGGGGATGTCCAGATTTTGTTGAAGCCGTCCATGCCCACTCGGTCCACCACCGTGCGGACGAAGGCGGAGCCTTCCGCGTACTGCTTCATTTTGACTTCTATGCCCAGCAGGCGGCGGACCGTGCGGTCGAGGCGGGAGCCGCCCTCGCGGCGTTGCGCGAACTTGGCGCGGATGTCGGCCACCGAGGGGACCACGGACGGCCCTACCGCGTCCATGACGTAGTCGCCGTGGCCCTCCACCAGCGTCATGACGGCCGTGAGGCGGTCGAGGATCTCCTTCTGGCCGGGCGACTGGATGGCGTCGATGAGGTTGCCCTCGCCGCCGCGCACCACGTCGGCGACGGTGTCGGCGGCGTTGCGGAGGCGCTCGAGCAGGGTGGGCAGGTCAAGATCGGACGCGAGCAGGAACTCGGTCATCTGGGAGCGCACGTATTCGCGCAGCCAGGGCACGCCGGTGAACTGCACGCGGTGGGTCTCCTCGTGGAGGCACACCCACAGGCGGAAGTCGTGGGGGTTGACGCCCATCTCGCGCTCGGCGTGGACGATGTTGGGCGCGACGAGCGTGAGCCGCCCCGCGGGCTCCTGACCGGTGGGGTCGGGCGGCAGGAACAGCTCGTACTGCCCCAGCACGCGGGAGGCGAGGAAGGCCAGCACGGCCCCGACCTCGACGCCCGTGATGCGGGAGCCGACGGCGGTGACGATGGCCGGCGGCTGGTTGTCGGAGTTGCCCATGCGCTGCGTGAGCGGCTCGAGCACCACGCGGAAGCCCTCGACGTTGGCCTTGATCCAGCCGGGCCGGTCGACGATGGTCGCCGGCTGCGGCGCGGTCTCCGTGTGGATCTTGGTGAACTGCCGCACGTGCCCTTCGGCCTCGCGTGACAGAGTGCGGAGCTCGGCGACGGCCTGCCTGGCCTCCTCCCGGCTCACCTGTGGGCCGGGGCGCACGAGGCGCGTGCCGGTCGTGACGGCCAGATCCCAGTCGATCACCTGCATACCGTCCACGGTACGTGCTTCTGGTCCGGGCCGCGAAGGACCGTGCGGAGGAACGTGCCGAGGACCGTGCCGGGGACCGTGCTGGGGAACGTGCTCAGGAACGTGCGACGATGGCCGCGAGCCGATCGAGCACGGGTTCGGCGTTGACCGGCACCTGGTCGGCCATGAAGGCGTAGGTGACCAGCCGCCCGTCCTTGGTGGTGGCGAGCCCGGCGAGCGTGTTGATGTGGTTGAGCGTGCCGGTCTTGGCGCGGACGAGCCCGACCTGGTCCTTGCTGTCGCCGCCGGTGAAGCGCCGCCCGTTGCCGAGCGTGCCGGAGAAGCCGGCGATCGGCATGCCGGTGGCGACCGCGCGCAGCTCGGGGTGCTGCGGCGCGCCGGCCAGGGCGATGGCCTTGGCGAGGGCGTGAGGGCTGATGCGGTTGCGGATGGACAGGCCGCTGCCGTCGGAGAGCGAGACGTTCTGGGCCAGTCCGAGCCGCTGCAGCACGGCGTTCACGGCCTTGCCGCCGCCGCCGAACGACGGCTGCTGGCCCTCCTTGATGGCGACGTGCCGCATGAGGGCTTCTGCGAGGTCGTTGTCGCTGCGGGTGAGGGTGTGCTCGACGAGCGCGTAGAGCGGGGCGGAGTCGACGCGGCCGAGCTCGGCGGCGCCGGCGGGCGCCTTGGCGGGACGTACGGACTTGGCGACGGAGACGCCCTGCTCGGCGAGGAGCCTGGCGAAGGCGTCGGCGGCGTATTGGGGCGGGTTCTGGACCCGGGGGGCGCGGAAGCGGGGGTCCTGGCGGCCCTCGTCGATCATCAGCGCGTGGACGGGGGCGACCTCGCCGTCGGGGATGTAGTTGGGCTTCCAGCCAGGCGCTTTGGGGTTGCCGGTGAACAGGCTGTCGTCGTAGGAGAGGGTGACCTTGCGCACACCCCGCGCCTTGAGCGTGGCGGCGGTGCGCGCGGCCAGGGTGTTCAGGCTCGCCTGCTTCGGGTAGTCGGACGACCTGGCCTGGGGGCCGGCGAGCATGGGGTCGCCGCCTCCGACGAGGACGATCGTGCCGGGCTTGGTCCCCTGGACGACGCGGGTGGACAGCCGGGCGTCGGGGCCGAGCGCGGCCAGGGCCGCGGTGCACGTGATGATCTTCGTGGTGGAGGCGGGGGTGATGGCGGTGTCGGGATTGGCCGCGAAGAGCTGCTCGCCTGTGACGGTGTCGAGGACGACCGCGCCCACCCGTCGGCCGAGCGCATCGTCACCCAGCGCGCTGGCCAACTGCTTCGTCAAAGTACCCTTAGTCGGGAGAGGTCCGTCTCCTGACTTCGCCGAAAGCTGGGCCAGCACAGGCCCCGCGGTGACCACGGGGACGGGGGGAGAGCCTTCCGCCGGGGACGCCGTCGGATCGGTCGGCGCAGACCCGCTCGTCAGCGCGCTCAGGTTGAAGTCGGTGGTCATCGCGTAAACGCCGATGACGATCGTCAGGACCTGGAGCACGGCGAGGGTGGTCAGCATCACCAACCGGTCGCGCCGCGCCACGTCGCCTGCCCTCTCTCCTGTGTTCGCCTACGAGACATTAACGCCCGCCCGGGGGTGCCCGGGGGCCTGAGCGGAGGAACCGCGGTGGAGTTCGACGTTGTCGTTGAGATTCCCAAGGGACAACGGAACAAGTACGAAGTCGATCACGAGACCGGCAAGATCAGGCTTGACCGGCTGCTGTTCACCTCCACGCAGTACCCCGCCGACTACGGCTTCATCGAGAACACCCTCGGTGAGGACGGCGACCCGCTCGACGCGCTGGTGCTGCTGCAGGAGCCGACGTTCCCCGGGTGCTACATCACGTGCCGTGCGGTGGGGATGTTCCGGATGACGGATGAGAAGGGCGGCGACGACAAGGTGCTGTGCGTGCCGTCCACCGACCCCCGCATGCATCACATCCAGGACATCCACCATGTCTCGGAGTTCGACCGCCTGGAGATCCAGCACTTCTTCGAGGTCTACAAGGACCTCGAGCCGGGCAAGTCGGTCGAGGGCGCCAACTGGGTGGGCCGCATCGAGGCCGAGGCCGAGATCGAGCGCTCGTTCCGCCGGGCCAAGGAGCACGGTCACCACTGACCTGCCGTCAGCGGGGCCTGGTGGCGCCCACCAGGTCCCCGCGCCAGATCGAGGCCACCCGTACGACGTCGCCGGTCTGCGGCGCGTGCACCATCTGGCCGCGTCCGACGTAGATGCCGACGTGGTGGATGGTCGAGGGGTCGCCGCTGACGTGCGCGAAGAACAGCAGGTCGCCGCGGCGCAGCTGGTCGAGCGGCACGTGCGGGCCCGAGGTCCACTGGGTGCCCGTCCAGTGGTCGAGCCGCACGCCCACCTTCTCCCAGGCCCGCATGGTCAGCCCCGAGCAGTCATAGGTCTCGGGGCCTGCGGCGGCCCACACGTACGGCTTGCCGAGCTGGGTGAGCGCCCAGTTGGCGGCCACGTCCCCCATCCGCGAGCCGCCCGCGACGAGCCCTGACAGGGCCGCCGCGCGCCGCCTGGCGAGGAGCTGGGCACGGGTGCGGGCGGCGTTCACCTTGCGCTGCAGGGTCATCTTCCTGGCCATCAGCTGCCGGGTCTCGCGCCGCTGGCGGGTGACCGCGGTCTGGGCGGCGAGCTTGGCCCGGCGGGCGCTCTCCGCCGCCGCGAGCCGCTCGGCGTGCGCCCGCCCCGCGTACGTCCGCAGGATCGCGGCCACTTCCTGGGCGTCGCGCAGGCGCCGCATGACCGCGCCCTGCTC
Source organism: Nonomuraea sp. NPDC049504 (assembly GCF_040676845.1). NCBI lineage: Bacteria > Bacillati > Actinomycetota > Actinomycetes > Streptosporangiales > Streptosporangiaceae > Nonomuraea > Nonomuraea sp. NPDC049504. The sequence continues at coordinate 322,609 of NZ_JBFAPT010000004.1, forward strand.
CTCCTCCAGATAGCCCAGCACCATGGCCCGGTGCAGGAACCCGTCCGTGCCGCCGCGGTCGGCCAGCATCCCCATGTACGGCTTGACCGTCCCCAGGCCGCCGTAGTTCTCGGCGGCGAGCAGCGCGACGTCCTGCCTGGCCCGTTCGACCTCGGCGTCGGCGGCGGCGAGCCGGGCGGTGGCCTGCTGCTGCGCCTGCTCGGCCCTGCGCAGCCGGACGACCTCCCCGTTGTACGCCTCCACCAGCCGCTCCACCTCGGCCGCCAGCCGGTCGAGCCGCGACTGGGCGGTCACCAGGGCGGCGGTGGTGCGGCTGAGCTGGTGGGAGCGCTCGCGTACGGTCTGGCGGGCCCGCTTGACGTCGTGACGGGACGGACCCGGCTCGGCGAGTGCGGGCGGGCACGTGGCCACCAGCAGGCAGGCAGCGAGGAGCCCGGCCCGGAATGCGCGCATAGGTCCCCCTGAAACCGTTGGTTACTCTATGCGCACGATTCCCCCCGGTTAACTCACGTAACGTGACCACACCGAGCCTCAATCGCCCCTTTCCGAAGCGCTGGCAGAACGCGGTTCAGCTGCGGTTCTCCGTTGGGGTGGCGGACGGCTCGTCCGAGGGCGTGGGGGTGGCCGGTTCCGACGGCGTGGTGGTGGGCGTGGGGGTCTGGGTGGGGCTCGGCGAGGGGGACGGGGTCGGGCAGGGGGTGCGGGGACCGCAGGGCCGGGGCTTCGGCGGGTGGGGGTGCGGGTGTTTCGGGGGGCGCGGGTGCTTCGGAGGTGGGGTCCGGGTCGGCGGGGTCTGCGCCGGCGGGGCCTGCGTCGGGGGCTGCTCGGGCGGCTCTTCCGCGGGCGGCGTGAGCCGCGTCGGCGGCTCCTCCGGTGGCGCGGGCGGGGAGGGCGGTGGCGAGGCGGGCCGGGAGGGCGGCGTCTCCGGCTCGCCAGGCCCTGACGACGGCGGAGCGCCGCCGGTCTGCGTGGCCACCACGGGGACCACCGGCGGCGGCTGCCCCGGCGTCCCCGTGACGCCGAGCGGCTGCGCGGTCGTGCCGTCGAGGATGGGCAGCACGGTCAACGGGACGTCCTCGGGGTCGGCCTGCCAGGGCAGGCGGATGCCGGGCGGTTCGCCCGTGGCCGGGAACGCGGCCGTCGCGACACCTGTCACTCCACCGTTCTCCCTTCCGATGTGCTGGAAGATGACCGCTATCGCCACCACGGTCGCGACCGCCGCCAGCGCGCCCGCCACCGCCTGAGGCCACCTCCTGCCGTGGAGCGCGCCGGGAACGGGAAACCCGGCGGCGCCGAGCGCGGCCGTGCGGCGGGCGACGTAGCGGCGGTAGGGCAGCAGCTCGGGGTCGGCGAAGCAGCTCATCACGCGCACCCGCAGCGTCTCGGGCAGCGCGGGCTCGGGCAGCAGCTCGTAGACCTTGGCGACGGAGACCTCGCGGCTGCGGTGGGGCGCGCAGACCTCGCACCGCGGCAGGTGCCTGACCAGGTGCTCGCGCATCTCCGTGGTCAGCGCGCCGGAGAAGCCGGACAGGATGCGGGCCCTGCGCGGGCAGTCGTAGGGGCCCTTCCTGGCCAGCACCTCGGCGGTGATGGCCTCGCGCAGGCTCTCGCGGGCCTGCTCGTGCAGCAGCTCGACCTGGCGTACGGGCTGCGCGACCACCTGCGCCAGCTCGGCGGCGGGCAGCCGGTGGCGGTGGACGAGCTCGAGCACCTCGCGCTCGGCCGTGGGCAGGCTCTGGACGGCGTTCCAGGCCATGATGCGCAGGTCGGCGTCGGCGGGGTCGTCGAGGGCGGGCGCCTCGGCCAGTCCCTCGTCGGCGCCCGTCGGCTCGGCGGCCCTGCGGCGCAGGCACTCGGCTCTGGCCAGCGCGTAGAGCCAGGTGCCGAGCCTGTCGGGGTCGGCCAGGGCGCCGGCGTGCGCCTCGGCGGCGATCAGCGTGTCGCGCAGCGCCACCTGGGCGCTCTCGGCGCTGAGGAGAAGGGACCAGCAGTAGCGGTAGACGCTCTCCGCGTACGCGTCGTAGAGCGTGGCGAGTGCCCCTGGATCACGGGCGCGGAGTGCTTCCACCAGGACGCGGTCAGTCATGTGACCGAAGGTAATGGATCGGTAACTAGTAGTTCCACCACTTCCGGGCTTATGGCCGGTTCTTGTCTGGGAGCGGGCGGATTCCCGTACGGAAATATCGCTCCGCACAGCATTACCGCCCGAAATTTGCGGAAATTACTGCTTGTGTTCGGAGAGGACGGCTGTGCTCCTGTCCACCGCGAACGGCTCGCTGGTCGGCTTGACCGTGTGCATCGGCATCGCGCCGGCCAGCGCCAGCTCCTCGTAAGGACGCCCGGTGGACCCCCAGGTCCTGGCGGTGATCTCGGTCTTGGCGACCTTGGCGTTCTTCGGCAGGCCGAGCACCGACAGCACGAACCTGGGCGCGCTGCCCGCCTTCACGTCGTCCACGAACGTGTCGCCACCGCCGAGGAGTTTTCCGGATTTATCACGCAACATCGCCGTCACGACCAGGCTGCTCACCGGCATTTGATAGGGATTATCGACATATCCGGTAATGAGGTAAGAGCCGTCTTTCTGGGGCAGGGTCTGCACCCGGCTGATCGGGAACGGCTGGAACGACGACACGATCCGCGCCGCCTGCCGCCACCGCGCGGGCCGGTATTGGATCGTCACCTTCGCCGGCTTCACCGAGGCCGGAGCCTGCCCGGTGAAGGCCAGCGAGCCGCCCGGCGGCACCGCGTCGAGCGGCTGGTCCAGCTTCAGCACCTCGGCGCCCTTGGCGTCGTGGCCGACGATGGTGGCGACCACGTGTTCGCCGAAGTGCCACGGGTTGGCGTTGGTCAGCACGCCCGCCCAGTTGACGGCGTACCCGTCGGCGGACTTGACGATGTTGGAGACCTGCTCCTTCATCGCGAGCGGCTTGAGCTGGGGCTGGACGGGACGTTCCTCGCTCGCGCACCCGGCGAGGCAGATCGCCCCGAGTGCGAGGAGGCTGACGGTTCGGCTACGCGGGATCACTTTGCCGTGATAACCCGAACATGGCACGACCGGCAGCGGACACGCGCCAGCCGTACCAACTCTTTAACGCGGATCTCTCACCGGGGACGCACCACGCGCGACTCGTCCCAGACCGGCTCGGGCGACTCGTAGACCATGCCGTCGGCGCCGAAGACGAGATAGCGGTCGAAGTCGGCGGCGAACCACCGGTCGTGCGTGACCGCCAGCACCGTGCCGTCGAACGCCTCCAGGCCCGCCTGCAGCGCCTCCGCGCTGGCCAGGTCGAGGTTGTCGGTCGGCTCGTCGAGCAGCAGCAGCGTGGCGCCCGACAGCTCCAGCAGCAGGATCTGCAGCCGGGCCTGCTGACCGCCGGACAGCGTCTCGAAGCGCTGCTCGGCCACGCGGCCGGCCAGCTCGTAGCGGGCCAGCGCCTTCATCGCCTCGTTCTTGAGCCTGGCGTGCTCGGTCATGACGATCTCGACCGGGGTGCGGCCGCGCAGGTCGGGACGCGCGTGGGTCTGCGCGAAGTGGCCGGGCACCACGCGGGCCCCCAGCCTCGCCACGCCCTCGTGGGCGACCTGCTCGCCGGCCAGCAGGCGCAGGAAGTGGGACTTGCCCGAGCCGTTGGAGCCGAGCACGGCGACCCGCTCGGCGTACCAGACCTCCAGGTCGAACGGGCGCATGAGGCCGCTGAGCTCGAGCTGCTCGCAGATCACCGCCCGCTTGCCGGTGCGGCCGCCGCGCAGCCGCATCGAGATGTGCTGCTCGCTCGGCGCCACCTCCGGCGGCCCCGCCTCCTCGAACTTGCGCAGCCTGGTCTGGGCGGCGTGGTAGGCGGCCGCCATGCCGTCGTTGTAGCGCGCCTTGTTCTTCAGCATGTTGACCAGGGCCTTGATCTTGGCGTGCTCTTCGTCCCAGCGCCTGCGCAGCTCGTCGAGGCGCTCGTTGCGGGCCCTGCGCGCCTCCGCGTACGTGGCGAAGCCGCCGCCGTGGATCCAGATGTTGCCCGACTCGACGGTGACGATGCGGTCGGCGGCGTTCGCGAGGAGCTGGCGGTCGTGGCTGACCAGCAGGACGGTCTTGGGGGTCTCCTTGAGCTGCCGCTCCAGCCACTCCTTGCCGGGCACGTCGAGGTAGTTGTCGGGCTCGTCGAGCAGCAGGGTCTGGTCGGGGCCGCGCAGCAGCGCCTCCAGGACCAGGCGCTTCTGCTCGCCGCCGGACAGCGTGGCGACGTCGCGGTATTGCACCCGGTCGAACGGGACGCCGAGCGCGGCGACCGTACAGGTGTCCCAGAGCACCTCGAACTCGTAGCCGCCGGCGTCGGTGTAGTCGCTGATGGCCTGCGCGTAGCGGAGCTGGGTCTTCTCGTCGTCGCGCTCCATCATGGCCAGCTCGGCCTCGTCGAGCCGCTGCGCCGCCTGCCGCACGGCCGGTGGCGCGACGCCGAGCAGCAGGTCGCGTACGGTGCTGCCGTCGCGCACGCTGCCGATGAACTGCCGCATCACGCCGAGCCCGCCGGAGCTCGCCACGCTGCCCTCGACCGGCTGCAGGTCGCCGGCGATGAGGCGCATGAGCGTGGTCTTGCCCGCGCCGTTGGGCCCGACGAGCGCCGCCTTGACGCCCTCGCCGACGCGGAAGGAGACGTCGTTGAGCAGCGGCCGCCCGTCAGGCAGCACGTACGTCAGATGTCCTACTTCCACGTGGCCCATCCCGGCAGGGTAACGGGCGCCCCGCCAGCCGGTCATCCGGATTTCGCCGCCCTCACGAGGGGCCTGGACACCAAGTGATCTAATGACTAGAACTGTAGGGAACTCCCCTCCCCCTAGGAACTCTCATGACGCGATTCCGCAAAGCCCTCGCCCCCCTCGCCATCGCGTTGCTCGGCTTCACCGCCGTCCCTCAACCCGCCTCGGCGGCGCAAGAGGCTTCCACCTGTGCGCCCACGGTCCTGAGCGCCACCCCTGACGCCCGGCTGACCAGCCTGTTCACCAACCACGGCAACGACAACAACCGCCTGGACGACTGGACGGGCGCCGACGGCACGTACTCGCTCAAGCTGCCCGGCGGCAAGGAGCTGTGGGTCTTCTCCGACACGTTCCTCGGCCGGGTCAACGAGGACGGCTCCAGGCCCCCGGTGGTCGAGGAGGGCGGCTCGACGGTCTTCCTCAACAACACCTTCGCCGTCGAGCGCGACGGCCGGCTGTCCACGATCCACGGCGGCACCGAGGCGAAGCCCAAGGCCGTGATGCCGCCGCGCGACGCGAACCACTGGTACTGGGCCGGCGACGCCACGCTGGCCGGCGGCCTCGTGGAGGTCACCTACCAGGAGTACGAGCGCTTCGGCGAAGGCGCGTGGGACTGGCGCTGGCACCGCAACGTGGTCGCCAGGTTCGCGCCGGGCCGCCTTGAGCGCCCGATCAGCGTGCACGATCTGCCGAGCGGCCACGGCGTGGCCTGGGCGTCGGGCATCCTCAGGGACGGCGGCCACACCTACGTCTACGGGGTCGAGGACCTCGGCTCGCCGAAGTACATGCACATCGCCAGGGTCAAGGGCGACAGCCTGCTCGGCCGCTGGGAGTACCGCACGGCCGACGGCGGCTGGTCGGCGAACCCGGCCGACTCGGCGCGGGTGATGGACGGGGTGGCGAACGAGTACAGCGTCAGCAAGGTCGGATCCGGATATGTCCTGATCACGCATGACACGACCGTGGCGCTCAACCCGAACATCGTCGCCTACTCCGCCTGCTCACCCGCCGGCCCCTTCACCGCCAAGCAGCACGTCTACACGACCCCCGAGACCAACGGGAACATCTTCACCTACAACGCCCACGCGCACCCGGAGATCGACGGGCCGGGGCTCGTGGTGTCGTACAACGTGAACAGCTTCGTCAACACCGACCACTACGACGACGTCTCCATCTACCGCCCGCGCTTCCTGGACGTGACGTTCCAATGAGGCGCAACTGGGCGGCCCGCCTGCGGCAGGGCACGATCGAAGGGCTGGCCGCGGTCACCCTGGAGAACGAGCGGCTGCGCGTGACCGTGCTGCCGGGCAAGGGCGGTGACGTCGTCGAGTTCCTGCACAAGCCGACCGACACCGACCTCGTCTGGCTCACGCCGCGCGGCCTGCGCGACCCGCGCGAGCACCTCCAGGGCGCGCCCGACGACGTCGCCCCCTTCATCGACCACTACGAGGGCGGCTGGCAGGACGTCTTCCCCAACGGCGGCGCGCCCAGCGAATACCGCGGCGCGCGGCTGGCGCAGCACGGCGAGGTGGCGGGGCTGCCGTGGGAGTGCGCGGTCGTGGCCGACTCCCCCGAGGAGGTCGCGGTACGGCTCAGCGTGCGGACGCGGCGGCTGCCGTACCGGATGGAGAAGGTGGTGCGGCTGCGCTCCGGCACGGCCGCGCTGGAGATCGAGGCGCGCGCCACCAACGAGTCGGGGCTCCCGCTGCACGCCATGTGGGGCCAGCACATCGTGTACGGCCTGCCGTTCCTGCGGCCGGGCGGCCGGATCAGGCTGCCCGACGGCGTCACCGTGATCCCGCACGAGACCCCGATCGCACCCGGCGGGCGCCGGGTCAAGGCGGGCGGCCCATGGCGGTGGCCGGTGGTGCCCGCCGACGGGGGCGGCGAGGTGGACCTGAGCGTGGTGCCCGAGCGCGGCCAGCCGAGCGACATCGTCTACCTCACCGGCTTCGACGAAGGCTGGTACGAGATCACCGGCGCGGTCGGCTTCCGGGTGGAGTGGGACGCCACGCTCCTGCCCTACCTGTGGATGTGGCAGGAGCTGGGCGCCACCACGGGGTACCCCTGGTGGGGTCAGGCGTACACGGTCGGTCTTGAGCCGTTCGCCGGCATGCCGACCGACGGCCTGGCCGCGGCAGTGGACAACGGGACGGCCATGGAGCTGGGCCCGTACGAGACGAAGGTGTTGAAGATGCGCGCCGAGGTGGTGGCATGACCGAGTTCGACGGCAAGGTGGCGCTGGTCACGGGCGGTTCGATGGGCATCGGGCGGGCGGTGGTCGAACGGCTCGCGGCCGGTGGCGCGTCGGTGGTGTTCTGCGGTGTGGACAAGGACGCCGAGCAGGACGGCGAGCGCGTCACCGGCCGGGTCGCCGACGTGCGCCGCGCCGACGACCTGCGCGGCCTGGTGGACCTCGCGGTCTCCCGGTACGGCGGCCTGGACATCGTGGTGACCAGCGCGGGCGTGCAGCGCTACGGCACGGTCGAGGAGACCCCCGAGGAGGTCTGGGACGAGGTGCTCGACATCAACCTCAAGGGCGTCTACCTGACCTGCAAGGCCGCGATGCCGCAGCTGCGCGCCCGTGGCGGCGGCTCGATCGTGGTGGTGTCGTCGGTGCAGGCGTTCGCCTCGCAGGCGCAGGTGGCGGCGTACACGGCGAGCAAGGCAGCGCTGAACGGGCTGGTCAAGGCCATGGCGCTGGACCACGCCAAGGACGGCGTCCGGGTGAACGCGGTCTGCCCAGGCTCGGTGGACACGCCGATGCTGCGCTGGGCGGCCGACCTGTGGCGGGGCGAGCTGTCGCAGGAGGAGCAGGTCGCGCAGTGGGGCAGGACCCATCCTCTGGGCCGCGTGGGCCGCCCTGAGGAGGTGGCCGAGGTGGTGGCGTTCCTGGCGGGGCCGCGCTCGTCGTTCGTCACCGGAGCCGAGCACCGCGTGGACGGCGGGCTGCTCGCGCAGAACCCCGCGGCGCTTCCCGAGTAGCTTTCGGAGGAGTTTTCCGAGGAGTTTCCCGAGGAGCTTCCCGAATAGGTCGAGCGCAGACCACGGGTTCCTCCACGAGGGCCAACACTTCTGCCAACGCGGCGAAACCGCAGGGCAGGGCCCTGATAGCAGTGAGTGCGGCGGGCCGGGCCCGCGCCCCGTTCCAGAGGCGCGGCGCCCTTGGGAAATCGACGCGGGTCATGGCCGCTCGCGTGCGATTCCGGCGCGCCGGGTTCCCGGCAGAAACGACTCACTGATCGGAGATACACCTGTGAGGCTCACCAAGAAGGCCGCCGGTCTCATCGCCGCGGCCACGCTGTTCACCGTGGTCGCCCCCGCTGCCGCCGCGGTGGCCAGCCCCCGCTCGACCTGCTACGGCGGCCGGGTCTGCCTGTACGCCGGTTACGACTACAACCGCGGCCAGGTCGACCACTGGCGGGACTTCATCTCGGACGACTCCAACTTCGCCGACAACAACTGGCTGAACTGGGACTTCAGCAACTCCTGGCACAGCATGGACAACGAGACCAGCTCGGTGCGCAACCGCGTCGGCTGCAGTGCGACGCTCTGGCAGCACCCCGGTTACACGGGTGCGCACAGCACGTTCACGCACAACTCGAACGACGGTTTCCTGGCGAACAACGCCATCGGCAACAACCGCGCCAGCGCGCTCGACATCTGGTGCCGCTGAGCGATAAAGGGAGTGCCGGTTTCCGGGCTTGGCCCTCGGAAACCGGCTGCCGCCGGCTCATCGCGAGCACTTTGGTGCTGGCGGCGGCCGCGGCCTGCGGCGTCGAAGAGCCGGTGGCACCGCCCGCGCCCACCAAGGGCGTCACCTCGGTGTCACACCTCGTGCTCCCGTTCGACGCCTACAAGACCACTCCCGAGCAGCGGGCCGTGCTGGGCAACGCCCACAACCGTCTCGTCGTCAGGTGCATGCGCAAGCGGGGCATCACCATCGACCCGCCCGCCGAGAGCGCGGCCGCGATCGCCGCCGTGGATCCCGGCAACTCCCGCCGCTACGGCGTCACCGACCCGGACGCGGCCAAGCGGCACGGCTACCACCTGGCCAGGCCGCCCTCTCCCGACACGACCGGCGCCTGGGCCGGCAAGCTGCCCAAGCGCACCCGCCACCGCCTGTACGGCACCGCGGCCGACCGCGGCTGCCTCGACCGCGCCACGCTCGCCCTGGACGAGGGGGCGCGCAAGGCGGACTGGCCGTGGCTGGCCCTGCAGGACTCGCTGACGCTGGAACAGGCCGCCAAGCACCCGACGGTGACGGCGGCGGTCAAGCGCTGGCAGTCGTGCATGAGCCAGGCCGGCCACTCCTACCCCGCGCCCGAGGCCGCCATCGCCGACAGCCGCTGGAACCTGGACGAGCCCACGGCGGTGACGGAGGAGGAGCGGCAGACCGCGACGGCCGACACCACGTGCAAGTGGGCGTCGGGCCTGGTCGCGGCCTGGTACGCGGCCGACGCCGACCTGCAGAACGCCCTCATCCGCGACAACCCCGACCGCTTCGCCGCGCTGCGCCAGAACCTCAGGCAGCGCCTGGCCAGAGCCTCACGCCTGCTCTCCGAGGACGAACGCCGCCAGGTGAGCTGACTGGGCGAGCCTGCTGGGCTCGTGCACGTACATCATGTGGCCGGCCTCGTAGTACTTGAACTCGATGTTGCCGGTCAGCTCGGGCGGCACGGGCAGGTGGGCGAAGGTGTGCTCGGCGGCGAAGTACGGCGTGGCGCCGTCGTGGTAGCCGCAGGCGACGTGCACGCGCAGGTGCGGATTGGCCCGCATCGCCGCCCCCAGGCGGGAGGCGACCTGCACGTGCGCGTTCTCGAACTCCTTGTACGACCACGGCCGCACCCGCGAGGTGAGCACCTCGTACGGCAGGTCGTTGGCGTAGCCCAGGTCGGTGCGCAGGTAGTGGTTGAGCGCCGCGCTGTACGGCCCCATGATCGCGTCCATGCTGGGGTCGGCGGCGAAGTGCTCGCGGCCGGCGTCGGGGTCCCAGCCGGTGAAGCGGCCGTCGAGCCTGCCGACGACCTGCCGCCGGTGGCGCAGCACCTCGGTGAAGAACCTGATGTGCTCGATGCGCAGGTCGACCCGGTCCACGTAGTCGGTGCTCAGCCCGGTCAGCCCGGCGACCTTGGCGACGGCCGCCGCGCGGTCCTCGGCGGTGAGCCGGTTGCCCCTGGCCAGCGCCCACAGGTAGTCGCGGTCGGCGTACTCCTCCGCCTCGCGCAGCACGTCGGCCAGCGGCCGGTCGCCGTGCAGGCCGTGGTGGTGGGCGATGGCCGCGTACGTCGGCAGGTAGAGCGCGTAGGCCAGGTCGTTGCCCTCGTTGAACTCGCCGGTGATGAAGTCGAGCACCGAGGAGATGAGCATGACGCCGTTGAGGTACATGCCGTAGCGCGACTGCAGGTGCTCGGCCAGCCCGGCGGCCCGCACGGTGCCGTACGACTCGCCGGCGAGGAACTTCGGCGACATCCACCGGCCGTTCCTGGTGGTCCACAGCCTGATCACCTCGCCGACCGACTCCAGGTCGCCGGTGAAGCCGTGGTACGGCTCCGCCTTCTCCCCCTGGGCGGCCCGCGAGAATCCGGTGGAGACCGGGTCGATGAAGACCAGGTCGCTCACCCGCAGCAGGCTCTCCTCGTTGTCCACCAGCCCGTACGGGGGCGGCAGCAGCGCTCCGGCGTCGCCCATGACGACCCGGCGGGGCCCGAGCACGCCCAGGTGCAGCCACACGCTGGAGGAGCCGGGCCCGCCGTTGAAGGCGAACGTCACCGGCCTGCTGCCGGGGTCGGCGCCGTCAAGGGTGTAGGCGGTGATGAACACCTCGGCCTTGGGGCGCAGGCCCTCGAACGTGCCGTCGGTGGTCACCTCCTCGCGCAGCACCATCGTGCCGGCGGTGGCGGTGTACGCCTGGCCGGACGGCAGGGTGTGGGAGGAGGTGACGAGGTTGTCGGCGGGGGCGGCGGGCTTTGACTCTTCAGACATATCGCCCCATTATGGTGCGATTTCCACCGCGGGATCCGCGAACCTCTCGTTGGGGACCGTCGCGTACCAGCCAGGACGCCCCGGATCGCGGTCGTACGGGTAGCCGCCCAGCTCCTTGTAGAGCTCGGCGTAGCGCGCCACCTGATCCCGGTCGAGCCGCACGCCCAGCCCTGGACCGGCCGGGACGGCGATGGCGCCCTCCGAGTACGCCATCTTCCCGCCCTCGATCACGTCGTCCCTGAGCTGGTGGTAGTGGGCGTCGGCGGCGTAGGTGAGGTTCGGCAGCACCGCGCCGAGGTGCAGCATCGTCGCGAGCTGGATGCCCAGCTCCCCCGACGAGTGCACGGCCACCCCGAGCTGGAACGTCTCGCACACCCCCGCCGCCTTGACGCACGGCCTGATGCCACCCCAGAACGTGGTGTCCAGCAGGATCACGTCGGCGCTCCTGCGCAGCACGTTGGAGGCGAGCTGCTCGAAGTTCACCACGACCGTGTTCGTCGCCAGCGGCACGCCGACCTGCGCGCGCACGGCCCGCAGCCCTTCGAGCCCCCAGACCGGGTCCTCCAGGTAGTCGTTGTTCAGTCCCTCGATCGCCTTGCCGAAGCGCAGCCCCTCGGCCACCGACAGCACGGCGTTGGGGTCGTACCTGAGCCGGTCGCCGGGGAACGCCTCGGCCAGCGCGCGGTAGCACTCCAGCTCGTGGTCCGGCGGGAAGACGCCGCCCTTGAGCTTGTGGACGGTGAACCCGTGCTCCTCCTTCAGCCGCGCCGTGTGCTCGACGAGCTGGTCCGGGGTGCGGATCTCGGGGTGGGCGTCGGAGGCGTACCGGAAGAACAGGTACGACGCGAACGGCACCGCGTCCCTGATGCGCCCGCCCAGCAGGTCGCTGACCGGCACCCCGAGATGCTGCCCGACCAGGTCGAGGCAGGCGAACTCGATCGCCGCCAGCAGCTGCGTGCGGTTGTTGTAGAGCGAGGCCGTCGGGTTCGCGATCTTGAAGCGCAGCGCTTCGAGCTGGAACGGGTCGTGCCCCTTCAGGTACGGCATGAGCGCGCGGAAGGCCGCTTCCGCGCTCTCGCCGCCGCCGCCCATCTCGCCGAGCCCGATCAGCCCGTTGTCGGCCTCGACCTCGACGATCGTCCGGACGAAGCGCCCCCAGTGCGCGCCGTTGCTGTGCCGCAGCGGCGCCTCCAGGGGCACGGCCACCGTCGTGGCCCTGATGTCGACGATCTTCACTGGCGCGTCCCCCTGACCACGGCCACCCCGCACGCGGGCAACCGCACCTCGACCGGCTCCTGCCCCGGCAGCGTCACCGTGGTCTCCACCGGCTCGGCGGCCAGCGACTGCAACCGCACGCCCTCCCAGCCGATCGAGGTGACCAGCACGTCGGGATGGTCGACGCGCACGTACGTCTCCGACACCCCGGGGCTGTCGGTGATCAGCGCGCCCACGAACGGCTCGCAGAGCCCCGAGGCGGCCGCCGCGCCGAGCCGCCGCCCGCCCGCGCCCGTCTCGGACGTCACCGCGTACCGGAACGTCGTCTCGCCCTGCTGCTGGGCCGGGAAGTTGGTGTCCCAGATGTTGTTGAGCGCCCACGAGTAGACCGTGCCGTCCTCCTGGTCGAGGGTCGGCGGGAACGGCGCGTACGGCATGTGGATGGTGCCGAGCTGCACCAGCGGCGCCTCCAGCGTGGCCCAGGCGATGGTCAGCTCAGGGTCCTCGAAGGCGATCCAGTGCCTGATCGGCAGCATGTACTCGGCCGAGCCAGGCACCCTCGGCACGTCGGGCCCGCCGACGCCGCCGGTCAGCTCCCAGGCCGTGGCCTGGCCCGCGGCGAACGGGAAGGCCAGGAAGACCGCCTCCTTCGCCGGGGTGCCCTGCTTGGCGAGCTGGTAGGTCAGGTCGAGCCTGGGCACGCCGTGATGCAGCTCGATCGTCGCGCGGATCCAGTCGACGCCCTTGCCGCGCAGCTCCACGACCAGCTTGTCGCCCACGGCCGTGCGCCTGGCCTCGGTGATCCTGGCGTGCTCGCCGATCGCCCGGTCGCCGAGCAGCGTGCGGTCGTGCGCGCCGACGTGGCCCGACAGGTGGTTGAAGTGCGGGGCCGTGGCGTAGCGGTCGTAGACGTACTGGCCGAAACCGGCCGCCGCGTCGCCGTTGACCAGCTCGCGGCCCGCCCGCTTGTCGAAGATCGAGCCGATGTAGCCCTCGCGGACGTCGTACGCCACGCGGTAGAACTCGTTCTCGATCACCCCGCTCTCCTCCAGCTCGACCGGCTCGGGAGCTTGCGTCTCGCCGGGCACGACGTCGAGCCGGACGTAGCCGAAGCCGGGCACGTCGGGCACGACCGCGTGCACGTGCCGGCCGATCGGCCTGGTCGGCCAGTCCGCCGGGTCCACCAGCTCCTCGTGGTGCGGCAGCCGCTCGCCGGTCCGCGCGTCCACGAGCGCGATCGGCACCTCCACGCCGACGACGTCCCGGGGCAGGAAGGCGCGCACGACGTCGGTGCGCGTCCACGTCGCCGGGTTGAAGACGGCGAACGACGACAGCGCGCCGCCCTCGGCGGCACCCGACTCCGACAGCGCCGCGCCGAACCTCCTGGCCGCCGCGTGCAGCAGGTCGGAGGCGTCGTCCTGGGCGTCGTACGCGCCGGACGACTTGCGCGTCCACTGCAGGCCGCCCGAGTCGCCGCCCTCCTCGGCGTCCTCCCACGGGTTCGCCGCGCCCCACGTGTGCTCGTTGAACAGCGCGACCTTGTCGTACGCCGCGTCGATCCGCTCGGTCGCGTCCACCCCGGCCAGCGTGTGCAGCGTCTCGGCCACCCGCAGCGCCGACTGCGCCCTGCGCACGTATCCCAGCGGGCGCGCGCCCGAGCCGAGCCCGTCGGCCCACCAGTCGGTCCAGTCGCCCTCGTGCACCGCGAGACTGTCGTGGTAGCGCTCCTCGACGTGCTCGAAGAAGTCGCTGTTGACCGCGCTGCGCAGCCGCGGGTAGGCCCACTGCTCGTTCCACCGCCGCGCGATCGACGCCGGCACGATCGACGGCCCCGCGTTGTCGGCGTGCGCGCCCTGCACCCGCAGGTGCAGCACGTCCAGCTCGTACGGCTCCTTCGGAGCGTCGGGCCCCTGCCAGCCGAACGTGCCAGGCCCGTACGGGTAGCCGCGCGTCGCCAGCGCCGACAGGTAGCGCGGCAGCAGGTCGTCGGCCAGCTCGTAGGAGTCGGTCAGCCCGACCGTGTTGCCCTCCATGTACGCCATCCCGTGCGGCGTGTCGGTGAACCACACGAGGATCTCGTTGCCGCTCGGCGCCCGCCAGCGGAACGGCCTGCTCAGCTTGTCACCGCCGTGCAGGTACGGCACCGACCGCCCGGCCCAGTTGTGCGCCGCCGCGAGATAGCGCACGCCGTGCTGACTGAGCGCGTCCACCAGGCCCACGACCGCGCCCGGCACGTCGGTGTGCATGGCCGACTTCGTGGCGAAGCCGTAGCGGCGTTCGAGCTGCGCGGTGAAGCGCAGCTGCCGGTGCAGCTCCTCGGTCGAGCACGCCTCGGTGTGCAGCTGGAACGGCAGCGCCGTCACCTCGATCAGGCCCGCCCTGGCCAGCTCGGCGAAGGCGTCCACCATTTCCTTCGGCCGGTGCTCCAGCCAGCGCAGCGCCGGCATCGACGACTCGACCGTCCAGCGGAACTTGGCGTCGTCCGGCCAGGACGCGGTCTCCTGCCCCAGGCGTACGGCCGCGTCGAGGTAGTCGAGGTGGTGGCGCAGCACCGTGCCCTGCGGGTCGGTGTAGCCGATGTCGAGATGCGAATGGTGCACCACGAAGACGCTCCACTTGCGCTGCGGCGTCACCGTGATCTGCGCGCTGCCCACCACGCCCGCGTCGTCGCGGCACTCCAGCGTGAACTCGCGCGGCGCGTCCACCTCCGGCACCAGCAGCGTCACGTCGCGGCCCGACGCGCTGTCCACGCCCACCAGCACATGGGTCAGCGGCTCGGTGCTGGAGACCCGGACCGCCTGGCGGCCGTCGTGGGTGAACAGCGGCAGCACCGCGACCCTGACCTCCAGCCCGCGCACGCTGAGCACGGGCGTCGAGGTGTCGTCTCGCAGCGCCTGCCTGATCCCGTCGTAGTCGGGACTTCCCAGGCTGCGCTGGAGCAACCGGCTGGTCATTGAACACTCCCTAGAGACAGGCCCCTGGCGAAGAGGCGCTGGGTTGCCAGGAACAACACCACGGTCGGCAGTGAGACCACGAGCCCGGCGGCCAGGCCGACCGGGACCGGGGTGCCGGCGTACACGTCGGTCATGAGGCCCGCGATGGCGGTCATGACCGGACGTACCTCCTCGGTCTGGCTCAGGGTCAGGCCGAAGATGAGGTCGTTCCAGATGAAGGTGAACTCGAGGATGAACACGGCGGCCAGCGCCGTGAACGAGATCGGCAGGTAGATGCGCCAGAAGATGCGCCACGTCGAGGCGCCGTCCATGCGGGCCGCCTCGAAGACCGAGAACGCGACGCCGCTGTAGAAGTTGCGCAGCACGAACGCGGCCAGCGGCACGTTGATCGCCGTATAGATGAGGATCATGCCGAGGCGGCTGTCGTACAGACCGGCGTCGCTGTAGCCGACGAAGAGCGGCACCAGCAGCATCTGCGAGGGGAAGATCGTCCCGCCGAAGATCAGCAGGAACCACCAGAACCCGTGGCGCAGCCGCAGCACCACTATCACGTAGCCCGCCAGTGCGCCGACGAGCACGCCGAGCAGCGGCGAGACGCTGCTGTAGAGCGCGGTGCTGGCCAGGCTCTGCGTCAGGTTCGCGCTGTCCAGCGCGGTGGCGAAGTTGTCGAACAGGGAGAAGTCGCCCGAGGGCACCCACGCGCTGGCCGGGTCGTACGAACCGGCCGGCCGGGAGGCGTTGACGAGCAGCAGGTACGTCGGGCCGAGCCAGATCAGGCCGAGCACGACGAGCACGGCGCGGCGGATCACGTGGCCGTCACCTGCCTGCGCAGATAGAGGTAGGAGGCCAGCCCGGTCACCACGGTCAGCAGCACCGCCACCGCCGAGCCGTAGCCGTAGTCGCTGGCCACGAACGTCTCCTTGTACATGGTCACCGCGAGCGTCTCGGAGTTGCGTCCAGGGCCGCCCTGCGTCAGCACCCACACGATGTCGAACGTCTTCAGCCCGGCCACCAGCGCGAGCCCCACCACGACCGCCGTCAGCGGCCGCATGAGCGGCCAGATCACGTGCCGGAACAGCCGCCACCCCGACGCGCCGTCCAGCCGCGCCGCCTCGATCGGCTCCTTGGGGATCGACTGCAGGCCGACGACGAACAGCAGCGTGTTCACGCCGAGCTGCTGCCAGGTCCAGACCGCGAGCATGGCGAACGTGTTCACCGGCGCGTCTTGGAGGAACGCGGTGTCCACGCCGAGCAGCACGTTCGCGATGCCGCCGTGCGACAGGATCGGGCTCCACACCATGGCGAGGCCCGCGCCGCTCAGCGCGTACGGCAGCATGAACGGCACTCGGAACCAGGCGCCGCCCCTGATGTCGTACGACAGCACCGCGACCAGCAGCCCGAGCCCGACCGGCAGCACCATCGTGCCGATCACCCAGATCAGCGTGTTGCGGATCGAGGTCAGCAGCGCCGCGTCATCGAAGAGCTTGCCGAAGTTCGCCAGGCCGTTCCAGACCGGCGGCTCCAGCCCGTCGTACGTGGTCAGGCTCAGGTACGCGGTCCACAGGAACGGCGCGTAGAGCAGCACCGCGACCAGCAGCGCCGCGGGCGCCACGTACCCGTACCGGAACCGGCCGAGCAGCGGGGCGCCCCGTCTCACCTGCGACTGGGATGGCACCGCACTCACTGATGCGTGCTCCAGTACTCGTCGGCGGCCTTCTGGATGGTCTCCAGGACCTCCTTGTACGACGCCGGCTCGGTGACGAACTTGCTGAACCCGTCGAGCGCGGCCGTCAGGATCGGCGGCGGCGTCGCCTCGAAGTAGCGGTTGACCAGGCGGTATTTCCCGCCGCCCGCGTCCTTGGTGACGGTGCCGAGCACCTTGTCGTCGATCGTCACCTTCGGGTTGGCACTGACGTCACCGCGGCTCTTGGCCCACTTGTCCTGCGCCTCCGAGGTGGTCCACCACTTGAGGTACTTCATGCCGGCGTCGGGGTCGGCGGCCTTGGTGAGCGAGCACAGCGGGCCGCTCTCGAAGATCATCGACGTCTTGGGCAGGGCCGGGTTGACGTTGGGGATGACGAAGAAGTCGTAGTCGGTGCCGGCCTTCATGTCGCGGCTGGTCATGCTGGTGTTGAACCAGGTGCCGAACGTCACCATCGCGGCCTTGCCGTTCTTGAGGACGTCGCCCGGGTCCGTTTTATCGCCCGGATTGATGAAATATCCGGCGTCGATGAGCTGCTTCCACCGCTCCATCACCTGCACCACACCCGGGTCGGTGTACTTCGCCTTGCCGGTGGCGAGGCGGTCGTACAGGTCAGGGTCGGTGCCGGCCAGGAGCTGCTCGAACCAGACGAAGGAGAACAGCACGCTGGTGTGGTAGAACGCCTTGACCCCGTTCTTCTTCAGGGTCTCCGCCGCCTGGACGAGCTCGTCCCAGGTCTGCGGCGACTTCAGGCCGTACTTGTCGAAGATCTTCTTGTTGTAGAACATCCCCCAGTAGGCGACGTTCATCGGCACGCAGTACTGCTTGCCGCCGACCGTGTAATAGGGCAGCAGG
This sequence comes from Nonomuraea sp. NPDC049504, assembly GCF_040676845.1. Classification (NCBI taxonomy): domain Bacteria; kingdom Bacillati; phylum Actinomycetota; class Actinomycetes; order Streptosporangiales; family Streptosporangiaceae; genus Nonomuraea; species Nonomuraea sp. NPDC049504. The sequence goes on from NZ_JBFAPT010000004.1 coordinate 340,069, forward strand.
TCCTGCGACAGGTCGCCCGCCTTGATCGCCTCCTGCCAGATGGCCGAGGTGTCGGCCACCTGCTTCTGCTTGACGATCTCCTCCAGCATCCCCCCGGTCTGCCAGGTGAACAGGTCCGGCTTGACGTTCGTGCGGAACGACGCCTTGATGAACGCCTGGTACTGCGCCGAGTCCGTATAACCCGTCGGCTTCATGCCCAGGCCGATCCGCTGCTTCGACAGCGCGCCCATCTCGTCGAAGAACTTCGACCACGCGCCCTTGTCGTTGTAGAGCGTCAGCTCCGTCTTCTTCTGCTGCTCGCCGGCGCCGTTGCCACCGCAGGCGGCCAGGACGAGCGCCGCCACGCCGAGCGTGGCCACACGTGACCGGAACATGAGCCGGCCTCCTTGGATCTCATCGGGGGGATTGCAACCTGTGCTCGATAACGGTCTTCACCTCGACCAGGTGGGCCCGCATGCGCTCCTCGGCCTGCGCCGCGTCGCGTGCTTCGATGGCCCCCAGGATCGCCAGGTGCTCCTCGTAGTCACGGCGCCGGTCGTCGAAGATCTGCAGAATCTCGCGCTGCTCCGGGCCGTGCACGGTCAGCAGCGAGTCGACCACCTCGTGCAGGACGCTGTTGCCCGCCAGCCGGGCGGTCGCCCGGTGGAAGGCCATGTTCGCGTCGTGCAGCTCGGCGTCCTCGCCGCGCAGATGCCTGCCCGCCTCGTCGAGCACCCGCCGCAGCGCCGCCAGCTCCTCACCGGCGGCGTGCTCCGCGGCCATCGCGGCCAGCGGCGGCTCGATCACGATCCGCGCGCCGAGCAGCTCCAGGAGCTGGGGGGCGTGCATCTCGCGCATGTTCGGATTGGGCAGCACCAGCCGCTCTATCGCGGGCCCGACATAGATGCCGGAACCGTGCCGCATCTCGATGGCCCCGGTGGCCTCGAGCCTGCGCAGCGCCTCGCGCAACGTCGGGGTGGTGACGGCGAAGCGCTGGGAGAGCTCCCTGGTCGAGGGCAGCCTGTCGCCGGGCCGGTGCCCGCCCGTACGGATGAGCTCCAGCATGCGCTCGGTGAGCGCGTCGGAAAGCGAGGGCCGCGTTACCTCGGACATATCAAGTGATCTAATCACTTTTCCGGGATGGCGTCTATGAGGGATACCGTTTCGTCACAGACAGCGTTGTTAGCGCTGTTAGCGCTTGAGCAGCTTGAGCATCATGTCGATCTGTCCCTTACGGGAGCTCTGCACCTGCGCCGCCCACTTCTGCACCTCGGGGTTGGCCCCCTTCGCCACCTCGGACGACGCCATCTGCACGGCGTCGTCCTGGTGCGCGATGAGCAGGTTGAGCAGGTCGTACTCGAAGTTCTTCGACGCCTTGAGCTCCTGGATGCGCTTGGCGTCGGTCTCCGGCATGCCGCCGTGGTGGTCGTGCGCGCTGGTCGGCGGCGTGAGCGGCTGGTCCCAGTCGCGCAGCCAGCGCGTCATCATCTCGACCTCGTCCTGCTGCGTGGTCTCGATGGCCGAGGCCAGCGTCTTGACCTCCGGGTCGGTGGCCTGCGACGTGCCGACCTTGGCGATCTCGATGCCCTGCCGATGGTGCTGCACCATCATCTGCACGAACATCACGTCCTCGGCGTTCACCGGGGGCTCGTCCCCCTGTCCGCCGCCGCAGGCCGTGATGAGCAGGAGCCCGAGGACCGCTAAGACCGTACGCAACCGCCTCAACTCCCGCTTATCAGCCAGGAAACCTTCCTATTCGAAGATCCCCACCCACGCAAGGGCCCCGAACGAAGCTCAGCGCCTCCCCGATGTGCCGCCGGACGATGCCCATCATGGCCTCCCGATCGGGGAAGTCCCCGTCGAGCAGCCGCAGCGGGCCCGCCACCAGCGACAGGTGCTGCGCCAGCCGGTAGAAGCGCATCCTGCCCTCGTCCAGCCCCTCGACGCGCAGCCTCGGATAGTGCTCGCCGAACCTGATGCGCAGGAAGACGTGCTCCCACTCGACGTCGAAGAACTGCGCGCCTTCGATGTCGATGAGCACGGGCTCGCCGCCGTCGTCCATGAGCACGTGGTCGGGCCCCAGCTCACCGTGAATCAATGAGTGTTCGGTACGCGGCTCGACGCCGCCCGCCATGCCGCGCAGCAGCTCCTCGAACGCGGCCCGCTTGTGCCCGATGGCCTCAACCCGTCCGGCCGCCTCCCCCAGATCCTTGAGCGCCCACCCCAGCACCACCTCAGGACACGTCGTGCGCCTGCCCTCCCCCGCCTTGACCGGCCCGACCTCGCCGAGCCCCGCCGACCGGTGCCCCGCCATCCTCTGGAGATGCTCCGCCAGCCGTTCCAGACCGCCGTCGTCGCTCCCGAGCCGCTGTTCGAGCGTGCCGCCACGAACGTCCTCGACGACCGCCACCTCACCCGGATAGAGCCGCCCACTCCCGTCCGCGAACCGCAACTCCGGCACCCGCACACCCAGCTCGCTGAACTCCCGATGCGCCGCCAGAAACAGCCCCATCTCCGACTTTTCGGCGCCCGGCCCCCAGAAGTTCTCCGTGTCGGCCCACACGTAGAGGACGGCACTCGGCCCGCGCTCGAACGTCAGCCGATAGACCCCCTTCTTGGTGCCGCCCCGCAACCGCTCCACCCGTTCGAGCCTGGTGCTGAACGCCTCCCGTGCCAGGGGACCGAGGTCTTCCACAGCAGCGAACCGCCGTTCCCTGCTCACAGGGCCTGCTCAAGGACGTGCCGCATCGGCCGGAACCCCAGCTCGGTGAAGAAGGCCAGCGACGCCTCGTTGAAGTCCCACACATCGGTGAGCACGGAGGTGCACCCCGCCTCTCTGCCGACTTCGCGTACCGCCCGGGCGAGAGCCGACCCGACCCCCGACCTCGCCACCCCGGGATCGACCGCGATGTGCTCGATGGACACGAAACTCCGCGCCCGCAGCATCACGTCACCTTCGCGCCGATGCACGACCCCGGTCACGTACCCGACCGCCCGCCCCGCTTCCTCGGCCAGGAACACCAGCGCCCCCTCCCTGCCCAGAAACCGCACGAAGAGCCGCGCCACCTCCTCCTTGTCCCCGGCCGCCACGAACACATCGGGCCGCGCCTCGACATGCAGCGCATGAACGATCTCATTCAACCGGGCCAGCACCACCGCATCCGCCTCAGTGGCCCGCCGCACTTCGATCTCCGTCACCGCGCAATGGTCCCCACCCCAGCCAAGGACCGCCACCGGTTTACCCGCGTACACCCCGCCGGCTCATCATCAGATCGACCACCCACCGCACCCCGGGCCGCAACGTCTGCCCGTACTCCCGGAACAATTCATCCCGCGTCCCGAAATATCCGAGATCAGCCACCACCCGCGCCGACAGATCGCAGGTCGGCGCGACGGTGCCGTCCCAGTCCACGGCCGTCCTGGCGACGGCGTCGAACAGCGTCTCAGCGCCGGCGTTGTCGAAGCCGGAGCCCACGCACAACCCGTCATAGATCTCCGACACGGCGACCCACCGCCCCTCCACCCGGAACTCGGGCCACGCCAGCACCACCTCGTCAGGCACCAGCGCCCGCAGGCCGGGGAACCGCGCGTACCAGAAGGCCCCGTCGATCACCCGCCCCCTGACCCGCGTGGCGATCCCCCGAGCCCGAGCCACCGCCTCGAGCACCGCCATCCGCTGGCTGCACGACCCCCGCCCCCGCCGCACGGTCACGGACACCGGCTGCTCGTCGTTCATGGCGTAGACGGGACGAATGCGGTCACCGATCAGCCGATGCGCCTCCCGCACCCACTCCCGCACCCACTCCCCTGACCTCGTCCGCCAGGCACGCCACCCGAGGATGCCCCCAGTCGAGGATCCGCGTCGCCGCCACCCCACCCGCGACTTCGAGTTCGGGACCGTCGCCAGACGCCGGTAATCGCCGCCGGGGCATGAGCAGCCGCGAAGTCACGATCCCCTCCTGGGTCCACTCACCGCATCAGCAGCATCAGACGCCGCAAACAGAAAGCCAAACCCCAAAAGATCCCAGACACGGACACGCCCCCTTCATTCCAGCACCGACCCCCGATCCCGCCATCATGCCGACCCTGCCGGGGTATGGCGACCCCTGCCGGGCATCGGCGATGCCGGGGCGCGTGGAGTACGTGTCCAGAGTGCCGGAACCACCGTGGGACAGTCTGATCGACGACCTCTACTACCTGGCGGGCGCGCCCCCGTACCCCAGGCTCACGCTCCCTCCGATGCCGTCCGCCGAGCGGCGTCATGGCGGCGGCCATGGGAATGGCCGATGGGCCCTCACCAACGACATGCACGGCACGGTCCCCACCACCCCCACCCATCGCTGCCCGACCGCTGACCCCGCGGACGGACGCCCCCTTGTTGTCCCGGCCGGAGTACGCATACCAAGCGACGCCCGACCGCTCGGCCACCCCCACGTCCTCCGCGAACATCCCCTGAATCTGCTCATCCAGCCGGCGTGCGCTGTCGCGCCTGCGACAGCGCACGCCGTCGCTGATCAGGCTTTCATCGTGCATTCGACCTTGTCGCAGGCACCACGGAGCTTCGAGCCCGCGTTCATGTTGCAGTTGATCTTTCCGGTCACCCATTCGAACAAGACGTGGACGAACCCGACGCGACCGAGCGTGGACATGAGCTGGGCGCCACCTCCCTGGTCGTCGTTCCAGTAGAAGACGACGGTCTTGATGATGCGGGCGGTGAGGTCGTTGATCTTGTTCAGCACGGCCACATGCTGCAAATCCTCCCTGCGCAACGCCTCGAAGTGCACGATCTGCCCGTCAATCGCGTTGGCCTTCTCCAGCTCCGCGGCGAGGTTGCGGAGCACGACGCGGCGCGGCTCCAGCGTGCTCAACGTCTTCGCTTTCGCGCTGAAGCCCTTCGCCGCGGAGCGCTCCATGGCGGAGGCGGGCTTGGTGAACAGCTCGAGCAGCTCGAACGAGACGTCGTACAGCTCATTCGCCGGCGCGGCCGACGCGAGCGCTTCCAGGCGCGCCGCCAGATCGTCGTAGTCGGTGAGGACGGCGTTGCCTGCGTTCAGCTGATGCAACCCCTGAACATAGGCGTTGCGCCAGACGAAGTCCGGACGCGTGGTCGCGATCTCGCTGACCAGATCCTGCACGCCATTGAAGCCCTTGCCTTGGACAGTGATCATGAGTCCCCCTCCGGTCCGTGTCCGAACCCCCAGAAGAACGTACGGGCATCCTCTGTTACACGACCAGCGGCAGTCCGCTGTCGCCGGCGAGAAAGAACTGTGGCAGACCGGCAGTACCGACGAGCACTGCGCGTGACCCGGCTCTCGTGCCTTCACCGGGCCGGCCGAGCGGCGGGAGCCGGCGGAGCGGGTGGGCGCGTAGGAAGAGTACGCGTCCACGTACACCAGCTCACCGCCGGTTCCACCGAGCGTTCCGGGTCCCGGTGGGGGTCGGTGAGCAGCGGCTCCGAGCACACTCGCCGACGTACTTCTCGCGGCTCAGCCGGGCGGAGCGCAGCACGTCGATCGAGATCCTGGTGATCGTCGTCGAGAGGAATGCCCTGGTCGACGCAGGCCGGGTGGAGGATGCCTCGAAACGCAGCCGAGCTCCTGGACGGCGTCCTCGGCCTCGGCCACGCTCCCCAGGATCCGGTAGGAGATCGGGAACAGCGGCGGTCGCAGCTCCTGGAGTCGTTTCGCCTGCCTTTTAGGCTGTCTCGAAATATGGCTTCTGGGTGCACCGGTCACCTCATGTGGCTATGATCCCGCCTAATTTCGATCTTCAGACGAAGGGCTTCTATGAAGCGGCAGATCATGCGCACAGCCGGCGTCGCAGCTCTGGTCCTGACCGGGGTCCTGGGGGTCAGCCCCAGTGCGCAGGCCGACGTCTACGCGTGCAAGTACAGCCTCTGCGTGTACGAGCACGACAACTTCAAGGGAGACATGTGGGTCTTCACCATCAGCGGTAACGAGTGTCAGACCACGGGCAGGCTGAGCGACCGGGTGAGCTCCATGAGGAACCCCTCCGGCGCCCGGGTCCGGTTCTACAACGCCTCCGGCTGCGCCGGTTCCTACGGCTACACGGCCCAACGCTGGTCGGAAGACGCTGACCTGTCGAACAACGGCTTCGACAACAAGGCCAGCTCCATCAAGCCCGGCTGATCACAGCCAGTTCGGCTCGGCGTGCCGCTCGTAGTAGGCGGTTCCACCCCCGTACCCACCAGAGGAGTTCGCGTGTCGCTTCGGCTGCTGGGCTCGGTGGTGGTCCTCCTGGCCGCGGTGGCGGCCTGCGCCACCGCGGAGGGAACGGAACCCGCGCCCCCGGTGCCGATGCCGGGGGCGGAAGCACGCGAGCTCTCCGTGCCCTTCGACAGGTACAACTTCTCTCCGGCGGACATCATGATCCTGGAGGCCGCCGAGGACCTCCTGATCCGCGACTGCATGCGGCGGCGGGGCATGGAGTGGGAGGTGCTGCCACCGGCCGTGGCCGACGACGTCGAACCGCCCAACCGGCGCCGCTACGGCGTCGTGGAGGCAGAGGTCGCCGGCCTCTACGGGTTCCGCGTCCCCCCGGACCGCCCCTCCGTGGCCCGGCGCTTCGCCGCGCGGGAGACCCGCACGCGACGTCTGTCGACGGCGGCGCGGGAGGCGGCGTACGGCAAGACGGGCAGTTGCCTGGGGGAGGCGCGCGATCACCTCGAACGCGGGGCGCCGCAGGTCGACGAGGCGTTGTTCAACCGGCTCATCACGGAGACGTTCGAGCGGTCCCAGCAGGACCCGGAGGTCCAGCGGGTCTTTCGGGCATGGAGTGCCTGCATGCGGGAGCAGGGCCTGCGCTACGCCGATCCGCTCGCCGCGGTCGCCGACGAACGATGGACGGGCGACGGCGCCCCCACCCGAGAAGAGATCCGCGCGGCACAGGCGGATGTCCGGTGCAAGGCGGAGACGGCTCTCATCTCCGTCTGGTCCGCTGTGGAGAAACGCATCCAGGACGGTACCGTCCGCGCGCACGCCGCCGAGTTCCAGGCGCTGCGGACGGCTAAGGATCAGCAGCTCGCGGCCGCCCGTCGCGTCCTCTCCGCCCAGGACTGACACCCTGTGCCGCGCGGATGGCGGCTGAGCCAACGGCGCGACCCCGACAGAGACCCACCGGGCCGGCGTGCCACGTCCACGGCCGAGCAGGCGAGCGGCCGAGCAGGCGAGCGGCCGAGCAGGCGAGCGGCCGAGCAGGCGAGCGGCCGAGCAGGCGAGCGGGCGAGCACGGCGACGTCACGGACCAGGGCGGTCCTTTAGACGCGTGCTCCAACAGTCGCGGGCCGTGCAGTACTCCGGTGCTCTGGCCGAACTCAGTGATGTTTTCGACGGCCTTCGGGGCAGTCTCCAAGCAGTGCAGCGCGTGGGCGGTGCTGGCCGCGACCGGCCGGAGAGCGTGAGAACCCGTAGCCGTACTTCGCTGCTGTACGCCCATGCAAAAGGCCCTCTCGGATCATCCGGGAGGGCCTTTGAGCTGGGAGCCGCCTTGGGGATTCGAACCCCAGACCCCTTCATTACGAGTGAAGTGCTCTGGCCGACTGAGCTAAGGCGGCATCTGCCGTGCAGCGTGAAAGAGTCTACAGGAGCCCGAGGGGTTCTCGCTCCCATCGGTCCGCCGATGTCAGGAAAGCCCCCTGCGGCGGACCGGCCCCCTCACGGCTCCGGCCACAGCCTCACCGCCTACAAGGTGCCGCCCGCGTCCCCGCCGCCCCCGTACGTAGAGTCGTACGCCTTCCTGGGCCCGCACACGCTGGCCCGGGAGCACGAGCACCGCCGGCCCCCGTCGTTGAGCCGCACCACCACGGAGTCGGACGGCACGTTGTGGCCCACCACCGTGCCCGGGCCCTCGGGGGTTTCCACGCTGGTGCCCGTGCGCGGGGCTGAGGCGCGGAACTCCTGGTACAGCGGGTGTTCGTACTTGAGGCAGCACATCAGCCGGCCGCACGCCCCCGCGATGCGCAGCGGGTTGACCGGGAGGTCCTGGTCCTTGGCCATGCGTACGGAGACCGGCTCGAAGTCCTTGAGGAAGGTCGCGCAGCACAGGTCGCGGCCGCAGGGGCCGATGCCGCCCTGGAGGCGGGCCTCGTCGCGGGGGCCGATCTGGCGCAGCTCGACCCGGGCCCGCAGGTTGCGGGCCAGGTCGCGGACGAGGGCACGGAAGTCGACCCGGTGTGGCGCCGAGAAGTAGACCGTGTAGACGTTGTCCTCATCGAGGTAGTCGATGCCGACGACCTTCATAGGCAGCGAGTGCCGCTTGATCAGCCGCTTGGAGACGCTGCGAGCCTCGGCGCGGCGCCGCTTGTTCGACTCGTCACGCGACAGATGTTCCTCGCCGGCGGGCCCGGCGCACACCGGGAGCCCCTCTACGTCTTCGCTCGTGTACTGCGGCGCCCAGACGCACTCCGCCACCTCAGGTCCCGAATCCGTTGGTACGAGCACTTTGTCGCCCACCTTGTAGGTGTGCTCGCCGGGATCGAGGTAGTAGAGCCTCCCGTAACGGGTGAAGCTCACGGCCATGATCATTCCCATGGGCTCGAGCTCGCCTCCTGACGGCGTAGGGGTCATTTACCGTCTTCCCTGCCACATTACGTGGGCAGGCCCGCAGTGGTGAGGGGTGGCGGCGGCAGATCTTGAGCTGGGGCCCCGCCGACGCTGGCCCCATGCCGTCGATCAGCCACCACCGACGGTGGCCCCACGCCGGTCGATCAGCCACCACCGACGGCGGCCCCACGCCGGTCGATCAGCCGCCGCCGCACTCGGCTCCGGCCGCAGCAGCATCCCGCGCCTGTTTCTGGAGTACGAGCTGGTGCTCGCCCTCGGCTGCGGCCGGGGAGCGGTGCTGCGCCGGCCGCAGGGTCAGCCCGTGCCCGGACACATCGTCGTCGCCGGCAGATCGAGGCCGAAGTCGATGAACAGCGTATGTCGCGCGGGCACGCACGCCTGATAGACCACCGCCGCCACCCCCGGCTGCCGCTTCAACCGCTCGACCACCTCGCCCCCCTCCATCTCGTTCTTCAGCGCGATCTTGAAGCTGTCCGGCAGGTCCCCCACCCTGGTCGCATCGACGAGCGCCGGATTGCTCTCCTGGAACGACTCCTTGAAACGCTCGTAAGACACCTCCTTGCTCTCGAAGATGTGCTCCGCCACCTGCGGCGACGTGCCGATCAGCTTGTCGATCGCGCGCTTCTGCGCGGCCGTCGCGGCCTGCCCCTCCTTGCGGCCGGCACCGCATGTGGGCACGCGTGTGCCCTCGTTGCACAGGAAGACGCTGACCTGCCACTTGAGATCATCGGCGGTCGGCACCTTGGTGATGTCGGGCGAAGCCCGGTCGACGACCGTATGGAGCCCCTCCAGCCTGAAGACGGCTTGGTTCACCTGCTCCCGATCTCCACCCTTCTTGATCTTCAAGTGGAACGAGGGCGGCAGATCACCCGGCTTGACCGCGTCGAGCACGGCGGGGTTGCCCGCGTAGCTCTTCCTGAATCGCTCGTAGGCCGCCGCCTGGTCCTCGAAGGACACCTCGTTGACCTGAGGGAGCCCGCGCAGCACCGCCTCGATGGCCTCGACCTGCTGAGGGGTGGCGTCACGGCCACTGCACGGCGCCTCGGTCACTGCCTTCGAGCACACGAAGACAGCCATCTCGGCCGCCTCGCTCTGCGCGGGCTCGACCGCCGCCACGTGATCCCGGCCGCCGGTGCCCAGGGCCACGGCGGTCGCCGCCCCTGCGAAGACCACCACCGCCGCCGCCACGCTCAGCAGCCGGTAGTCCACGCGCCACCGCCGCTCGGGGGCGCGAAGGGGACGCAGAGTGGCGGGGTCAAGGGAGGCGCCGGCCTCGGCGAGGGCCTCGCGCAGCCGGTCTTCCACGGGACTGTTCATGATTGCTCCCCAAGTGCCCGGCCGAGCGCCGCCAGCCCACGCGTGACCGTGGAGCGTACGGTGCTCGCATTGATCTTCATCGTCTCGGCGATCTCCTGGTCGGTGAGGTCGAAGTAGTAGCGCAGCGTCAGCGCCTCGCGCTGCCTGCCGGGCAGCTCGCGCAGCGCGAGCAGGACCTCTCTGCGCTCCTCTCCCAGCAGCGCGGCGCTCTCCGCGGACCAGACGGGCGGCTCGTACGGCGGCGCCTTGCGGAAGACCGTCGCCCGCCGCCGCAGCACGGAGCGGCACCCGTTGAGCACCGCGGAACGCACGTAGGACAGCAGCTTGTCGGCCTCGCGCAGCCGGACCCGGCCCGCGCACGTGCGCTCGAACGCCTCCTGCACGACGTCTTCCGCGGTCGCCTGGTCACCGACCATGATGAGGGCCAGCCGGACGAGCCCGACGTGGTGCTCGGCGAAGATCGACGCGACGTCGACCCGGCGCCGCGCCAGATCCTCTTGCTGGGTGAGTAGTTCGGTTTCCACGCAACAGAGACGCCCGGCGGGCTCATCTGCTGCTTTGGCCGGCCAACTGTTTTTCAGCGCAGTGCCAGCATCATCGCCTCGACGGCCATCTGCGGGTTGACGCTGGCCGCGAGGCGTTCGCGACACTGCATGATCGCGTCGATGCGCCGCAGCGTCTCCTCCGGCGTCGTCGATTTGGCGAGCTGGTCGAGGTCGAAGCGCAGGTCGTCGTTGGCCAGCTCGACGCCCTCGGCCCCGAACTGCATGGTGAGCACGTCGCGGTAGAACGACACGAGCTCCAGCAGGGCGCTGTCGAGCGAGTCGCGCTTGATGCGGGTGGCACGCGACTTCTGCCGGTCCTCCAGCTCCTTGAGCGCCCCGGCACCACCCCTGACCAGGCCCCGGTTGAGCCCCTTGCCGGTGGACCCCTCGCCGTACAGCTTGCGCAGCTCCGCCGTCTCGTTCTCGTTGAGCGCGGCGGTGGCGGCGGCGGCCTCCTCCTCGGCGGTCTTCACCAGGCGTTCGGCCGCGGCGATGCACTCGCCGACGCCGGTCAGCGCGCGCGGGATGCTCAGCACGGCCTCTCGCCGCCGCCTGACGCCCTCGTCGAGTGCCAGCGCACGCGCGCGGCTGATGTGCCCCTGCGCGGCCCTGGCGGCGGATCTGGCGGTCTCCCAGGGCACGCTGTCGCGGGTGGCCAGCACGTGGGCGACGGCCTCGGTGGCGGGCGTGGTGAGGGTGACCTGGCGGCAGCGGGACCTGATGGTGATCATCAGGTCGTCGGGTGCGGGGGCGCAGAGCAGCCACACCGTACGCGGCGGCGGCTCCTCGATGGCCTTGAGCAGGGCGTTGGCGGCCGACTCCGTGGCCCGGTCGGCGTCCTCGAACAGGATGACCCGCCACCGCCCCTGCGTCGGCGCCCCGGCCGCGCGCAGGATCAGCTCGCGGGTCTGCTTGACGCTGTAGGACAGCCCCTCGGGACGTACGGACTCCAGGTCGGGGTGCGAGCCGATGAGCACCTGGTGGCACTGGTCGCAGTGGCCGCAGCCGCCGTCGGGGCAGAGCAGGGCGGCGGCGAAGGCGCGTGCGGCGTCTTCGCGACCGGCGCCCGGCGGGCCGGTGAACAGCCAGGCGTGCGTCATGCCGGCGCCGCGCCCGCCCGAGACGACCTCTCCGGCCGCCGCCGCGGCCCGCGACAGCACGGCGATCGCCTGGTCCTGCCCCACGAGGTCATCGAAAACCGTCACGGGGTCAAGGCTAACCGCGCCCGCCACCCCGGAGTACGCCTGAAGCCAGGGATCAGGTGTCAGTCTCGGATGGCGGGCATGGTGCCCGTGGCGTCTTCGGACTCGCGCGGCACCGGGTCGGGCAGGATCTCGCGGACCCGGTCGTGGATCTGCCGGGTGATCGTCTCCTGCGGCAGCGTGCCGTCGACCACGAGGTAACGCTCGGGCGCCGCAGCCGCCAGCGCGCGGAACTCCTTGCGTACGCGATGGTGGAACTCGAGCGGCTCGGACTCGATGCGGTCGGCGGCCCCGCCGAGCCGGGTCAGCCCCACCTCGGGCGGCGTGTCGATGAGCACGGTCAGGTGGGGCACCAGCCCGCCGGTCGCCCACGCGTTGACCTTGGAGACGTCTTCCGGGTCGAGGACGCGCCCGGCCCCCTGGTAGGCCAGCGAGGAGTCGACGTAGCGGTCGGTCACCACGATCGAGCCCCGGTAGAGGGCCGGCCTGATCACCTTCTCGACGTGCTCGGCCCGGTCGGCGGCGTAGAGCAGCGCCTCGGACCGCGCCGACAGGCCCCGCTCGGCGGCGTCGAGCAGGATGGCCCGCAGCCGCATGCCGACCTTGGTGGCGCCGGGCTCGCGCGTCTGCACGACGTCGTAGCCCTGGTCGCGCAGCCAGATGGCGAGCAGCCGCGACTGGGTGGTCTTGCCCGACCCCTCGCCGCCCTCGAACGCCACGAACAGCCCTGGCACGTGCTCGGCGGCCCCCGTGGGGAACCGCTCGCCGCGCACCGCCGCGATCAGGTCGGCGGCCAGCGGCACGCCCTTCCTGTCGTCCATGTGACGCAGCGCCAGCAGGCCGACGACGATGGCCAGCGCCCCGCCGATCACGAGCACGAGGTTGGTGCCGTCGAAGCGGTAGCTGATCTGCCCCATGCCGAGGACGTGAACCCCGAACAACGCCGCCAGGGGGTTGGCCACGGCCACCACGAGCAGCAGCGTCACCCGGGCCGTGGACTGCAGGAACGCGAACGTACGACCGCGCAGCGCGTCTTCGACCTCGAGCCCGATCAGCGTGTAGCCGATGATCCAGGCGATGCCCGCGCACGCCCCCAGCAGCACGGTCAGCATGACCACGATGACCAGGTTGTGCACCAGCGCGATCGCGATCAGCACGAGCCCGGCGACGGTGATGGCCAGCCCGAACAGCCGCCGCCGCGACAGCTCGCGCAGCAGCCTGAGCCCGAAGAACATGCCGAGCGCCATGCCGACGAAGACCGCGCCGAACACCACGCCGTAGGCCGCGTCGCCGCCGCCCAGCGCCTCGACGTAGATCTTGGCCACGCCCACCACGGCGCCGCCGGCCGCGAAGGCACCGAGCATGCCGATGATCAGGCCGCGCACCAGGCGGTTGCCGCCCACGAACCGCCAGCCCTCGATGACCTGCTTGAGCACGGACGGCGTGGAGATCGCCCCGTCGCGCTTGGGGATGTCGCGCAGGGTGAAGATGAGGACGGCCGAGACGAGGTAGGCGCAGGCGTTGACGATCAGCGCGAGGCCGGTCGCGCCGTGGCCGGTGAGGAACGGCACCGCCCCGCCGATCAGGTCGCCCGCCACCGACAGCGCCGCGAAGAGCATGGCGGCGACCGGCGCGGTGCCGTAGGTGACCAGCAGGTTGAGCCGGTTGGCCGACTCGAGCTGCGCCTTGGGCACCAGGTTGGGCACCGTGGCGTCCTTGGCCGGGACCCAGAACAGGTTGACGCACTCGACCAGGACGGTCGCGACGATGACCCACTGGTAGCTGTTGACGAACGGGATGGACAGCACGACCGCGAACCTGGCCAGGTCGGCCGCGAACATGGTCAGCCGCCGGTCGAACCGGTCGGCGAAGACCCCGGCGAGCGGCCCGAGCAGCACGGCGGGCAGCATCTTGGCGACGAACACGCCGCCGACGGCCAGCGACTGCACGCGGTAGTCGCCCTCGGTGAGGTTGCCCGCGAGGGCGGTCAGTGCCAGCAGGTTGAGCCAGTCGCCCAGGCTGCACACCGACATGGCCGTCCAGAGCCGTCGAAACGGCGCATTGGCCAGCACGTGGGCCGGGCGACTCCGGCCAGGGGCAGTCATGATTTCAGCGTATCCAGGTGTCGACCGGAAGGGGGTGGTCAAGAGACGGCCCGGATATTCCCGGTCGTCCGTGGCTGAGGGTATTACGACAACAGAGTCGGGCGCAGGTTACACACCTCGAATAGGCCCGCGAAAACCTCATTGATGTGTCACTCCGGCCTCTTGCCGCGCCGTTTCCACCAGGGGCCGCCACGCCGCCGCGATCTCGCCGGGCACGTCGAGCTCACTCCACAGGTCGATGAGCAGCACCGCGTCGATGTGGGTGAGCAGCTCGTCGGGCCCGCCGCCGCACAGCAGCGCGGTGTAGGCGGCCCGCCGCTCGTCGCGGTCGGCCAGCTCGTACGTGCGCCCGCCCACCCGCGCGACGCCCAGCGCCGCCGAGACCGGCAGCCGCCGCAACCGACTGGGCACGTGGAACGTGTGCCCGTCACCCGTCGTGCGGGCGACGCACTCGACCTTGGCCTCCAGCACCAGCTCGAACCCGGCCGCGTCGAGGATGCGCCCCGCGGTCTCCAGCGTCGGCGACTTCCTGCCGTGCTCGTAGGCCGACAACGTGGTGCGCGACGTGCCGCTCACGCTGGCCAGCGCCTTCTGGTTGAGATCTGCCGCCCGTCTGGCCTGACGGAACAGCAGCCCGCCGCGCCGGGCCCAGGACGCGACCTCCTGTCCGAACGCCTGCTCCACCGGGGAAGAAGCCATGACCGCCCTCCGAGAGTATCCGCGCGGATACTCTACGCCATCAGAGCGTCACGTGACCACTTCATTACCCGAAGTCAGCTCCGCAACTCCACCAGGCTGATCTCGGGCGGCGCCCCCACGCGTACGGGCGGCCCCCAGAACCCGGCGCCCCTGGTGACGTAGACCTGCACGCCGTCCACCGTGGCGAGCCCCGACACGACCGGCTGCTGCAACCCCACGACCAGGTTGAACGGCGCGATCTGCCCGCCGTGCGTGTGACCGGACAGCTGCAGGTCGACGCCGTGGCGAGCGGCCTCGCTCACCTGGATCGGCTGGTGCGCGAGCAGCACCGTGGACCGGCCTTCCGCGCGTCCGCCGAGCGCCTTGGCGAAGTCGGGGCCGTCGCCGCTCGACGCGCCGCCGACGTCGTTGACGCCGGCCAGGTCGAGCACGGCCCCCTGGTGCGCGATCTCGACCCGCTCGTTTCGCAGCGAGCGTACGCCCAGCTCGCCCAGCTCCTCGACCCACTCCTCAGGACCTTCCGGCGAGAAGTATTCGTGGTTGCCGGTGACGAAATAGGCCCCGTAACGGGACTCCAGGCCCTTGAGCGGCCGCGCGAGCGAGCCGAGCTGGGCCACCGAGCCGTCGACCAGGTCGCCCACGATGGCCACCACGTCGGCCTCGAGCCCGTTGATCATGCGGACGATGCGCTGGGTGTGTCCGATGCCGGTGAGCGGGCCGAGGTGGATGTCGCTGACCACCGCGAACCGCAGGCCGTTGAGACGCGGGTCGAGCTTGGGCAGCCTGACCGTGACCGGCTCGATCACGGGGTCGCCCAGGGCGCTCGACATGCCGTACCCGACCGTGCCGACCGCGCTGACGCCGGCGATCGCCGCGGTGGCCCGCCCGAGAAAGAGCCGCCTGCTCATGTCCCCGCCGGCCGGCGGGGAACCGGTCGGCGCGGAACCAGCGGGCACGGAACCAGTGGGCAGGGAACCAGTGGGCAGGGAACCAGCGGGCACGGAACCAGCGGCCGAGGATCCGGTCAGAGCCTCGGCCGCCGCCGGGTCCCCGGTCAAGGTCGCCGTGCCACCGCCCGCCTCACTGGCGAAAACCGGCTCAGGCGCCGCAACGGGCTGAGGTGCCGAAGCCCTCCTGCGCAGCACCGCCCCCACGACGGCCCGCGGAATCTCCAGCACCGCCAGGATGATCACCAGGTAGAACATCACCGCCAGCCAGACGTAGCCCGCCCAGGCGATCCAGCTCTCCAGCCCCAGCCGCGACCCGATGAACGTCCCCATGAGGACCGCGAGCAGCAGCACCAGCGCCAGGGTCAGCGACACGCGCAGCCGACCGGGCCCGGTGGTGCCGCGCACCAGCCGGCGCCACAGGTAGTAATGCGCGAGCAGCACGCCGCCGGCGAAGATCAGGACGAACACACTGACGATGCTACGTCCGGCGGCCACCACCTGATGACCGCCGAATCCGACGAAGCTACGACTTGGTCGCGGGCTTCTTCGCCGCGGGCTTCTTGGCCGCCGTCTTGCGCGTGGTCTTCTTCGGCGCGGGCGCCCGCTCACGCCGCTCGGCCAGCAGCTCGGCGGCCCGCTCGATGGTGATGTCCTCGACGGTGTCGCCCTTGCGCAGGGACGCGTTGGTCTCGCCGTCGGTCACGTAAGGGCCGAAGCGCCCCTCCTTGACCACCACCGGCTTCTTCGAGTTGGGGTCGTCGCCCAGCTCGCGCAGCGGCGCCGCCGCCGCGGCCCGCCCCCTGCCGCGCTGCTTGGGCTGCGCGAACAGCTCCTTGGCCTGCTCGATCGTGACCGTCAGCAGGTCCTCTTCCGAGGAGAGCGAGCGGGAGTCGGTGCCCTTCTTCAGGTAGGGGCCGAACTTCCCGTTGTGCGCCACGACCTCCTCGCCCTCCAGGTCGCCGACGACCCGCGGGATCGACAGCAGCTTGAGCGCGTCGTCGAGGGTGATCGTGTCGAGGGACATCGTCTTGAAC
Source organism: Nonomuraea sp. NPDC049504 (assembly GCF_040676845.1). Taxonomy (NCBI): domain Bacteria; kingdom Bacillati; phylum Actinomycetota; class Actinomycetes; order Streptosporangiales; family Streptosporangiaceae; genus Nonomuraea; species Nonomuraea sp. NPDC049504. The sequence goes on from NZ_JBFAPT010000004.1 coordinate 356,482, forward strand.
AGCGAGCTCGTACGCGGCTTCGGCGCGTCGGCCTTCTTCGTCCGCTTCTTCGGCGCGTCCTCGTCGGCGGCCGGCTCCGGCAGGACCTCCGTCACATAAGGCCCATAACGCCCGTCCTTGGCCACGATCATGTGCCCGGTCGCGGGATCCTGACCGAGCTCACGGTCACCGGTCGGCCGCGAGAACAGCTCCTCGGCCTTCTCCGCCGTCAGCTCGTCGGGCGTCATGTCCTCGGGGACGTTGACGCGAGCGCCGTCGCGGTCGAGGTAGGGGCCGTAGCGCCCGACCCGCAGCACGATGTCGGTGCCCTTGACCGGGAACGAGCTGATCTCCTTGGCGTCGATGTCGCCCAGGTCGGTGACCATCTCCTTCAGGCCCTCGTCGCCGTCGGCGCCGTAGTAGAACCGCCGCAGCTCCGGCTCCCGCTCGGCCCGGTCGTTGGCGATGTCGTCGAGCACCTTCTCCATCTCGGCGGTGAAGTCGTAGTCGACGAGGTTGCCGAAGTGCTGCTCCAGCAGGTTGACCACGGCGAACGCCAGGAAGGACGGCACCAGCGCCGTCCCCTTCTTGAACACGTAGCCCCGGTCGAGGATGGTGCCGATGATCGAGGCGTAGGTGGACGGCCGCCCGATCTCGCGATCCTCCAGCTCCTTGACCAGCGACGCCTCGGTGTAACGCGCGGGCGGCTTGGTGGAGTGGCCGGCCACGTCGAGGCGCGACACGCTGAGCGCGTCGCCCTCCTCCAGGTTGGGCAGCCGCTTCTCGGAGTCGTCGCGGTCGGTGGACGGGTCGTCGGCCCCTTCGACGTACGCCTTGAGGAAGCCGTAGAACGTGATCGTCCGGCCGGACGCGCTGAACTCGACGTCCTCGCCGGCCGACGACCTGCCGCCGACCTTCACGGTGATCGACTCGCCGACCGCGTCCTTCATCTGGGACGAGACCGTACGCTGCCAGATCAGCTCGTACAGGCGGAACATGTCGCCGGAAAGCCCGGTCTCGCCCGGCGTGCGGAACTCCTCGCCCGACGGCCTGATCGCCTCGTGCGCCTCCTGGGCGCTCTTGACCTTGCTGGAGTAGACGCGCGGCTTGTCGGGCACGTACGCGGAGCCGTACAGCTTGATCGCCTGCGAGCGCGCCGCGGCCACCGCCGTCTCCGACAGCGTGATGCTGTCGGTACGCATGTAGGTGATGAACCCGTTCTCGTACAGCCGCTGCGCCACCTGCATCGTGTACTTCGCGGAGAACCCCAGCTTCCGGCTGGCCTCCTGCTGCAACGTGGTCGTCCGGAAAGGCGCGTACGGCTTGCGCGTGTACGGCTTGCGCTCGACCGACTTGACCGCGAACGAGACGCCCGCCAGCCGCCCGGCCAGCTCGCCCGCCGCCGCCTCCGACAGGTGCAGCACGTCGGCGCCGCTCTTGAGCTGCCCGGTGCTGGCGAAGTCGCGCCCCTGGGCGACCCGCTTGCCGTCGACCGAGGTCAGCGTGCCGGTGAAGTCGCGCGGCCGCTCGTCGGCCTTGCCGGTGTCGAACAGCGCCTGCAGGTCCCAGTAGTGGGCGGACGTGAACGCGATGCGGTCGCGCTCGCGCTCCACCACCAGCCGCGTCGCCACCGACTGCACCCGGCCCGCCGACAGCTTCGGCTTGACCTTCTTCCACAGCACGGGGCTGACCTCGTAGCCGTAGAGGCGGTCGAGGATGCGGCGCGTCTCCTGGGCGTCGACCAGGCGGAGGTTGAGGTCGCGCGGGTTGGCCACGGCGTCGCGGATCGCCTGCGGAGTGATCTCGTGGAAGACCATGCGGTGCACGGGGACCTTCGGCTTGAGCACCTCGCGCAGGTGCCAGGCGATGGCCTCGCCCTCGCGGTCCTCGTCAGTGGCGAGATAGAGCTCGTCGGCGTCTTTGAGCAGCTGCCGCAGCTTGGCCACCTGGGAACGCTTGTCGGGGTTGACGACGTACAGCGGCTCGAACCCGTGCTCGACGTTCACACCGAGACGTGCCCAAGGCGCCCCCTTGAACTTCTCGGGGATGTCGTCGGCCTTCTCCGGCAGGTCGCGGATGTGACCGATGCTCGATTCGACGATGTAGCCGCGCCCCAGGTACCCGGCGATCGTCTTCGCCTTGGCGGGCGACTCGACGATCACCAGGCGTGTTCCGCCGGCGCTGCCGTTCTTGGCTGGCACGCTGCTTCCTACCTCGCTGTTCGCTTGCAAATCCCCCTGCCGGGAGTCGGCACAGACTGAAAGGTAACCCGACTCGCGGAATTTTCCTTCCCCCGGGCTACCCACTAGCTTCCGGGTCCACCCACAAGCACGCAGAATAAGGCTCATCGAGCGGCAAGGCGCCCTGACCCACCCTGGAGACTAATCGTTGTGCTCGACTACTCCTACATGGATATCTTCATTCCGCGCGACCTCACCCGCGAAGCAGCACGTCAGCTGCTGACCGAACACGCAGAGTACGGACAGTGGGAGCTGGCGCGCGTGCGGGTGCACCCCGACGGCAGCCGTCACGTACGCCTGCGCAGAAAGATCATGCGAGTCCGCCGCACGCTGTGACCACCGGGCATGACTTTGCCCGTCCCGGGCCGCGCCCCCGGAACGGGCAAAGTTCAACCAGGTAGTGGATGAACGTCGAGGTACCTCAGATAAGTACCTCCTTTCTGCTACTTACGGCCGAGCCGGAACCGGCGCGCAGAGGCGAACAGCGTCGCGGAGGCGGCCAGCATGCCGCCGAACACGAGGGCGATCAGGGATCCGCTGTTCATCCCGGTGACGCCCGCCGGCTGCTCGGCGCTCATGAGGCCGATGCCACCGATCGGCAGGCTGCGGGTGGCCGAGGCGATGGTGCTGCCGGCCGGGGTGGAGGCGACCAGGTCGGTCGCCGGGGAGAGCGCCGAGATGGGGCTGGACGGAGCGGTGCGGCGCTTGTGGTCGGCGGGGGCGGCGGCGTGCTTGCGCTTCGGCGTGGCCGGGGCCTGGGTCAGGCCGGGCAGCTCGGGGAGCGCGGGCAGGCCGAGGGTCTTGGAGATGTCCTCGACGACGGGGACCTGCGAGGTCGCGGCGGGCTTGGTGGCCTCCTTGACGTTGCCGACGCCTTCGAGCCCGCGGGTGACGCCGCTCAGGTCGCCGGCGCCGGGCAGGTGCTTGGTGACCTCGGTGGCGGGCAGCCCCTGGGCGAGGCCGGCCGCCGCGGCGCCGACCTCCTGGCCGCCGCCGCCCAGCACCGGCAGGGCGGGCGCGATGGGCAGCAGGCCGCCCTTGGCCGCCGCGAACTTGGTCGTGGTACGGGCGAAGCGGTCGAACCTGCTCGGCCCTTCGTGGCCCGGCTTGCCGACCCGGGCGCCGCCGAGGCAGCCGGCCGCCGCGTCACCGAGGACCGCCGCCGCGTTGCCGCAGACGTTGACCGGCGCGGTGATCGGCGCGACCACCTGGTTACCGCTCAGCACGCCGCCCGCACCCGAGGTGCGGTTGTTGCCGCCGCCGACCCCGTGCTGCGGGTGGACGCCCGCACCGCCGTGGCACTGGGCCCGCGAGAGGCCGAGCACGGCGGCCGCGTTGCCGCAGGCGTTGACGGGGGCCGTGATCGGCGCGACCGCCTGGTTGCCGGCCAGCACGCCGCCGGCGCCCGACGTGCGGTTGCCGCCCGCGCCCCGCGCCGAGTTCTTCACCGTGGCGCCGCCCTTGCACCCGGCGAACGCGTGCCCGACCAGTGCCACCGCGTTGCCGCAGACGTTGACCGGCGCCGTGATCGGCGCGACCACCTGGTTACCGCTCAGGACACCGCCCGCACCCGACGTACGGTTGCCACCGGCGCCCGACTGCCCCGACTGCTCCACCTTCGCCCCGCCGCGGCACCCGGCCGAGGCGTTGCCCACGGCGTTGCCGCAGACGTCGATCGGCACGCTGATCGGCGCGATGACCTGGTTGCCGCTCCCGACGCCGAAGCGCCCGTCGGTGTCGTTGCCCCTGGACCCCGGCGCCTGGTGGCGGGTGTGGTAGCGGTGGCCCGGCCCGCCGTTGTTGGTGACCGACGAGCCGCCCTGGCAGCCGGAGAACGCCCGGCCCACCGCGGCGACCGAGTTGCCGCAGATGTTGATCGGCACACTGACCGGCGCCACCACCTGGTTGCCGCCGCCGACGCTGCCGTTGCCCGACGTACGGTTGCCGCCCGCGCCCTTGCCGGTGTTGTGCACCGTCGCGCCGCCCTTGCAGCCCGCGGTCGCGTCGCCGAAGATGGCCACCGCGTTGCCGCAGGCGTTGATCGGGGCCGAGATGGGCGCGGTGATCTGGTTGCCGCCGAGCACGCTGCCGTCACCCGACGTGCGGTTGCCGCCGGCCCCGACCTTGCCGTGGGTGCGGACGGTCGAGCCGCCCTTGCAGCCCGCGTCGGACTTTCCGATCAGGGAGACGGCGTTGCCGCACGCGTTGACCGGGACGCTGATGGGCGCGTTGACCTGGTTGCCGCCCAGCACGCTGCCGTTGCCCGACGTCTTGTTGGGGATGCCGTTACGGCCGGTGTTGACGACTTCCGCGCCGCCCTGCGAGGTCGCCTCCGACTTGCCGACGGCGGCGATCGCGTTGCCGCTGATGTCGATCGGCAGCGAGATCGGCAGGTCGACCTGGTTGCCGCCGCCGACGGACCCGTTGCCGGAGGTGTCGGCGAGCGCGGTGCCGCCGCCGAACGACATGACGGCCACGGCCAGCAGAGCAGCAGGGCTCGATGCCTTCGCCCACGTACGCATGATGGATGCTCCTAGTGGTTCTGGGGGGATGATGTGAATCGGTCTCGCGCGCCTTGCCCGGGGCACGGCTGTTGGGACGCCGTACGTTCCACGCGTTGTCACCGCGTGCAGCGGGAGACCCAGGGGATGCGCGAACCGCGTGAACTGACGTTGGTCTCACCCGCGGGCGGCGATGCGGTGGCGCCTTGATGCGCCTGCGCTACCGGTGAACCGGCACGCTTCGCCGCCGCGTTCGTACTGGGAAGCAGCGCTCGCTCCGGAGAGCTCGATCCGGGAAGCCGCGCTCTTCGCGGTCCGGTGGGCGGCCGGGCTGTGGCCGGCCCGCGCCCCGGACCTTCGCGGGATCAGTCAGGTGAGAAAGAGGGGTCGTCCGCCGCTGTGCGGACGACGGGGGGAAGCAGACGCGCCAGAGGTGCGCGACCGGCCTCGAGCCGCGGGTCGAAAGCGGACCTCGCGACGTCCCCCGCAACGGACCCGAACGGCCCGCTGCCACCGCCGTTGGGCACCAAACCGTTGGTGTCCAGGATCTTTCCGGCGCTGGACGGTGACGGCAGGCCAGGATCCTGCTGGCTGTTGAGGCCGTCGACCGTGCGCCCCGCCATGGCTTCGGCGTTGACTGACGCCGTCACGGGGCTGGTGAGTGAACGATGAGCCTGGGACGCGGTCTCATCAAGAGAGCCGGCCTCCGAAGCCTGGGATCCGGTCTCTGCCGCCGCTCCTGTCGCCGCGGTGGAGTCCGCGGCCGCCGGAGCGGCGGTGAGCATGCCGAACAGAACAGCGAGCAGCCACCCTGCGGCCACGAGGACCCCGGTGGCGGCTGCACGAAGGATGACTCGCCGGGCGCCGGCCGCGAACCGCGCCATCCGGTCCGCCCGGTCGATGGTCACGCCCTGCGCTGAGCTGGCGACACGCGGGCGGCGAGCAGCCCGGGCCGAGGCCCGCACCTGCCTGTCCGCCTCGCGCGTCATGTGCCCTCCAAAGCTCCAGAACCGGCCTCACGATGTGAGGCCGGTCCGTGGACTCACCCCTCAACGATCCGTAACCGTAGCAGCACCCAAAGTTGCCGCAAGCACTTTTCAGCCGACGGCCAGAATTTCCCCAACTCCCCAGTACGCAGACCCACCCCAACCCACCCATCCCGCTCCCCCGAGCCCCACGGAACCCCCATCCCGAGCCCTCGTTCCCCCCATCCCGCCCCCTCGACGAACCGGCCCCGGTTTCTCGGTATGACTCAGTGCTCAGAGTTTGCTAACCTTACGGAGCCGACGCGGGATGACGGTCTCGCGTGCAGGCACCAAGTCCGGGTGGCGGAATAGGCAGACGCGCTAGCTTGAGGTGCTAGTGCCCAGTGATGGGCATGGGGGTTCAAGTCCCCCCTCGGACACAGGATTACCCCGCGAAGAGCTCGCCCTGAAGGGCGGGCTCTTCTGCGTTGAGTTCAGTCACGACACGGGTCGCCGCGTGGCAGATGATGACCAGGCCTTTGGCTCGTAACGCAGAGACGATCTCTGTCGGCTGCTTCTGTGCTTTGCCGCCGACGTGCGCTGACAACTCTGCCAGCAGTCGGTCCTCACGTATATACAGGAACTTCTAGGCCGGACGCCGTGCGAGGTCTGGCGCTGGTGTAGCCGTGGCGGCATCGATAGCCTGGACGTCCGTTCGCCCAATGCGAATCCAGACGGCGCCCGCAGAAGCCGCACTTCAGCAGGCCCGCGAGCAGATAGACGCGCGGACTGCCGTCCTGGGTGGGTCGAGCAGCCCGGATCGCCTGCGCGGCGACGAAGTCGTCGTCGCTGACCAGTGCTGGATGGCTCCGCTTCGTCGAGATCGCCCACTCCTGAGGAGCGTTCCAGCCGCGCGGACTGATGACCTTGTGCTGGACCCAGCTGTCGAACAAAGAGGACATACCTAGGTGACGCAGGAATGCGCCGCCTGTGACGCCACACCATGAGGCATCATGGAGAGGCTCAACGACGTGAATCAGGAGGTGAGCATGGCCATCGATCGGTTCACCACGCCGCTGTACGGCATCGCCGAAGCTGCCGGCTACCTCGCGATCCCCGCCTCCACCTTCACCAACTGGGCGTTCGGCTACCAACGCCGTCAGCACGACGGCCGCGCGATCCGCGCTAAGCCGGTCATCACCGCCACCCGGGCAGAGCGGCCGAACGAAGCGTCCGTGCCGTTCATCGGCTTGGCCGAGGGCTATGCCCTGGCCGCGTTCCGGCAGGCCGGCGTACCACTGCAGCGCATCCGGCCGGCAATCGACGCATTGCAGCGAGAACTCGGCCTGGAACACGCCCTGGCCAGCCGCCGGCTCTTCACCGACGGCGCCGAAGTCCTCTACGACTACGCCGAGCACGTCGGCGACGACTCGGCCCGCGAACTGGTCGTCGTCCGCAACAACCAACGAGTCTTCACCGAGATCGTGCAGAACTACCTGCGCCGCGTGCACTTCGCACACGACGGATACGCCGAAGTGATCACCCTTCCGCAATACCGCGTCGCCGAGGTCACGATTGACGCCCGCCACGCCTTCGGCCGGCCCCGATTCGCCCGCGGAGGCGCCAAGATCGAAGACGCGATCGACCTGTTCCAGGCCGGAGAGCCCGTCGATGTCGTAGCCGAGGAGTACGGGCTCACTCGCGACGAGATCGAGGATGTCCTGCGTGTCGCCACCCGAACAGCCGCGTAGGTTCTTCATCGACCGCAGCCTCGGCCGGGTCGCCGTCCCCAAACTACTGCGCGAAGCCGGATGGGACCTCATCACCCTGGCCGAACACTACGGCGTCCCCCAAGACGAGACCATCGAAGACACCCGCTGGATCGAAGACAGCGCCAAGCTCGGCTGGGCCGTCCTCATGAAGGACAAACGCATCCGCTACCGGCAAGCCGAGATCGACGCCGTCATAGGACACCGGGCCCGCTGCTTCGTCGTCACCCGCGGCGATCTCACCTCCGCCGCCTACGCCGAACGCTTCATCACCAACCAACAGCCCATCTTCGCTGCCTCCGCTACCCCTGGGCCCTTCATATTCGCTGTCCACGCCGACCGGCTGGAGCGTCTATATCCCCCGCATCACTGATTCCCGCACTTGCTTCCGGACCCTGCTGTTCATCGCAACCGGGCGTACATGAGTTCATTGAATCCGACCATGTCGGCGAACCTCGATCGTGCGACCCAGCCGGCCGCCTTGGTCAGGATGCGGCTCGGTCACCGGCTGTGGTGGACTGGAGCATGCCTAAGAGCCGCGGCCGCCGCAAGGCCACCGGCAGCAAGCCGGTCTGTCGTTCGCCCCTGCCGCCGCGCCGATCTGACCTGCTGCTGCGTGACGCACGGCAGCTCACCGGCCCGACTGATCCACTGATGGCCGAGGTCTGGGCCAGCAGTTGGCTCGGTCAAGCATGGGTGACCGCGGAGCTGAGCGAACGCGAGGCCGAGCATCGGTTGTGCATGGAGGTGACCGGCCGGGCATGCACCAAGCCCACACCGCACGGCTTGGCCGCAATCGCCGCGCTTGCGCGGGTCGCACCCGCCACCGACATCACCATGCTGGCCGAGACGATCGACATCCTGACCGAGACCCAGCCGCTGCCTCCCTGGTACACCGCCATGTCCGCGGACGCGGCATGGACCGCGACATCGGCGTGGCGAGCGGTGGACGTGTGGGACCGCGAACAGGTGCTGCTCGTCGATTACGACGGCCCGCATCCCCACACGTTGATGGTCCAAGTCCTCAAGCCCGGTGGGCTGATGATCGGCAAGATCGCGGTCCTGGAGCCCGGCGCCGCCGCGCAGTGGGACCAGCGGCACGAATCCGATGAGGTGCCCATGCCGATCACCCAGGCTCCGGTGGCTGAGGTGCTCGCCGACCTGGCCGACGCGTTGCGCACCACGGATATCACCTGGCCGCGCAACGACGACGAGGACTTCGTCGACAATCGGGCACTGGCCTGGTCCCGCTGCCGCGATCACTTGCCCGCCTGGCCCGAACGAGACGGCCTCCCCGAGGCCGAACGCCACCGCCTGATCCAGGAGTTCACCAGCACCAGTCATACGGACGACGACGTGAGCAGGTCACTGGCCGAGCTGTTCCTGGACTACGGCGAGGGTTACATGATCTCCGGCCCGCTGACTTGGAGCCCGGACGAGGTCATGCTGCTGCTCACCGACTGGCTGCCCCGCAAGGCCGTTCTCGACGCCGAGCAGCGGGCGGCGCTTCCCGACGTTCTGCGCCGGTGGGTGGCCTACGCTCTTGTCCGGCGCGGCGTCGATGCACCCTGGATCACCCCGGTGGTCGACGCCGTCGACGCCCACCTTCCCGCGTTCCGGCAGGCGTTCGATGACGGCACCTCCTGGGGACCCGCCAAACAGATCGCCGCCGCCCTCACCGACCGCGGCATCGACCTCACCGATCGGCAAGCCGTCGACGATGCCATCCACGCCCTCAACGCCGAACGACTCGCACGCCGCCTCCTCCCGTGATCAAGTGCGGGTACCGGTGAGCCGCGTCGCGGTCTCGATAGCGGTCCAAAGGAGGAATTCCGTGCCCGGCATCGCTCGTGAACAAGTGGCCGAGTTGCTCGCCACGTCGGCGGAGTCCGCTGCGTCCAGCGCCTCGCGAAAGCTTCCCGCAGCCGATCTCTCGGTGGCGGTCGATGGACTCGGCCCACTACGGTTTCCCATCGCCGATGAGCAGGCCGTCCAGCTACGCGAGCTCGGCCGCCGCGCGCGGTTCGGGCGGGGTGAGCAGACCCTGACCGACCCGGAGGTGCGCGACACCTGGGAGATTCCCAAGGAGCCGGTGCACGTCGAGTGGACGGAAGCGTTCACGGCCGTCCTCGACGGGATGCGCGCGGAATTGGGACTGCCACCGCACTGCCAGCTCATGCCCGAGCTGCACTCCGTGCTCCTGTACGAGACCGGGCAGTTCTTCGTCCCGCACCAGGACTCCGAGAAGGACGATGCCATGGTCGCGACCTTGGTGGTGTCGCTGCCGTCCGCGCACACCGGCGGCGAGCTCGTGGTCGAGCATCAGGGCCAGAGCAAGAAGTACCGGGGACTGAAGACCGCGGTCTCGCTGGTGGCCTTCTACTCCGACTGCCGGCACCAGGTTCTGCCCGTGAAAAGCGGCAACCGCGTCACCCTCACCTACAATCTGCTCCTGAGGGGAGACAACCAGGTCTCGGCGACCGAAAGTCCGCTGGTCGGCGACCTCGCGACTGCCCTTCTCACGCACTTCGCCACCCCGGTCGTCCTGCCTTACAGCTCCCGGAAGGGGAAACCGCCGGCGCGACTGGCGTACCTGCTCGACCACGAGTACACCGCCCGAGGGCTGAGCTGGTCCCGGCTGAAAGGGTCAGACTCCGCGCGGGGCGCCCTGCTGCGGGCCGCTGCCGAGCGGGCGGACTGTGAGATCGCCCTGGCCCTCGCGGAGATCCAGGAGACCTGGGACGCCTACGACGAGGACGAGGACGCGTGGTACGGCGACCATGAGGACGAGGATCCCGACGGCTACCAGGACCCCGGCAGCACGGACGACAGGCAGTACGTGCTCCAGGACCTGATCGAGACCTCCACCACGCTCACCCACTGGATCGGCCCGGAAACAGGGCGGCTGGAGGACATCTCGCTGGACATCAGCGACGCCGAGGTGGCCTCGACGACCCCGACGACCGACATGACGCCCTACTCCTCCGAGTACGAGGGCTACATGGGCAACTACGGCAACACCCTGGACCGCTGGTACCGGCGGGCGGCGCTGGTCATCTGGCCCCGGAACCAGGGCTTCGCCAGCCGCGCAGAGGCGTCTCCAGGATGGGCGCTGGACGAACTCGCCGCGACGGCCCGTGCCGGCAAGATCGCGGAGGCTCGTGAGGCGGCGCGGTCGCTGGAGTCCTTCTGGCACGCCGCCGGCCGTTACCCCGGCCAGGCCGAACTTCTGGGCAAGGCGTTGGAGGCGGCCAGGGAGCTGGATGACGCGCAGGTCGCGACCATGCTGCTGCGGCCGTTCGCGCTGGAGCGGCTGATCCCTCCTCATGGTCCGGCATTCGCGGCCCTGGCCACGCACTACGGCGACATCTGGATGGACGGCCTGCTGCGCTACTGGACAGAGGGCTGGCGGCCCAGCTCCTACGGCCTCGCCCAGGCACCGTCGGAGTGGTTCGAAGATCTCCCACGCCTGTGTGCCGCGCTCTCGACGGGGGGAACCGCGTCCACCGCAGCCGCCCGCCGCATCATCGAAGTGTCATGGACGATGTTCACGGGCCAGGTCGCTCCGGCACTCGACGGGCCGCTCACCTCCCGGCGGGAAGCATGGCTGACCGCCTTGGGGGCGCCATGCGCCGGGATCATCGCGGCCGCGGCCAGGCTGGGATCGACGGACGTTCTCCAGAACGCCCGAAAGCTCACGCGAACGGCTGGTGATCGGGCGCACGCCCTGGCGATGGCGACGCTGCGTGCCGCCGGGACGCGCCGAGCGGGCTTCGGCGAGCTGGCCCTCTCCTGTGCCGATCGAATCCGCGCATTACTGGCGCAGCCACAACGCGCGCCGGGCGACTGGTCGATCAAGCTGCCCACCGGATGCGCGTGCGAGCTGTGCGAGACGCTCGGCACGTTCCTCCGAGACCCTGAGCGACGCGCGCTCGACTGGCCGCTCGCGAAGGACAGGCGCAGGCATGTCCACGCCAGGATCGATGAGGCCGAGCTGCCTGTCCATCACGAGACCAGGCGGCAGGGCCGCCCGTACACCCTCGTACTGACCAAGACAGAAGCCCTGTTTGAACGTGAGCGTCTCGCCCGTGAGCGCCACCAAGCGGATCTGGCCTGGCTCACCGATGAATGGAAGGTCTGAGCTCTCCTTTACCAGCGGCACGATCCATCACAGCTGGAACTCCTCACCGACCGGCACTACGACAAGGCCGAGCGAGCCGTCGACATGCTCGCAGCCCGGCCGACCACCCTGGGCGAGCCCTATTCACGCCACCTCGGCGGCGAGGTCCGCGAATTGCGCTTCATCCTGGACGGCAACGCCGTCCGCATCACCTACTGGCTCGCACCCGAGCAGCGGATCATCCTGCTCACGGTGTTCCGCAAGACCCGGCAACGAGAAGAAGCCGAGGTCGAGCGGGCACGACAAGCACAGAAGGTCTGCGAAGCAGAGCACGGCCCCGCAGAACACACCTACGACAGGGCGAAGGAGGACACGCCGTGAACCACTCCCAGTGGAAGACCCGACGAACCAAGAAACTTCTGGGCGAAACAGTGGACGAATCCCCCGCCTACGTCGAGGCCGGATACGCGCTGGCGCTCGGACAGGCCGTCTATGACCGCCGCACCGCACTCGGCCTCTCCCAGGCCGAACTCGCCCGCCGCGCGGGCATGACCCAACCCCAGATCTCCGTCATGGAAGGCGGCGACTCCAGCCCCACCCTCCCCCTCCTCACCCGTCTCGCCAAAGCCCTGGACGCATCCCTGACCATTCAACTGGACGACGACACCTCGGCATTCGTCTTCACGCCCCACCACAACCCTCAACCCAGCAAGCCATCCACTGACGGCCGCATCTCAGCAGCCTGACCCAGGCAGAGGGTTGTCACTTCAACCTGTACGGACATCGTCAGGCCAGATGAAGTGGCACACGGGAATAGGGATCGCGACAGGCCATGTGCGATTGGTGACGCTCACCCCTCGGACACACCAAAAGGGTCCTGGTCACGCACAGACGTGACCAGGACTTTCTGCTTTCCGGGGCGGTACGGCGGAGACCAGGTCGGTCCTCGCGGTCAGCCCCCGTGCGGGCCCGGCGCGCTGCTGCCCTTGTAGGACGCGAGGTCGGACACGAGCTGCGTGAGCGCGCGGTCCTCCGCGTAGCGGCGCTCGTGCAGGGCGGCGATCTTCTCCGCGACCTCCGGGTCCTCGTCGTCGGTGACGTCGAACGACACGAAGTTCTCGACCAGCGGGAGACCGATCTCGTCGGTGTGCCGGTGGGCGGGGTGCTTCAGGTACGCCCAGTAGCCGTCCAGGTCCTTGATCACGAAGGTGGCGCCCCACGCGAACTCGCCGCCGACGTCGCGGCCGACCACGAACGAGACGACCTCCGGGATGACCCGCCCCTGGTTGCGCAGGCTCTCCAGCGCGGCGTCGACCTTGTCGGTGGGGGCGTCGGGCCGCAGCGTCATGCGGACGGTGTGGTAGATCATCGGATTTCCTTTCCTCGGTGTGAACGACGGACCGCGATCGAGGCGACGAGCACGCCCGCGAAGGCCACGATCCCGGTCGATGTGAAGGTGTCCGCGATGCCGGGCACCTCGATCAGGGGCTGTGCGGCGAGCGGCGAGAGGAACTGGCCGAGGAACACGGCGGCGACGAATCCGCTGAGTACCCGGCCGCGGTGTTCGGGCGGCGCCGGCTCGGTGAGCCGCAGGTTCAGGTTCGGTACGGCGAGCCCCACCCCGGTGCCGCCGACGAGCAGGCCCGCGACGACCAGCGTCGCCGCCGCGAGCACGATCGCCTGGGCGGCGCGGGTAGGTGCCTCGCGCACTGCCGTCGACATCAGGGCTCCCCTCCTGGGGTTCGTCCGGGTACGTCCCTCAGACTCACACCGGGGCCGTCCGCCGGCATCGGCGAGAACCACCTACATCGGCGGCATCGGTGATGCGCGATACCGTGGCCACCGTGGGGACAGCGGCTCGGACGATCGTGGGCAGGGACACCGAACGCCGCAGGCTGGACGAGCTGGTCGGGCGCGCACGAAACGGCGAGGGCGGGGTGCTGGTGCTTCGCGGCGAGGCAGGCATCGGCAAGAGCGTGCTGCTGGACCATGTACGGGGCGCGGCGCGCGGGATGCGGGTCGTCGAGGCGTCAGGTGCGGAGTTCGAGACCGAGTTCCCGTTCGCCGGCCTGCATCAGCTGTGCGCGCCGCTGCTCAGTGACGTCGACCTGCCCGAGCCGCTGCGTACCGCCCTCGACGCCGCGTTCGGGCTCGCCGAGGGCACACCGGAGATCTTCCGCGTCGGCATGGCGGCCCTGGAGCTGCTGACCTCGGCCGCGGACGCGCACCCGCTGCTGTGTCTCGTCGACGACGCACACTGGCTCGACGACGCCTCGCTGCGGGTGCTGACCTTTCTCGCCCGCCGGGTCGCGGCCGAGCCGGTGGTGATGGTGCTGGCGGCCCGCCACGGGCTCGACGACCTGCCCGGCGTCGAGCTGACCGGTCTCACCGACGACGACGCGCACCGGCTGCTGGCCGACACCCGTACGACGCTCGACCAGGCCGTGCGCGACCGCGTGCTGGCCGAGGCGGGCGGCAACCCGCTCGCCCTGCTCGAACTTCCCGGCGCGGGCGGCTTCGCCATGCCGGCCACGTCGTCGGTGGCGAGCCGGGTCGAACGCAGCTTCTCCGACCGGCTCGCCGGGCTGCCGCCGGACGTACGGCTCCTGCTCACGGTGGCGAGCGCCGACCCGACGGGCGATCCCGGCCTGCTGTGGGCCGCCGCGGAACTGCTCGGGGTAAAGGCCTATGCCGGTGCGCACGCGGAGGCGTCCGGCCTGGTCGTGCTCGGACCCGGGGTGCGGTTCTGCCACCCGCTCGCCAGGTCCGCCGTCTACCGGGCGGCGGCCGTCGACGACCGGCACGCCGTGCACGCGGCGCTCGCCGGCGTCACGGACCCCGTACGCGATCATGACCGGCGGGCATGGCACCGCGCCATGGCCGGTTCAGGACCGGACGAGGACGTCGCCGCCGAGCTTGACCGCTCCGCCGCCCGCGCGCTCGCACGCGGCGGAGTGGCTGCGGCGGCGGCGTTCCACGAGCGCGCGGCCGCGCTGTCCCGCGACCAGGACCGCCGCGTGGAGCGCACCCTCGCCGCCGCACACGCCCACCTCGACGCCGGTGCCCCCGACGAAGCCGCCCGCCTGCTCACGACCGTCGCGTCCGACGATGACGCCACCGTGGCCAGGGTGGAGCTGATGCGCGGCAGGATCGCGTTCGTGCGGCACCGCGACGGTGACGGCCCGGCGTTCATGCTGAGCGCGGCCCGCCGCCTCGCCGCGACCGACCCGAGGCGGTCGCGGGACTGCTATCTCGACGCCGTGGAGATGGCCCTGGTCGTCGGCAGGGCGAGCGGTGTCATGGACATGGTGGTCGAGGCGGCGCGCTCGGCGCCGGCGGTGCCCGGACCGCCCGACCTCCTCGACGCGCTGGTACGCCTCGCGGCGGAGGGGCACCGCGCGGCGTCGCGGCCGGTACGCGAGGCCGTCGCCGCGAGTCCCCTGTGGACCGAGCGGCCCGCGCTGGCCGGCATGCTCGCCGTCGAGCTCTGGGACGTCGGCACCCACGGCGTGATCACCGACTGGGTGCTGGCCAGAGCCCGTGAGACCGGGTCGCCGCTCATGCTCCGCCTCGGTCTCGGCATGGCGGCCGCGAGCGCGGTGCACGTCGGCGACTTCAGTGCCGCCACATCGGCGATCGCCGAGGAGGAGGCGGTGGCGGACGCGATCGGGGTGGCGCCGCTGGGGTATCCCCGGCTGCACCTGGCCGCCATGCGCGGCCGGGCGGCCGAGGCCAGGACCATGATCGGGACGTTCACCGCCGAGGCCGCCGCGAGCGGCACCGGGCAGACGATCGCCAACGCCCACTGGGCCGCGGCGGTCCTCGCCAACGGTCTCGCCAACTATCCGGCGGCACTCACCGCCGCCAGGGAGGCCACCCGCCACGGCGACCTGTTCGTCACCGCGATCGCCCTGCCCGAGCTGGTGGAGGCCGCCGCCCGCAGCGGCGATCACGAGACGGCAGAGGCGGCGCTGACCTCGCTCACCGAACGCACGGAAGGCAGCGGCACACCGTGGGCGCTGGGGGTCGGCGCCTACGCCCGCGCGCTGGTCACCGGTGACGAGGCCGACCATCGCGCGGCGCTCGACCACCTGGAGGCGACCAGCCTCGCCCCGTACCTGGCCAGGGCACACCTGCTCTACGGGGAATGGCTGCGCCGCCAGGGCAGGAGACGGGACGCGCGCACCCAGCTGCGCGCCGCCCGCGAGCGGCTGTCGGACATCGGCATGACCGCCTTCGCCGACCGCGCCACCGCCGAGCTGCGCGCGGCGGGCGAGGACGTCCGCGGCCGCACGACGGGCGACACCGACGACCTCACCGCCCAGGAGACGCACATCGCCCGCCTGGTCGCGGGCGGCGCCACGTCCAAGGAGGTCGCGGGGCGCCTGTTCATCAGCCCCCGCACCGTCGACGCCCACCTGCGCAACATCTTCCGCAAGCTCGGCATCACCTCCCGCCGTCAGCTGAGGGAACTGCCCACGCTGCGGTGACCAGGTGGCGAAGTAAGGCGCCGTCCGAACGGGAGGAGTTCTTCGGCTCCTCCCGCTTGGACGCTTCAGCGCACGTGGTTACCAGGAGGACGAGCCCGGCAGCTCGTTCCTCATTTCTGGTTCGGAGTGCATGGTGAGCCGGTGCTACGGCCTTCGTCATCTTGACGAGGGGCCGAGGCATCTTATTCGGGCGGACGGACTCTCCCCGAGGTCAGGAGAGGATAGAGCGAGTCTCGGAGAGCCGCGGTGGCCCGTGCGATCTGCTCATGCGTCGTGATCTTGTCGTCCAAGGCTTGAAGGACACGGCCGATCTCCCCCTGTGCCTCGGCGGGAGGAAGCACCACAGGCAAGGTTCCTAGGACGCGAGTGTTGATGCTGGGAAGCACGCTCCCAGCAGAATGGCGAGTCAGCCAGTCGAGCACCGATGGTGAGTTCAGATAGTCGCTCAGGTATTTCGGGTCAATTCCCTGTCTGGGACGAATCCTGATCAGCCCGGTGCCGCACATCCACCCTTTGTGTGCGGAGGTCACCAAGGCGTGTCGGCCGACCACTCCGGTACGCGTGCAAAGGATGTCGCCCTCCGCGAGCCGATGAGTCTCCAGTTTGCCGGCTGTGCCCTCGTCGATGCGATCGAAGCTTCCTGTGATGCGCCCGCCGACGAGGTTACGCGGTCTGACGACGCCCACAGACCCGTCGTCCGAGGCCCGGGCGGAGGGGCCTGCGGTGAGTTCGCTGATGTCGGCGAGGCGTACTTCCTGCCAGCCCGGCGGCAACTCCTGGACCGGAGGTTCGAGTATCTGAGCTCGGCCGATCATCTGATCCATGACCATGTCCACCCTCGCCGACCGCTCTCCCAGACGAGCCAGCTCACGAAGCAACGTCTCGATGCCTTGACGGCCGTCGTCTGTCCTGGCCGCGGCCTCGTTGAGGGCGTACTTCTCGGGGGTGAGGTCGTAATCATTCTTCTTCAGGTCCGCAGCAGTCACGACGGCGGTGGGCAGCGCCTCGTGGGCGGGGGTCACACCCGCGCGCCAGTCGGTGAGAACCGCGCGAATCACCTCATGGTCCTGCTCCGACAACTCTCGCTGAGCACGCTGTGACAACCTGCCCAGCCCGGTCGCGTCTACCAGGAGCAACTCCCGCTGCGGATTAGAGGAGCGACGCAGAACCCATATCGTGGCGCCGATCGCCGTGTTGTAGAACAGCATTGGAGGCAGTGCTATCACCGATTCGATACAGCCGTCCGCCACCATGGCCTGCCTGATCACGCGCTCGCGTCCCCCGCGGAAAGCGGCTCCGGCAGGCATGACGACCGCGGCACGCCCACCTGGCGCCAGCCGCTCCAGCACGAACTGCAGCCATGCGAAGTCCGCGTTGCCACGAGGCGGTGGTCCATAGAGCCAGGACCTTTCCAGCGCCGGATCTTCCCGGGACCAGCCGCGTAGGCCGAACGGGGGGTTCGCGACGATGTAGGAATAACTGGAGTCGCCATTACCGGGACGACTGAGGACATCGATCGACTGCCTGCCGAGTCGAGAGTCGATGCCATGCAGCGCCAGGTTCATCCGCGCCAGGGTCAGGGCCTCGGCATTGAGACCGTCACCATGAACGGCAAGACCGGGAGTTTGAAGGGCCGCTGTGAGCAGTATCTCCCCCGAGCCGCAGCATGGATCGTAGATGGTCCCGGGCGCTTCGGCGGCGAGGGCCTCCACCAGAACGCGGACGATGGAAGGAGGCGTGTAGAACTCCCCTCCACGCTTGCCTTCCAGCATGGCGAAGCGATCCAGCAGAGTACGGAAGGCGGCGGCGCCACCCAATTCGTCGACAGCGACATCCGCGAACTCGACGAGCTCTGACGGGATCTTCGCATCCACTTGAAAAGCGATCGGCGGCGGCGCGTCGCCGGTTCCGAGCTTGTTGTTGATGGAGGTCATCAGCGACGCCGGATCACTGCGGTCGCCAGTGAGAACGGATGACCATCCATTTCGATCCTGCGCACGCATAAAAATCAGGCTGAGCACCAGATCGCGGTACCTCAGGATGTCATACGCGCCTCTCAGCTGGTCGAGCGTCCGCCACAAGTCGTTCGTCTTGGGACGCTTAGTGCTGACCGGCTGCGCCTGCGGGCTCTGTGCCGCTGGTCCTGCGAGATTCCTGCGGAACCGTTGGCCGAAGGTCGCACCCGACCGCTCGTTCGGCAGGAGCGCGTTGCTCGCGATCCTGCGCTGGTCGAGCCACTCCAGAACCGCCTCGACCTCGAACAGTTGCTCGCCTCCGACGAGTCGCGGCCGTGGATAATCTTCGTGTCGGCGCTCCCAATTGCTAACGGCGGGGCGTTTGACCTCAGCCAGCCGTGCGATCTCGGCTCGCGAGACGAAACCTTGGGGCGAGGTCATCGTCTCGTCCCTTCCGGCCGTCGGGCCAGCACCTCAGGCACCCGGTCAAAGGCACGCAGCCAGCTGGCGAACTGCGGCTCGACATAGCCCAGCAAGGTGTAGATCTTGACATGATCCGCCGCCAGATGACGGTGGTGGATCGGCTCGTGATGCATGATGCGATTACGCAGAAAGACCATGGCCTGCAAGTTGTCGCGTAGCGATTCTCTGCTGCCCGAATAGTACGGGAACGCCCGGTGCAAGGCGGGGACCCACAAGTGCCTGTCGTACTTCCTGCTGAGAAGTGATACCCAGAAGCCGAACGACAGCTCAGTGACCACGTCATCGGCAGAGGGCCGGCGGACGTCCTTCCTGGCCAGCTTTTGCTTGGCGGCAGTGACCTTGGCCGCCTCGGACATGTTCAGAGGCGCCACCCGCCACCAGTCGTCCGTTCCGAACCGGTTCCGCAACTGGTCGTGCTCGGCGTTACGCAGGCAGATCTCCAGGCAGTGCAGCGGCCCGTAGAACGCCTCGGACACCTGGACGTTCCACTGATACAAGTCCCATGCCACCAGGCGATCTCCTGAAAGCGCGCCGAGGTACGGGGCGAAGCGCGGTACCGAGATCACCCGCTCAACCCATCGGGGCAGATCAGTGTGCAAGACGACACCTCCGAAGGCATGGCTGTCATACGGCGGTGCCTCGGGATATGCTCGAAGTCGTAAGCCCCGGGTCCGCCTCTGCTTCGCATGCCGCCCGGGGCACGGCTTTTTCTGAGCCGTAGCCGTTACACGGCCCGCCTCGAAAGGCTCTCCGCTGTACCCCGAAGGTACAGCTATACGATCATCAACACAATTGTAGTAAGCCTACAAAAAACTGTTAACCTAACCTCTCCGCCGGTGGGGACGACATGCGTGGCAGGGTTCAACGGCCATCCCCACACCGTCGGCGGCACGCAGTCACGCCCGCGCTTCGAGCAAAGACGACGGCCCAGCCGGCGATCACGCCACCTTGTCACCGGCAAGCAGGGCGTCCATGGCTCGAAGGATGATGTGGGAGGCGTCAGGCTTCGCCAGAGCCAGCGTGATGGATGACGGCCTCCTCGCGTAGTCGGCCGCGGCAAGGCGCTCCGGGAGGTCCGCCCATCCGGGGAGTACGGAGAGGGCACGGGCGAGTCGCTCCAGGCGATCCATCGGCACACCCCTGTTGCGCATCCACTCGAAGTTGATCGACAGCACCGACTTGCTCACGCCGGTATAGATACTCCACACCGCCGCCTCGTCCTGGCCGGTACTGAACCAGGCAGTGGCTGATGGGTGGACGCCTTGCCCGAAGTAATAGCCGCGGAAAGCCGGATGGCCCTCCGCATGCCGGTACACAGCGAGGAGTGTGTCGGCCACTTCAGGAGGACAGTATTCGTCGAGGGCGTGGAGAAGGCTCTCCTCGGTCCATTTCGACAGCCCCCGGATCACACCCCTGCGTTTCGCATCAGCCACGACCGGAGCCGCCCCCAAAGAGCCGACTTCGGCTGGGGGAATGCTGGGATCCGTAGCCGGCGGCAGGTCACCAAGCGCCTGGAGTATCGCGATCACCACCGACTCGAGTACATCGATGGCCTGCTCGGCCTCCCGCGCGGTGATTTTTTTCTTACGGCGGAAGCTGTCCGGGTCGTGATCAGCAGTGTGCGCGATGTTGTTCCGGCGCCTTGCGATCTCGGTGAGTTGGGCGCGTATCTCATCGGCCGCGATCGGCATACTCGGATCTTGGTCAGTCAGCTTGTCAGCGACCGACTTCCACAGTTTGATCTTACTGACATGGGAGAAGCCCTCCGCGATCTTGTCCGGATGCTGGAAGGTCTTGTACTCGAAGAACCCCTCAAGAGCGGCGCGGAACGCTTCATCCAACGGTTCGCCGTTACGGTGTACTTTTTCTACCAATTCGACTGGCATGGACAGCTTGCTGAAGTTGTTCGGGCGAGGAACTTCTGGCCTCTGTGCGAGAGCTACTGCTCGGTCGATGATCTCTTGAGTGACCCAGTGATCAAGTGCCGCGACCGCCTGGGTCCATGCCGCCCTGTAAAGATCGGTGACATCGAAGGCGCCGACACCCAACCTTTCCAAGTTACGACCGCCGTGCACGAGCTGCCGCGCATAGCCGAGATTGCGTTGATATTGCTCGAACGCGCTGGGAAACTCTCCTGCCCTGAAGAGTCGCCGATTGTGGTATTGACGGCGCAATTCCTGACAGATGACGTCACCCGGGAAGTCCTCCAGCGCCTTGATCCCGTCGCTGGTGATCGACCAGCCGTTCCTCTTGGCCATCCAGCCCAAGGAGGCCGCCTCGCCGGTGCGGAAACCGACCTCGGTCCACCACCGGATCTCGCCATGTGCATCAGGACTCTGCAGGTCACGAGGTATGGCAACGCGTTCGATCACCGCATCGCGTACGACACCGGGGGGCACCGCGCCCCCGGCTTCACGCAGCACCTCCAGAGTGACACGGAAGATCGGCATGATCTGTTCGGTGAAGGACACTCGGCACACCTCTCCATGTTCGGTTATCGGTCTCGGTCAGCGGCGGAAATACTCATGCTCCTCAATACACGGCCTGCTGACAGGGTACGGCCATCGCACGCACGGATAGGCGGCGAGTGCGACAAATCCCGTGCTCCACAATCCCATGGCTCCAGCGTGATTCGTGAGATAGGGACGCCTGGCCGTGCGCTTTGTCTGGATGCGCATATAAGCTCTCATAACAGGCGAATGTGGAGCATTAGCCGAGGAATGGTTGTGGACCATGTACGACCAGCGGCGCTCAGCCTTCGGACGCCCGTACGGTGTCGATCGCTGTCTCCGCTCCTGAGCGCTCGCCGGTGCGGGGGCCGCGGCGAGGGGACGCCGATATGCGTGATCTTGTTGCGGGACCCGTGAGGCGGGGTGGACCATGTGCGTTCGGTGGCGCTCGGTCCTCGGCCGCCGACAGCGTGCAGCGCCACGTCTCTGACGTGGCGCTTTCGGCGGAGTGATCACAGCGGCCCTGATGGGAGGGCGGATGGCCATCGAGTTCCGGTTGCTGGGGAGCATCGAGGCGTACGTGGACGGGTGTCCGCTCGACGTGGGGCCGGCGCGGCAGCGGTCCGTGCTGGCGGCGTTGCTGATCAGTCCCAACGAGGCCATTCCGGCGGATCGGCTCGTGGAGCGGGTGTGGGCGGATCGTGCGCCCGGTCAGGCCAGGGGGACGCTGCGCACCTACATCGCTCGGTTGCGGCATGCCCTCGGCGGCTTCGACGAGGTCGGGATCGTGCGTCACGCCAGCGGTTACATGGCCTGCCTGGAGCGAGGGCTGGTAGATCTGCACCGGTTCTACGAGCTGATCGGCGAAGCCCGGGCCACGGATGACGGGGTGGTGGCCATCGATCTGTTCCGCCGGGCGCTGGCGTTGTGGCGGGGGGAGGCGTTCGCTGAGCTGGACACGCCCTGGGTGCGCACGCTGCGAAGCGAGCTGGAGACCGCGCGGATCGGAGCCGAGCTGGACCTCAGCGACCTGCTGCTGGCCCGTGGCCGGCATGACGAGGTGCTGGCCGCGCTGCACACGGCGGCGGCGGCGCGGCCGCTCGACGAGCGGCTGGCGGGGCAGCTCATGCTCGCGCTCTATCGCGGCGGCCGGCAGGGTGACGCACTCGACCGCTACCAGAGCCTGCGCGACCGGCTGGCCGAGGAGCTGGGCGCCGATCCGAGCCCGCCGCTGCGGCGGCTGCACCAGCAGATCCTGACCGCTGATCCGGCGCTGGACCTCCCGGACGGCGGGTCGGAGGACGGGACGTCGCCGACGCCGCGGCAGCTTCCCGCGCCGCCCCGGTTGTTCACCGGCCGGGAGCGGGAACTGCGTGCGCTCACCGCCGCGCTGGACGACGCGGCCAGGGACGGGACGTCCATGGCGGCCTTCGCGATCGAGGGCGCGGGCGGGATCGGCAAGACGTGGCTCGCCCTGCAGTGGGCGCACGAACAGGCCGGCCGGTTCCCCGACGGGCAGCTGTACGTCAACCTCCAGGGCTTCTCCCCCGGCGCGCAACCCACGTCCCCGGTCGCGGCCGTGCGCGGTTTCCTCGACGCGCTCGGCGTCGACCCCAGCGCGGTCCCGAAAGACTTCGACGCGCAGGCGGCGCTGTATCGCAGTCTCGTCGCGGGCCGGCGGATGCTGGTCGTCCTGGACAACGCCGCCACCAGCGGTCAGGTGGTGCCGCTGCTGCCAGGCAGCCCCACCTGCACCGTGCTCATCACCAGCCGTAACAAACTGACCGGTCTCATCGCCGCCCACGGCGCCCGCCCGATCATCCTGGACGTGCTCGGCGAGGCCGAGGCGCACGAAATGCTCACCCGCCGGCTCGGCGCGGACCGGCTCGCCGCCGAGCCGGAGGTGGTGCGCGACCTGCTGCGCTACTGCTGCGGCCTGCCCCTGGCGCTGGGCATCGTCGCCGCCCGCATCCTCACCCATCCCGGCCTGCCGCTGTCGGTGTTCGCCGAGGAGCTCCGGGATCACTCGACCCGGCTGGACGCGCTGGACACCGGCGAGGCGGACACCGACGTGCGGGCCGTGCTCTCCTGGTCGAAGCACGGCCTCAGCGCGGACGCCGCCGAGTTGCTCGCCCTGCTCGGCCTGGCCCCCGGGCCGGACGTCAGCCTCGCGGCCGCCGCGTCCCTGGCCGGATGGCCGCCACCCCGTACCGCCAAGGCGCTGCGGGAGCTGGACGGTGCGCATCTGGTCCAGCAGCACGTACGCGGCCGTCACCGGATGCACGACCTCATCCGCGTGTACGCGTCCGAGCAGGCCCGGCGCGGCCTGTCCGACGACGCCTGGGCCGCCGCCCTGCGACGGCTGGCCGACTTCTACGTCCACACCGCCTACGCCGGCGACCGCCTGCTGCAGCCGCACCGCGAGCCGATCGAGATCGGCGCCCCGGCCGAGGGCTGCCGCCCCGAGCCGTTGGAGGACCAGACGGCGGCGCTGTCGTGGTTCGACGCGGAGCACGACTGCCTGCTCGCCGCGCACCGCATGATGGCCGACGAGGGCCTGCACGCCTCGGTGTGGCAGCTCGCCTGGGCGTCGCGCACCTTCCAGCGGCGGCGCGGGCGCTGGCACGAGGAGCTCACCATCTGGCAGGCCGCCCTGGCCGCCGCGGAACGGCTGGGTGACGTCGCCGCCCAGATCGAGGCCCATCGCTACCTCGGCGGCACCTGGGCCCAGCTGGACGGGCACGCCGAAGCTGTGCGCCACCTCGAACACGCGCTGTCCTTGGCCGAGCGCGCCGGCAACACCGCGGCCCAGGCTCACACGCACATGGCCTACGGGTGGGTGGAGAAGGCGCGGAGCGCCGACGAGTCGGCGGTGGAGCACGTCATGCGCGCCTCGCACCTGTACCGGACGCTGGACAACCCCGTGTGGGTGGCGGACGCGCTCGCCACCGCCGGCTGGTTCCACGCCGAGCTGGGCCGGTACGACACGGCGCGCGGGCAGTGCGAGGAGGCGTTACGCATCTATCAGCGGCACGGCGATGTCGAAGGCGAGGCCGACACGCTGCACAGCCTCGGGTACCTCGCCCACCACACCGGCCGTCACGTCGAGGCGCTCGGCCACTACGAGCGGGCCCGCGCCCTGTTCCAGGATCTCGGTCACACCTACAACGAAGCGGACGCCCTCGACCGGATCGGCCACACCCAGGCGGCGCTCGACCGTCCCGAACCGGCCCGGCAGTCCTGGTGTCAGGCTCTCGATCTGTACCGGGCCCAGCAGCGCGGCGCCGACGCAGAACGGGTTCAGATTCAGCTCGCGGCCCTCGACGACCCCATCTAGGGCTCAGTCCCCGCGAGGGTCTCTTCACGGCTGGGCGACGTTGACCACGGCGCGTGCCGTCCATGTCGCCGAACAGCTCTCCGGCGGCGCGCCGGAGTACATCCACGC
Source organism: Nonomuraea sp. NPDC049504 (assembly GCF_040676845.1). NCBI lineage: Bacteria > Bacillati > Actinomycetota > Actinomycetes > Streptosporangiales > Streptosporangiaceae > Nonomuraea > Nonomuraea sp. NPDC049504. The sequence continues at coordinate 380,879 of NZ_JBFAPT010000004.1, forward strand.
CCTGTGGCGAAGCGCCACCAAGCGGATCTGGCCTGGCTCACCGATGGCTGGAAGGGCTCTCACGGTTTCCGGTTGATCAGCAGGTCGATCCGGTTCGAGGTGCCGCCGGTCTCGGGTTCCTGGTCCTGCTCGCGGCTGAAGAGTCCGTCCAGCTCGTCACCGACCAGGACGGCCAGCATCTCGCCGCCGGACCAGGCGTAGCGCAGGATGCGCAGGTCGTCCTCGGCGTGGATGACGTGGAAGCCGGCGCTCTCCAGCTGCTCCTGGGGGGACTGCCGGCGCTGTGCGTACGTGATGGTGGGGCTCTGCGTCTGTTGCGCTCCCGCCCGTACGTCGCCCATGGGGATCAGGTACGACTCGTCGCTGTAGGAGTCGAGGGTGACCAGCAGGGCCGGACCGCCCTCGGCTCCGGGCTCCACGTCCAGCCGCACGATGCCACGGTCGAAGACCTTCAGCTCTCTCTTCAGATAGAGCACGGGATCGCCGTCACCGGACCGTCCGACCAGCTGCGACACGCCTCTCCAGTACGGACTGGCGCCGAGCCGGCCGCCGCCGGGCCGGTCAGGCCCGGAGGCCGTGGCCGAGCCGGGCAGGAGCCCTGAGATGCCCGCGTCGGTGGGCGCCGCCCACGGGAACATGACCGCGATGGCCTGTGGGTCCACGCGCCGCATGTACGTGTTGTCGCCGTAGAAGCCGTGCGCGGCGATCAGTTCGCCGGCCCGGCCGGGGAAGCGCAGCTCGGTGCCGTCGACGAGGTTCGTGACGACGTAGTCGGGGCTGTAGTCCAGCAGGTCACCGTACGGGGATCGCGGGGGGAACAGCGGCATCTCCCGTCTGACCGCGTACCCCTGCCCGCCGATGGTGACGCGGTCGAAGCCCGGCAGCACGTCGTCCAGGTGCCTGATCAGGCGCAGCGGCAGCGCGTGCTGGGCGTGCGTCGCTCCCTGCGTCCGTACGAGGTGGTCGTCGTGCCGGACCACCCCGGGCACGTCGCTCCGCCAGCCCTGCGTGACCTGGTAGGCGAACTGCCGCTCAAGGGTGCGGATGTCGTCGAGCCGGCCGGTCGGCGCGGCGTCCAGCGCGGCCTGGAGCGCGTCCGGGCCGGCGTGCACCACCAGGTCGCGAAGGTGCGGCTCCGCCGGGTGGATCGTCCACTCCGCCAGGGCGTCGCCCAGCCGCACCCCGTCGGCGGAGCCGCCGATCAGGCGGGCGCCGCGGGCGGGTACCCGCTGGTACAGGGTCTCGGGCTGCCCGTCCACGGTGATCGCCAGAGTGGTGTCGGCGCCGGCTCTGATGCGCAGTCCCGCGCCGTCGTCGTGGACGTCATGGAGGTCTTCCTGCCGGGCGGCGGCATCCGTGGTCCGCCGGTACAGCACGACGCGGGAGTCCGCTCCCTGGCGGAGTACGAACGGCCCGCCCTGCCAGAACGGGGTGGCTCCCAGCTGCCGGAAGCCCGGCAGGTGCGCGGGCGAGGCGGCCACCTGGCCGAGCGATTGCTCGATCCGCGCGGCCTCGTCGGCCGCCACGGGACCGGACGCTCTCGGCGAGGCGGCAGGCAGGTCGAGGTAGACCGAGCCGCCCCGGTGGTTGGGGTTGTACAGGCGGCTCCCGGCCTCCTGGCCGGCCGGGACCCGGAGCTGGAAGGGGAGGCCGTTGACCTCCAGCTCAAGCCCGCCGTCGGCGTCCGCGTGGATCGTCGCCGCGTTCATCAGCCGCTGCTGCGACGGGGTGAGGGGGACGCCGGTGTACAGCCCGGTCAGCCGCCGGCCGTTCAGCACCGCGAGGATCGTCGTGGTGCCGTGCGTGAGCCGCATGATCCGCAGCCGGCCCTCGTCGATCAGCGGCTGGAAGCCGAGCGCGCGTAGATTCCGCTCGTTGGCGTTGACGAACCCTTTGGTGGGCAGGAACACGTCCCACATCTTCGCCAGGCCGTGGTCTTCGAAGGACCACCCGGCCCGCGCCTTTCCGGTGCGGTACTCCACGGCGATCATGCCGTCGACCTGGATGCGGGAGATCTCGTCAGGGCTGCCGAGCCGGGCCCACAGGCTCCGCCCGCCGTCACCGAACTCGATCAGCACGTTGTCGCTCCCCACGAACCTGCCGCCCAGGAGGCGCGTTCCCGCGGGCGGGGCCGCGACCGGCGCGGGCAGGACGGGGAGCTCCGGCGCGCGGGTGCCGGGCGGCGTGGTCGCCGCGACGACGGCGACCACGCCGGAAGGGCGGTCCAGGTCCCTGTCGGCGTAGCTGACGAGCTGGTCCAGGTGGCCGTCCGGCAGGCGCTCGTTCAGATGCGTCAGCACGCGGATGATCTGTTCCGGGGAGAGTCGGGCCGGGGATCTCCTGCCTCCGTAGAGGCCGTGCGAGGCGGCCGTCTCCGCGACCAGCGGGTGGAAGGTCAGCCGCTCCCCGGTCGTCACGTTGGCCACCTCGATGAGGTCGTCCGGCGCGGCGGGACCGAGAGGGTTGCCGGCCGGGCCGGACCTGCGCAGCACGCGCGTGTCGTACGCGTGGCCGTCGATCCGGACGCGGGCGCGATCGACGTGACGCAGGACGTGGGAGATGCGGCGCAGCGGCTGGGCCAGGTCGTGGTGGGTCCGCCCGGCTCCCAGCACCAGCGTGTTGTCCCTGACCAGCACGTCGCGCACGTCCTCTGCGCGGCCGAGCAGGCCGTGCTCGCGCAGGCGCTGCTCGACCTCGGTCCTCGGCGTGCCGTCGAAGAGATCGAGGTTCGCGATGACCGCGTTGTCGTTGACGCCGCCGCGGGCGAATCCGGTCGGCTCGTTGACGACCTCCGTCCGTCGCATCCCGGGCAGGTCCTGGGAGAGGTCCACGAGCAGGACCTCGGCGTCCACGACGGACGCGTCCTCCAGCACCGTGAACTCCATCCAGCCGTTGTTCACCCTGACGCCTCTGAGCCCGGTCGCCGGATGGGTGAGCGTGCCCAGGGCGGTGGCTCCGGTCAGCAGTCCCGCCAGTCGCTCGTCGCCCACCGGGACGTGCAGCCCGACGAGGCGTCCCTGGGAGAAGGAGGCGATGACGTCCGCGGTGGCGTGGCGGATGCTGCGCAGGCCCGGCTCCTCGTGCACCGTGACGTAGAAGCCCTCCGGTACGCCGACGATGCCGGGCGGCTGCCGCAGCCGGTCGGCCATCTCCGGCGTGAGTTCCGCCGGTGGGACGCCGCGCAACCGCGGGCCGCCCGTCTGCTCGACCCGGAACCACCCATCGCCTTGGAGCACGTGCAGGACGCCGTCGAGGACGTGCACGCCGTGGATGCCGCGAAGGCGCAGCGGGCGGTAGAGCCGGAGCGTCCCCTCATCCCGGTCCCTCGTCGCCACCCAGCCGTCGCCTTCCTTCCACGCCTCCTCGTTCATCTGCCAGGTCGCCGGCGGGGCGAAGGGGGTGAGTGCGGGCCGGTCGCCGCCGGGCGGCTCATCCCGTGCCGTGTTGCGCGCCGCCGGCGCCGGCGGCGGACCGCTGATGGGCGGGCGGGTGGCGGGGCCGTCGGACAGGATGATCCGCCGCTCCTCGGGGACGAACGTGACGTGGAGCCTGGTCCCCGGCTCGGCCAGCACCTGGCGGAGGCCCGCCTGCCACGTGATCGGCCCGAGCTCGCGCGCGCCCGCCACGTCGAAGTCGAACCGGTAGCGCACCGTGCCATCGGGCACCCTGGTCGCGGGGTGCGCCGCCTGGGCGGTCACGAGCATGAAGGCGTCCAGCATGAAGTCCGGCACGGCGGTCCACGCGCTGAGCTCCTGCGGTGTCAGGTCCAGCCAGAACGAGACCGGATGAGCCAGGCGCGGCAGCAGCCGCCACGCGGCCCACATCTCCGCCACCGAGCCGTCGATCGAGCCGTCGATCGAGCCGTCGATCGAGCCGTCGATCGAGCCGTCGATCGCGCCCCGTCCGGAGCCCGGCGCCTGCCTGATCGCCGCGTTGACCTCCGTGTCGTGTCCGGCGGTGAAGGCACGCAGCGCGACAACGCCCTCGGGCCGGGTGGCGAAGCCGGGTGCGTACCGCCGGATCAGCTCCGGGTCCGCGGCCTGCAGGTCCCACAGGCCGCTCACGAGCCGGTCGAACTCGGTGACGGACAGCCACTCGCGCACGTCCTGCCGGGTCGTCGCGTCGATGCGCGCGTACCGCGTCTCTCCGCTCGCGGTGCGGGCCGCGGCGTGGGCCAGCAGGGCGCCGCTGAACAGGAGGTGATCCCCCGTGGACAGGGCCTGCGTGATCTCCGGGTTTCCTGAGTTCAGCGCCTCCAGCGCGCTCTCGTACACGCCGCGCCGGCCGCCGAGCCGGAACTCGGCCCGCCGCATGGCCGCCTGGCGGTCGCGGGTGCGGGCGTCGTACAGGGCCTCGAGCTGGCCCAGTTGCCGGAGCCGCAGGTCCGGCAGGCCGGTCCAGCCCATCTCGATGGCAACCTGCCGGCCCCTACGCAGCGCCGTGTCGCCCGGCTGCCACCCAGGCGGCGGTTCCGCCGTACGGGTCTCGGTGCCCGCCGTGGACGCGGTCTCGGGGAGGGCCTCCGCCACCAGCGTGGCGAGATCGTAGCCGGACAGGTACTGCCCGGGCGCTCGCGCCGCGAGTGCCTCCCCGATGCGCTCCGCCACGACCGCGAACCGGTCTCCCGCGTGGCCGAGGGCGATGTGGGGCGAGTGGTCGGCCGCCGCGGCGAACAACTGGGCCACCTTGACGACGGCGCGCGTGCTGTCCATGTCGCCGAACAGCTCTCCGGCGGCGCGCCGGAGCACGGCCACGCCCTGTTCGCCCGGGTAGCGGTGGCCGCCGGTGAAGCGGAACCATTCGACGAAGCGGGCCAGGCCGTCCACGTCCAGGACGGAGAGCCGGTCGCGGCCCATGGCCTGGGCGATCATGCGGAGGAAGGCGTGGGCGCGTGGCGGGGCGCCGTCCTGGTCGGTGACCAGCTCGACCAGCGCGCGGATCCTCCTGAGGTCGGCTCCTCTGAAGGGGAACTCGGGCGAGGTGCCGTACATGGCGGCGGCGGTGGAGAGCAGCGCGTCCGTGTAGGCGAGGTGGTGCCGGGTGAGGTCGCCGACCGTGACCTCGCGGTGCACGGCCGCCATGCGTTCGAGCCGCAGCACGTGGTCGAAGAACTCCCGGCCGTGGGCGGGGAAGGCCGCCAGGAGCTCGCGTACGTGCTCGGGCAGCCGGATCGTGTCCGGCGTGGGCGTGGCCGGGCTCATGGTCTCGTACGGGACGGCGGGCTCGGCCTGGCCCCTGGCGACCGGCAGCCGGCGCGGCCGGGTCTCCGTCCGCGCGGAGGAGAGGTCGAAGGCCCCGGGACGCATCGCGCCGGGGCGCCGCTGGACGGTGACCTCCATGGTCTCGGCCAGGGCCGACAGCGCCATGAGGTGACGGTGGCGAATCCCGGCCCTGGCGGGGAACGGGCTGCCGGACACGTCCGAGACGGAGTCCTCGGCCCACCAGAGCCGCTCCGAGCCCATGAAGCTGGGATCGCGCCGCACCAGGGTGCCGGCGAGCGTGCGCCGGTCCTGCTTGGCCGCCTCCATGTAGTCGTCGTCGAAGCCCAGATGGTGGCCGAGCTCGTGGGCGGCGAGTGCGAGCCCCCAGCCGGCGTAGAGGTGCTCGGCGTTGGGGCGGGCGCCCGGGGTCCTGGGGTGGAAGGTGACCCTGGGCTCGTCGCCCTGGGCCGGCACGAACCGCAGCCTGACGTGCAGCTGGGAGCCGTCGCGCAGGCGGTGCTGGTGGTTGTAGTAGACGTCCACCGCGTCCAGCATGTTCGACTGCTCAAGGAGCAGCTCGGCCTCGCTCATGGCGGGGTCGGCCGCGTACCGGAGGATCAGGGTGAACTCCGTGACGGCGTGCGTCGTGCCGGCCTCGTCCACCACGCGCAGCGAGCGCACCTCCAGCCGGGACCTGCTCCGCTCCCACGGGTGCCGTTCCTCGACCTCCTCGCCCGCGTACTGGCGCAGTCGCGCCCACTGTGACGCTCTGACCGCCTGGCGCGGGTCCAGGGAGTAGGCGTTGCCGTCGCGCAGGACGTCCAGGGTGCGCTCGTCGTGCAGCGGCAGCAGGGGTGGGCGCGTGTCGGGGTTGAGGTCGGTGCTGCGCGGTTCCGGCGCCGGAGGGGCGGGTGCCGGCGTGGCTGGTGTGGGGGCCGGTGTGGGGGCCGGCGGTGGTTCTGCCAGGGTGCGGAGCCTGTCCAGGCGCTCGCGGCCGGCTCCCTCGGGGACGCCCTCGGTGAAGGTCGCGAGGACGGCGTCGAGTCTGGCCCGCAGCTCGGCTCTGGCCTCGGGGGTGCTCGCGGTCCTGTACTGGCGCGACAGCAGGCGGAAGACGTTCTGGCGGGCGTTGTGCGAGGTGTCGCGGCCGTCCGGGTGGCCGGTCAGCGCCGCCATCGTGGTGCGCGGGGCGGTCAGCTGCTGGAAGACGTCGGAGACGACGGCCAGGACGGTGGGAGCCGCCTGGTCGGGCGCGATCCTGGCGGCCAGGCGTACCCGGTCGGGAGCCTGCGCGGTGCCCTCGCCCAGCTGTACGTGGCTCAGCGCGGCGCCGTCGACCGGCCCCACCTCGAAGGTGATGTGCCGGTCGCCGATGAGCAAGGTGGTGTCGTCCACCCAGCTCCAGGTCATGGACCGGCTGCCGAGGTCGGCCGGCTCGACCTCGGCGTCGAAGGCGGCGCGGGCCTCGGCGACGGTGAGGTCGTCCAGCGCGGCCCGCCTGCCGTCCGCGACGAACCAGTCCCCGATCGGCCGGACCTCGACCTCCCGCGCAGGCCGTGGCGCTCGCCACCCGGCCGGATCCGGCCGGTCCGGGTCGTGGTGGAAGGCCACCGCGCCGGTGGGCAGCCCGGCGAAACCGGCGCGTCCTCGCGGGCCGCGCACGGGTGACCCGGTGAGCGGATCGACCGGGTTCTCCGGTGCGTACGCGGTGGCGCCCGGGTCCGGGGTGTCGCGTGCCACGGGGGCGGCGGTCCGTGCGTTGGTCACGGCGCTCTCGACCAGCTGAGCCAGGTCGTAGCCCGACAGCTTCGTGCCCGGCTCCCTCGCGGCGAGCGCCTCGCGGACCGCGTCCACCACGACGCCGAAGTGCCTGCCCACCTCGCCGTACGCCATGGACGGTGAGAGCTCCGCCACGGACGCGAACAGGTGCGCGACCTCGACCACGGCCCTTGTGCCCTCGACGTCGCCGAACAGCTCACCGGCGGCGCGCGTCAGCGCCTTCACGCCCCGCTCGCCGGGGAAGCGCTGGCCGCCCGTGGCGCGGTACCACTCGGCGAAGCGCGACAGCCCTTCCACGTCACGGATGAGGAACCGGTCCACGTCCATCGCATCCGCCAGCTGACGGACGAGGGTACGGGCGTCCGGCACCGCGCCGTCCTGGTCGGCGACCAGCTCCAGCAGAGCACGGAAGCGGGTGAGGTCGGGGCCGTCGAAGGCGTGGTCGGGCACCGCGTTGTACATGGCGACCGCCGTGGAGATCAGCGCGTCGGTGTAGGCGAGATGGTGCCGGGTCAGGTCCGCGACCGGGACGTCCCGGTGCAGGGCCGCCATGCGGTCGAGCCTGAGCGCGTGCTGGAAGAACTCGGGCCCGCTGACCGGGAACCTCTCCAGCAGGTCGCGTACGTGGTCGGGCAGCCTGGTGCTCTCCGCCGTGGGCGCCGGCAGGTGGATCGTCTCGTGCGGCACCGCCGGACTCGCGGGACCGGCGACGACCGGCAGGTCGCGTGACACCGTCGTGGTCCGATCGGTGCGCCGGCGGCTGTCGCGACGCCGGGGGACGGTGACCTCCTTGGTCTCCGCCAGGTCGGAGAGGATCTCCAGGTGACGCGGGCGCAGGCCGACCACCGCTGGGAACTCGCGTCCCTGGTGGTCACGCACGACTCTTGCCGATGAGGGCCAGAAAGGCCGGTCGGCGCCCATGAGGGTGCGATCCCGCTGGACGTAGGGGGCGGTCAGCGTGCGCCGCCCGTATGCGGTCTCGTCCACGTAGTCGTCCGGGAAGCCCAGATGGTGGCCCAGCTCGTGAGCGTAGAAGGTGATGGCCTGGCCGACGGCGAAGTGGGCGTAGTCGGGTCGTCGCCCGGTGTCGGGGGCCAGCAGGACGGCGGGCTCGTTCCCCTGGGCCTCCACGAGCTCCACCCGCAGGTGCAGCTGGGAGCCGTCGCGGAGCCTGTGCTGGTGGTTGTAGAACAGATCGATGGAGTCGAGGAGGTCCGACTGCTCCTTCAGCAGTTCCTCCCTGCTCAGGTCGGGAGCCCTGAACCGGACCCGGAGGGTGAACTCGGTGATGGGGTGGGTCGTCCCCGCCTCGTCGGTCACGTCCATCAGGCGCACTTGGAGCAGCGACAGCACTCGTTTGCGGTGCTCCCGCTCCTCGACCACCTCGCCGGGGAACCGGCGGAGGCCGGCCCACTGCGATGCCTTGAGCGCCTTCTTCGGGTCGATGGCGTACGCGTTGCCGTCGCGCAGCGCGGCCAGGGTCCGCTCGTCGTGCTGAGGGAGCAGCGGTGGCCGGGTGTCGGGGTCCAGGTCGGTGTTGCGGGGCCCGCCCTGCGCGGCCGCGGCCGGACCGTCCGGACGGTGACTCGCGGCCTGTGCGTGCCGGCCCGCGGCCGGGTCGTCCTGCGACGGGCGGTCGGAGTCGGCCTGCGTGGACAGGTCCGTGACAGTCACGGGGGGTGCGGCCGTGACGTCGGCTGTGGCTGCGGTACGGCCGTCCGGCGCGGCTTGGGCGCGCTGCTCGGCTTGGGCGCGCTGCTCGGCTTGGGCGCGCTGCTCGGCTTGGGCGTCCGGCATGGCTTGGGCGTTCTGCTCGGATGGAGCGGGTGCGAGGGGGGTGGCGGTTTTCGGCTGGGGCGTGGTTTGGCCCTCAGCGGGCTGAGCCTGGTTCTGGGGGTGCGGCGGGGCCTGGTGCCGGGCCGGAGCGCTCGGGTGCTGGACGTCTTGAGCCGGCGACATGTGCGGCGTCGGTGAGGTGGGTCGCGGCGAGCGGTCGCCGTTCAGCAGGCGCTGCAGGTCACCGGTGGTGAGCCGCTGCTGAAGGGTGTCCGTGACGTCGCGGGTGGTCTGCACCGAGAGGTCCGGCGTGGCCCACTGGTGCGGGACGACCTGCGGCGGCGCTGTGGCGGCCGGCCGGGGCCCGTCCGGCGACGGTCCGGTCCCGTGCGTGGCCGGGCGGTACCCGTCCGTGGTCGTCCCGGCGAGGTGCGTCCCCATGCTGGCGGCGTAGTTCGACAGGGTCGTGGTCGGGCGGACGGCCGCGCCCATGACGTGCACGTTGAACGGGCTGTACGTGTTCGCCCGGAACCCGCCGGCAGCGGCGGCGCCCACCAGCGACTCCAGGGTGATCCGTCCGGGATCGCCGTACACCAGGACCCCGGCCCCGACCTGGCCCGCCACGGAGCCGGGCACGTTCGGCAGGGCAGTGGCGAGCACGGCCCTCGGATAGCGCTGGAACGCGGGCAGCACCCCGGTGCGGGCGCCCGCCGTCCGGTACAGCGTGCCGATGCCGGGCAGCCGGTCGATGTACCCGGCCATGTGGCGACCGAGCCAGACGCCGGTCGCGGTGCCGATGACGGTGCCGACGATGATGGCGTTGGTCAGCTGCCAGTCCCACTCGTCCCGCAGCCCCTCCTTGATCTGGTCGCGCTGGGCCTTCAGGCTGGCCAGACCTTCCAGGAGCTCTTCTGGCATCTCCGTCGCGAGCTCCAACGCGAGGAAGCGGCTGCCGGCGCCGGCCGCGAGCACGGTCCGGCCGGCGCCCGTGGCGGGTCCCGCGCGGCCGGCGACGAGCAGCAGCCGGCGCAGCAGCAGCTGGGCACGGACGCTGCCCAGCTGCGCGGACAGGCGTACGACCAGCGCCGCGAAGGGGCTGCTGACGGCCACGATGCCGAGCGCGGCCGCGGTGACCGACACCCAGAAGGCGATGTTGATCGACCGTTTGGTGAAGTCGGCCTCCAGCGCGAAGGAGGCGAAGTGCTCGGCCAGCTGCGCGGCCTGGTTCGCCTTGGCGACGACGCCGGTTTTGTCGTCGAACTGCCGGCGGATGACCGTGAACGCGGGCGGTTTGGCCGGGGAGGTGTATCCGGCGTCGATGGCGCCGACGGCGGTGCCTGTCTTGTCCACCGCGTCGCCCATGGTGGCCGCCAGGGAGTCGAACAACTGGGCCGCCCGGCCCAGCTCCACCGTCCTGGTGTCGGCGGGCCACGGCTCGCCCGCCGTGAACAGCGGGATGAACGTGTAGTTGACCCAGTCGGGCAACGCCGACGTCTCCCAGGCCGGGCGTACCTCGGTGGTGGGGACCCGCCGGAGCGGCGCGCCTCTGCCTGGGACGTAACTGGGGTTGACCGGTTTCGTTGTCGCCATCCGACGTCGCGCTCCGTCAGGCGGGGCCGAGCATGCGGGCCGTGCGCTGGGCCAGCGCCGCGTCGGTGCTCAGCGAGTTGCCGACGGCCTTGCGTAACTTGGCCGGTGTCCTGTTGATGTCCTGCACGAGCGCGCCGGTGTCGTAGAGCCACAGGTCCAGGCCGCCGTTCGCCTCAAGGGCCTGGATGAACGCGGTGCCGGCCGCTCCCGTGCCCCAGATCTTGGCCGCCAGCAGTCCGCGCAGCTCCGTCTCGTCCGACCGGTAGGCGGTGTCCAGATCACTCGCCATGAGCTCGAACTGGGAGATGCCGGTCGAGATCGGCTCGGTGATCTCGGTGCCCTCCTCGTTCCTCACCGGTGACCGTCCCCCTCGGCCATCTGGCCGGCCAGCTGCCGCATGAGGGCCTCGACGTCGCCTTCGACGTGCGCCCGCATCTGCTCGGCGGGCACGATCGAGGCGAAGATCTCCACCACCCTTTCCTGGGCCGCGAGCGTGGCCCGGTGGATGGTGTCCTTGATCGTGTCCGCGAGTCCGCGGGCGTCGGGGCGGCGGAACACGCGGGGGTCGAGGTCGAGGCTGATCAGCTCGCCGCGGGCGCCGACGGTGGCGGAGACGAGGCCGTCCGCCGACTTCTCCGTGACCTCGACGGCGCGGGCCTGCTCGTTCAGGGACAGCGCCTCGCTCTGCAACCGCATGAACCGGGCTTGGAGCTCGTCGGTGTAGGCCTGCAGCCCGCCCGCATCAACGTTCATCGACATATCCCCCAAAGTGTCTGCCCGGTAACGTACCAATGACAACACCCGTCACAACAGGACATCCACCGGCAGCTCCTGCACCTCCGCGACCTCGGCCCTGGGCACCCACAGCCTGTGGACACCGCGGTCGATCCGGTCGAGGTCCAGCTCCTTGGCCACGGTGACCTGCGCGCCGACGTACTCGATGAGCACTTTGTCCCCCCGCTGCGCGCACAGCCGGAACGGCGCGTCCCGCCAGGTGCAGACGGTGATGACGTGGCGTACCCAGGCGCACTCCGCGGCGGGGACGGGCCTGACGTACAGATCGTCCGCCAGCCGCTCGAACCCGGCGGCGGGCGACGCGCGGCGCAGCCGGATCCACAGCCCGTCCTCCAGCAGCTGCGGAGCGGCGTCGTACACGGCTCCCCTCCAGGAGGCCCGATAGCTCATCCGGGCTCCTCCACCAGCCACTTCCCGCGATCGGCGTCGAATTGCGCGCGCAGCCGCTCCACGCCGTCGGCACCCAGCTCCAAAATCTCCGCCCCGTACGGCAGCAGGATGCCGTCGATCTTGTACTCCCTGACGATCTCGTCGGCGCTGGGCGCGAGGCCCATCCCGACGAACGGCGGCTCCTCGACGACCCACCCGGCGACGGCCCGCATGCTCTGCTCGTCCGTCCCGCCGTAGGGCGTGCGGTAGAGGGACAGGCCGACGGCCGGCCAGCGCAGGATGTTCACCGTGCCGTCGCGGGTGAGCGCCTCGTCCCTGGCCAGGGCCTCCGCCAGGGCGGCCGGCCGCGTGAGGTGCGCCACGTCCGTCGCGAGGTGGCAGTAGCCGGACACCCGCGGCTCCCCCGTGCTCAGCAGCTCCAGGACGTCGAACGGGCGCAGCAGCTTCTGCACGATCGGGACGCCCGCGTCCGGCGCCGCTGCCACGACCTCCCGCAGCGTCGGCGCGGCGAGCCTGGCCACCGTCCCCGGCTCCAGGGAGAAGCAGACCGGCCGCCCCGGGTTGACCGCCAGCCCCCAGTGCGGGTTGGGCCAGCGGGCCGCCAGCTCCGGCAGGGTCACGACCCGGAAGTGGGAGGCCACCTCACCCATCGACTCCGGCGAGGTGAACACGGCCAGCCACGTGCGCCCGTCCGCCGTGAACGTGGGCCAGACCGCCGGCGTCTCACCCCGCGCCGCCTCGTCGCCGATCGGGAGCGCGAAGGCGGCGGTGCGCAGCAGCTCCGAGCAGGCGGACCAGTCGCCACGGGCGTGCGCCCTGCCGAGCGCCTCCTCGAACGTGCTCGCGACCTGCATGGCGTCACCTTAATGGTGTGCAGCTCACCGCAGGGCGTCCACCGGCTCCATCCTGGCGCCGCGCAGGGCCGGGTAGAGGCCGGCCAGCAGGCCCACCACCGCGCCGGCGACGGGCGCGGCGATGGCGAGGCGGACGTCCAGGAGCGGCGTCCACTGCTTGGCGGCCGCCACGGCGACCACGGTGACCACGCCGAGCGCGGCGCCGACCACGCCGCCGATCAGCCCGATCAGCGTCGACTCCAGCAGGAACTGCGCGGCGATGTGCCGGCGGGCGGCGCCGAGGGCGCGGCGCAGGCCGATCTCCGGCACCCGCTCCATGACGGTGACCAGGGTGACGTTCGCGATGCCGACGGCGCCCACCACCAGCGAGACCAGGCCGAGGATGAGGAAGAGCGCGTTCACGTCGTCCTGCGCCTGGTCGCGGGCCCTGGTGGGGCTGGGCGGCGCGACCACGTGCAGCATGTCCGCGTTGCCGGGGCTGAGCGCGGCGGGGGCCTGGCCGGCGATCAGCCCGGCGGCCCCCAAGGTGGTGTTGACCAGCACCCGGGTGACGTCGCGGAGGCCGAACTGCCGGCCCGCCGTGGGCGGGACGATCACCGCCGTGCTGAGGTTCCGCTCGCGGCGCAGGTCGCCCATGATGCCGATCACCGTGTACGCGTGCCTGCCGATGAAGATCGCCGGTGACCGGTCGAGCCGGGTGACGCCGAGCGCTCTGGCCGCCTGGTCGCCGATGACCGCCACCCGGTCGCCCCGCCGGACGTGTCCGGTGTCGTAGAAGCGGCCCTGCAGCATCCGGCCGCGCGCCGCCTCGGGCAGCCCGGTCGTCGCGGCCAGCACGGTCAGCGACTGCGTGGTGACCCTGGACGGGTCCACGATGTCGTTGGAGCGCACGGACAGGTTGGAGCCGTCGTCGCTCTCGGCCACCGCGGCGGCCGACTCGACGCCGCGCAGCCTGGTCAGCCGGTCGATCGCGGTCCACTCCACGAGCGGCTCGAACTCCTGCTCCGGCACCTCCACGGTGATGGCCGTGGCCACCAGCTCGTCGAAGCGGCCGACGATCTGGTTGCCCGCCGTCGCGGCCACGCCGAGCGTGACGACGAGCGTCGTGATGCCGAGCACGGTGCCGAGCGTGGTGAGCGCCGAGCGCACCGGCCTGGCGAGCATGCCGGCGACGGACTCGCCGATCAGGTCGCGTACGTGCATCACGCCTCCTCCACCGGCACGCCGTCGGTGATGCGCACCCGCCGCCCGGCCCGCGCGCCGACCTCCTGCTCGTGCGTGATCACCACGATCGTCAGCCCTTGCCCGCGCAGCTCGTCGAACAGGCCGAGCACCGCCTCGGTGTTGCGGCTGTCGAGGTTGCCGGTGGGCTCGTCGCACAGCAGCAGGGACGGCTCGCCCACGAGGGCTCTGGCGATGGCCGCGCGCTGGCGTTCGCCGCCGGACAGCAGGCCGGGCGCGAAGCCGGCGCGATGGGCGACGCCGACCCGCTCCAGCGCGGCCATCGCCCGCGCGCGCCGCTGCCTGATCGAGCCCGGCCGTCGGCGGTAGACCTCGGCGAGCATGACGTTCTCCACGACGCTGCGGTGGGACAGCAGGTGAAAGGCCTGGAAGACGAAGCCGATGCGGTCGGCGCGCAACCGGGTCCTGGCGCCGTCGCGCAGGGTCGTGGTCTCGACGCCGTCCAGCCGGTAGCTGCCGGTGCTCGGCCGGTCGAGCAGGCCGAGCACGTTGAGCAGGGTCGACTTGCCTGACCCCGACGGGCCGGTGATGGCCAGATAGTCGCCCCTGCACACCCGCAGCGTGACGCGGTCGAGTGCGCGGACCGGCGGCTGCGCGGGGAACTCCCTGCACACCTCCGTCAGCTCGATGACCGGCTCAGGCACCGCCGACCACCACCCGGTCGCCCTCCTTGAGCGCGCCGGTGACCTCGACGTTCCCGTCCGCGGTCAGGCCCGTGCGCACCTCGACGTCCTCGGTCTCGTCGGGCGCGTGCTCGACGCGTACGCGGGCCTTCCCGTCGGCCGAGGTGATCACCGCCGCCACCGGGACCACCAGCACCGGCTCCTCGGTCGCGCCCACGGTGACCCGCGCCGTCACCGCCGTACCGGCCTTGAGCGCCTTGCTCGTGGCGGGCGTGAGCAGGATCGGTACGGCGCCCTCAGGCGGCTCCTCGGCGTCCGGCACCTTCGCCCGGTCGCCGACCGCTGCGAGCGTGGCCCGATACGTCCTGCCCGTGCCGAGCTCGATGCTCGCCTCCATGCCGGCGCGCAGCAGCTCCGACTCCGCCGCCTCCACGCTCGCGGTCACCATGAACGACGAGCTGGTGACAGTGGCGACCTCGTCCTCGACGCGCTGCCCCGCCTTCACCGACACCTTCTGCACCCGGGCGGGCAGCTTCGGCAGGAACACCACCTCGCCGGGCGGGACCGAGGTGCCGTACGTGCGGGCGTACTCGGCCAGCATCTCCTCGGCCGCCGCCACATCCTTCCTGGCGCCCGCCACCTTGAGCCTGGTGGGTGACAACCTCCTCGCCTGCCGCAGCGCCTGCTGGGCCGTGACCAGGCTCTCCTTGGCGGTGCGTACGGCCTTGCGCAGCTCCTCCAGCCGTTTCTCCCTGGCCTGCCGCGCCTCCTCCATGGCCAGGCCGCGCGCCTCGTGGGCGGCGGCGAGGTCGGCCCTGGCGTTGTCGACCCGCATCCGCAACAGGCTCGTGTCAGCGGGCGGCTGACTCGCGGAGATGAGGGTGGGGGTGGAGGTGAGGCTGGGAGTTGGGGCGGGGGTGGGGGTGGGCGTCGGCCGGGTCCTGGCCGCTTCCAGCTCCTGCTCGGCCGCCGCCAGCTTCTCCTCCGCCGCGCGTACGGCCGCGTCGGCCGCCGCCAGCTTCGCCTCGTCCTCGGGCGTCAGCCGCCGCTCCTCGGCCTGCTTCAGCGCCCGCTTCGCCGCCGTCATGTCCGCCTCGGCGTTGTCGAGTTTCACCTTCAGCGGCAGCACGTCACGGCCCTGGTCGAGCGCCTGTTGCTCGGTCGCGAGGGTCTCCTGCGCCGTCTGTACGGCCTTGCGCAGCGTGTCGTACGCCTGCCGGTCGGCCAGCGACGGCTGCTGGGCCTCGTACCCCTTCTTCGTGTACATCCTGGTGACGGCGGCGATCGTGGCCTGGTCGAACACGCCCGTCAGCGGCCCGCCGAAGCCCAGCCTGCGCAGCGCCCGCTGCAGCTGCCTGACGTCGGCGCCCTTGCTGCCCGGGGCGATCGTGCGGTGCATCGGCACGGAGCCGCGCAGCGCGAACACCGGGCGGCCGTTGACCTCCATCAGCACCGCCCCCTCCTTGATGCGGCCCTTGCGCGGCGCCCTGGTCGCCCTCTGCAGCTCCGCCGCGCCGCCGACCGCTCCGGCGAGGGTGATGGGCAGGGGCGAGCCGTACTCCAGGGTGCCGCTGGTCACGACGGTGCTGACGAGTTTGCGGCGCTCGACGGCGGCGGTGACGAGCGAGGGCCTGGGCGCGGCTCTGCGGGCCGCCTCGTCGGCGGGCGAGCGTAACCGGGTGCTCAGCGCCCAGCCCGCGGCGGCGATGACGACGACGCCGGCGATGACGACGACGCCGGCGATGACGCCGGCCAAGAGCCTGCGTGGCGACTTCATGGCGGCTTCACATGCCGAACCGGTCGTTGACCTGCTCGTCGATCGCCGCCTGGCGCGGCAGGTAGGCGGGGTAGAAGTCCCTGCCGCACTCCAGGTCGTCGAGCGCCGCCTTGATCTCCCTGTTCAGGTAGGGACGCGCCTCCTCCGGGGTGAGGGTGGGCGCGTACGTCATGGGCGGCTCGCCCTCCTTCGCCGGAGGCGCGACGTCGGGCACGTCGTCCCGCTGCGCCCGGCCCAGCCTGTCCTCCTGGACGCGGAACGTCTCGGGCCCGCGCTCGGCCATCGCCAGCGGCGTGGCGTCGCTGATCGCGTGGCCCTTGCCCTTCAGGCAGGCGGCCATGGCGCCGGCCAGCCTGATCAGCTCGGGGTCGCCGTCGACGCCGCTCTTGAGCTCGCGGCGGCGGGCGTCGTACTGCTCGGCGTAGTAGTCGGTGCCCGGCTTGAGCTTCAGGCCGAGCACCTGGTTGGCCGCGGTGACGACGCAGGTGTCCAGGGCCTTCCTGTAGGCGCCCATCTGGGCCTTCGAGAGCGAGGACTGGATCGCCCAGTTGGGGTTGACCTGGGGGTCGTCGGGCTTGACCGCCGGGTTGCCCATCTCCTTGGGATAGACGTACGTCGCGAATATCCCGAACCCGTATTTCTGGCGGAATTTCCGCATTGCTTGGTAGTCGCCTGCGGCGCGCTTGCGGCTCTCGTCGGTGTCCTGCACCTGGGGGTGCGAGACGTACGGGACGTACTTGAAGCCCTGCTGCTTCATGCAGTCGGCCTTGGCCGCTTCGAGCCGGTGCTTCTTGTCGCTCGTCGCGCTCGGCGACGGCGCGGCGGTCTCTGCGGCGCCCCCGCAGCCGCAGAGCAGGGCCAGGGCGGCCAGGGGCAGGAGCGTGCGCACGTGGAGTCTGTACGGCATGGTGCCCGACCATACTCCGTTCAACGGAGCATGGTCAATCCAGGCAGTGCCGCCGCTGTCTCAGGGGCGTGCCGGCGGCCCAGAGCGCCAGCACGGCGAGCACGCCCCAGTAGGCCAGGTGCTGCCCGGTCAGCTCGGACGCGTGCACGACCAGGTCACCCGAGGTCACCGCCAGATAGATGCCGGCGGCCAGCGCCCACCGGTGGTCGCGCGTCAGATATCCGGCCCAGGCCGCCAGCCCGAACGCCACCGCCTCCACGGCCATCCTGCTGAGCGAGAGGGACAGCGGGCCCTCCTCCACCATCCAGTGCGGACCCGACCACGCCGCCGCCAGCACCGCCGCGCACCACCACCACGACCGGGCACGCAGCGGCCGTCCGCGCGCCGCCAGCACCCCCAGGCCGGCCAGCGTGACCGCGTATCCGCCCGCCACCACGTACGGGTCGCCGTCGGCGAAGAGCGCGTGATCGCCGAGCGGCGACGGATAGACGGGCAGCAGCGTGAGGTCGAAGATCTGCCGGCCACCCGCGATCGCCACCGCCTTCATGCCGACGGCCAGCGTGAGCGGAACCGCCGCCCACACCCACCCGCGCAGGACGGCGAGCAGGGCGAGCGCCGACACCGCCGTCCACAGGGGCAGCGACCCCGCGTACGGCAGCAGCGCCGCCAGCTGCACCGCCGCCAGGGCCGTCACGCCGAGGTGCAGGCCGTCCTTCCAGGGACTGCCGGCCGCCAGGTGCACGACACGGCTGCGCACGCCGCCCGCCAGCAGGCCCCACGCCTCCCTCGGCACGGGCACGGTCCTGCCGGGGTCCGCCGACTCCAGCAGGACGTCGAGCAGCTCGTCACCGTGCGCCGCGCGGTAGGAGCGCGGATAGGCCCGCAGCAGCGCGCGGTAGCGGCGCTCCAGCGCCCCGCCCTGCGGGCTCTCGGGGCTTCGCGGACCCTGAGGGCTCTCCGGACTCTCCGGACTCTCCGGACTCTCCGGGCTCTCCGGGCTCTCCGGGCTCTCCGGGCTCTCGGGGCTTCGCGGATCCTGCGAGCTTCGGGGGCTCTGCGACGACTGTGGGGCCTGCGGGACAACCGTCATGAGCTGGAGGGCCGCAGGACGAGCGCGGCGGCCTCGTGCATCCGCCTCGCCTCGGCCTCCACGAGCGCCTGGCCCTCGTCGGTGATGCGGAAGTAGCGGCGGTTGCGGCCGTTGACCGTCTCCTCGCGGTCGACGGTGATCACGCCGCGCTCGTTGAGCCGCTCCAGGATGCCGTAGAGGGTGCCGACCGACGGCTGCACCCTGCCTGCGGACAGTTCCTTGATCGACTTGCTGATCGCGTGTCCGTGCAGCGGGCCCGCACGCAGGGCGGTGAGCACGAAGTACATCGGCTCGCTGACTTCAGAAGTTCCCCTCGGCATGGGGCGACAGTATTCCGTTGAACGAAGCGTCGCAACGCTCAGTGGACCCAGCCGGCCTCGGTGGCGATGCGGATGGCGTCCACGCGGTTGCGGGCGTTGAGTTTGGTGACGATCTTGGTCAGGTGGTTGCGCACCGTGCCCACCGACAGGTGCAGCGTGGCCGCGATCTCCTCCGCCTCCGCCCCCTTGGACGCCAGGTGCAGGACCTCGATCTCGCGCCCTGACAGCGGGTTCTCGCCGATGTCCCAGGCGGACAGGGCGAGCTGGGGGTCGACGATGCGGCGGCCCGCCGCGACGCCGCGGACGGCGGCGGCGAGCTGGTCGGCGGGCGCGTCCTTGAGCAGGAAGCCGGACACCGACACCGCGAGTGCCCGCCTGAGCGTGCCGGGGCGGCCCATGCCGGTGAGGATCAGCGTGCGGCAGGACGGCAGCTTCTCGTGCAGGATCTGCGCGGCGGTCAGGCCGTCCATGCGCGGCATGTCGATGTCGATGACGGCCACGTCGGGCTTCGTCTTGAGCGCCGTGGGAACGACCATGTCACCGCACTCGACCTCGGCCACCACGGAGATGTCGGGTTCCAGAGTGAGCAACGCGGCCAGCGCTCCCCGCACCATGTGCACGTCTTCGGCGATCAGGACCTTCAGCTCCAGCATTCCGCCCCCTGCACGTCACCCCTAAGCAACCTATATGCCACAGCGGCAGGCGCAAACGCGCCGCCGTCACAAACGAGCGGTCACCTTGAACCACCCGTCCTCGACGCGTGCCTCCAGCTGACCGCCGACGCCGTCCAGGCGCCGCTCCAAATCGCCCAGACCATGCTGGTTGTGGACCGTACGGGGGCCGGAAGGAAGGTCCACCCCGTCGTTGGCGATGGTCAGCCGGCCGTCCGCGCCCTCGATGACGCAATGGCGGGCGGTGCTGTGGCGCAGGATGTTGGTGACCGCCTCGCGCAGCATGGTCGCGAGCACCGTGTCGGTCCTGTCGTCCAGGGCTCCGAGCCGGAGATCGGCCCTGACCTCGATCCCGGCCGCCGTGAGTATCGCCTGCGCGGAGTCGACCTCGCCGGTGAAGGAGATGTTGCGGTAGTCGCTGGCCACATGGCGTACGTCGGCCAGCATGCGTCTGAGCGAGTCAAGGATCCGCTCCAGCTCCGTGTGCGCCCGGGAGGGGGACGTGCTCATCAGGCGGCACGCCAGCACGCCCTTGAGCGCCACCTGCGACAGGCCGTCCACCAGCACCTCGTTCAGCTCGCGTGCCATGCGCAGCCGTTCCCGTTCGACGGCGGCGTCCGCCAGCTCGCCGCGCGCGGCATGCGTCTCGGCCACCATGATGAGCAGCCAGCTCACGGCGTACACGACGAGGCCGGTGAGCAGCGTCGAGATGGTGAGCCAGGCGACCATGCTGATGCTCGTCCCGGCCAGCACCGCCAGCGTCAGCACGGCGGCGCCCAGGGCGGCGTACAGGATCCAGCGGGCCCTGCCGGACACCACGAGCAGCACGCCCGCCGCCACGAACCCGCCCATGCCGCCCCACGGGACGTGCAGCCAGGCCAGCGGCAGGAAGGCGGCGGCGGCCTCCACCACCAGCGCGGCCCAGCGCGCCCGGGGCGTGCGCAGCATGCCGAAGGTGAGCGGCACCTGCATCGCCAGCATGACCGCCAAGCAGGCCGCGGCGCCCAGCACGTCCGCCGTGCCCTGGTACGTCCAGACGATGTTGAGCAGGATGGCGAGCGCGTAACCGGCCAGCACCACGGCGACGATCCAGGCTGCCGTCCTCGGGCCCCACCGGTCCGCGACTCCGGCCCCCTGCCTCCAGCCGCCGCGCGGGGAGGCGTCCTGCGGGTGACGGTCGGGCGGGGCGGACTGGTGGCGCAGCGGGGCCTCGGCCGTCAGGTGGAACCAGTGGCCCTCCCCCCTGGCCGTCAGCCGGCCGCCGATCTCCGCCAGGCGGGCGGTCAGGTTGCCCAGGCCGTCGCCGCGGTCGGTGAGGTCCGCGTGGACCGCGTCCACGCCGTCGTTGGCCACGTGCAGCCTGACCGTACCGTTCTCGACGGCCAGCTCGACGTCGCAGTGCTGCGCCTTGCTGTGCCGCAGCACGTTGGTGATGCCCTCGCGCAGCACGATCGCCATCACCTCGTCGAGGCGGCCGGTGAGGGTGACGTCGGGGATGCGGATGCCGGCCTCGATCTGGGCGGCGGACAGGGTGGCGGCGGCGTCGGTCCGCTCCTTGGCCAGCGACATCTTGCCGTAGCCGCCGGTCACGGACTGGGCGCCGACCGTGGCCTGGCGTACGACGTCGAGGGCGTGCCGCATCTCCTCGAGTGCGCGGGCGCGGGCGGCGGGCAGCAGCCGGTACGCCAGCTCGTACCGGAGGGTGATCGCGGACAGGTCGTGCCCCACGAGGTCGTGCAGGTCGCGGGCGACCCGCAGGCGTTCCTGCACGACGGCCATGCGGACGAGGTCGGTACGGGAGTCGTGCAGCTCGGCGGCGATCGTCGACAGGGAGCCGACGGCGTACAGCATGAGGCCGGTCAGCAGCGTGAAGTGCACGGCGTAGATCAGGTTGAGCGGCTCCCACGGCTGGCCCTGCAGCAGCGCCGCGACCAGCACCGCGGCGCCCACGGCGGGATAGAGCACCCACCGCACGCCGCCCTTGATCACCACCAGTGTCGAGCCGGCGAGGAAGCCGGCGGCGGCGCCGAACTGCGGCCCCACCCAGGCGGCGGGCGCGAACGTGGCGACGGCCTGCAGCGCGAGCGTGAGGAAGCGGACCCGGGCCGGCCAGCCGAGCGCGCCCTGGCTGTAGTGCGCGAGCTGCAGGGACACGACGACGGCGAGACAGCCGAGAAAGGCGAGCAGGCCCGCGCCGCGCAGGCCGCCCGCCACCACGGCGATCACCGAGTTGGTGGCATAGCCGACGGCGACGGCGGCGGTGACGGCCCACGCCACCCGCCGTGTACGCGGCTCCAAGGGCCTGAGCCGCTCTCCCTCATGACCCAGTAAGTGCGGGCCCATCCCCTTGCCCCCTTAGCGGCTCGGCTGCCTTCCTCTCAGCGCGCGGGCAGCGGAACGCACGTTGATAGGAAAATCGGAACAGCCCCCGTCGGGCGAAGAGGCGCCGGCATGAAAGGCTCTGGCACTTAGGAAAACGGGAACCTCATCGTGAGCAGCGCGCCGTTCGTCATGATCGGGTGCCACGTCCGACCCTCACCTCGCCCGTGAACGGATGTGAAAACATCTTGCCACACGGACCGATCGGACTTCATGGCCGCCGCATACGCGCACGTGACCCATCAGGGGCGGTGATCAGGCGGTCTCTCCGGCCGGGGTCAGCCGGTGCGCCAGGTCGGGCCAGTGGGCGTCGTTCACCGGCTGCCAGCCGCTCGCGAGCTCGCGCGGCGGCTTCCTGCCGAGCACGAGGGCGCCCACGCTCGACTCGACGCGCCAGTCGGCGTCGAGGGCGTCGGCCCACAACTCGACGTCCACGCTCTCCAGCGGGTGCGCGCCCAGCCCGAGCCCGGCGGCCACCAGGCACAGCGTCTGGGTGAGCATGCCGACGTTCTTCAGCATCATGGCGTAGCTGAGCCCGTTGTACTTCCACGACAGCCGGCGGAAACGTGCGGTGATGATGACGAGGACGGGCGGCGGATCATCCATCTCGGCGGCCAGCCGCGCGTTCTCCAGCGCCGCGCCGACGTCGGCCGGCGCGCCCGGCAGCCTGCGCAGGCCGTGATCGAGCGGGTCGTAGTGGTAGACGCCGCGCGGCATGTCGCCGCAGTCGCCCGCGACGACGTACAGCTCCAGCTCATAGCGGGAGCCGACGCTCGGATAAGGGCGGTCGCTGGTCTCCTCGGGCGAGCCGGGCGGGCCGCTCACCGAGCGCACCCTGGCCGTGCGGTAGAGCAGCTCGCCGAGCTCCCGCGCGGTGAGCGGACCAGGGGCGGGGGGCGCGCCGTTCGCCGCCTCCACGGCCACGCCGAGCGGCGGATCGGCCGCGACCAGGCCCTCCCACGTGGGCCGGTACAGCGTGACGAGGCCGCTGTCGCGGCGGTCGGCGACCACGGGCTCGACGCCGCGCCGGTCCCCCACCGGATGCGTGGCCCCGAAGTCCGCGTCGTGCCTGCCCAGCGTGGAACGGCTGTGGAAGAGCAGGTTGACCGGCGACCACGCGACCAGCACGTCGTCGGTGTCCTCGGCGAACTCCGCCGGGCGGAACGGCTCGACGCGCTCCGCCAGCACGACCATCCCCGTCGCCACCAGGTGGGCGACGAGGGTGGCGAAGTACGGCGGAGCGTCGCCGATCGCGTCCAGCCTGGTCGGCCGCCTGAGGTGGCCGACCAGGCCCATGGCCTCGGGGGTGTGCAGGACCACCCGGTGCAGCGCCAGGGGCGATTCGAGCCGGTAGTCCATGCCGTCGGAGCTGATG
Source organism: Nonomuraea sp. NPDC049504 (assembly GCF_040676845.1). Lineage (NCBI taxonomy): Bacteria > Bacillati > Actinomycetota > Actinomycetes > Streptosporangiales > Streptosporangiaceae > Nonomuraea > Nonomuraea sp. NPDC049504. The sequence continues at coordinate 403,648 of NZ_JBFAPT010000004.1, forward strand.
ATCGCGAACCTGGACAGCCGGACGGGGACGTCGCCCGGCACCGGCGGCACCCTCAGGCGCGAGCGCGGCGTGAGCGGGACCAGCGACACCAGCGGCTGCTCCTGGTCCGCGCCCAGGGAGCGCACGACCAGGGGTTCGAGGCGTTCCAGCAGGCGGTGGAGGTTGGCCAGGTCCGCCGCTTCGCTGATGACGTTGTCGAGGCGGATGGGCCCCAGGACCATCCGCTGGAGCGCCTCGGCCACCGTCCGCCCCGGATGCGGCACCTTGATGTCGTCCCAGCGGCTGTGCAGCACCAGGGTTCCTGCGCGGGAGTCGGCTTCGAGGTAGACGTCCTCGCGAAAGGACCATAACGCGTGCAGTTCGCGTCTCCTGTGGCCGAATCCGGCAGCCATGATCGGTCACTCCTGCGACTAGAGGAACAGCGGGATGGGATTGAGGTCGTGGTAGGCGGTGGCCCGGCGCAGCCGGCCCAGCCGGACAGGGACGTCGTACAGCCGGCCTGGGGCGAAACGGGCCCAGAAGTGCCGCAGGCCGGGCACGGTCACTTTGACGACCGGCATGCCGATGTCGGGCCTGGTCTGGTCCAGCACGAGGATGTCCAGGCCGTGCCGCTCGGCGATGGCGTGCATGGCGGCGACGTCGGTCTCCAGGCCGCCGTGCCCGGTCTCGCCGTAGTCGGCGAGGCGGCGTGGCGCCTGGCCGGGGTCGGGCAGCAGGTACGGCTGGTTCGCCGTGGTGGCCTCGCGCCACCACGTCACGAGGTGTGGGTCGGCCAGCGCGTACCCGGTGCCGTCCGGCCCGGCGTCGGCCACCGCGCTGAGCATCTGCCCGAGCTCCGTGAGCGCCCTGCGCACGGCGATGCGCACGTCGAAGTGGGCGCCGAAGCCGAGCATGATGTCCTGGGCCGGCTTGTCGGTGCGGCGCGAGATCGCCGCCACGACGGGCACGCCGAGGTCGGAGGTGAGGTCGAGCAGCCACAGGGCCCGGCCGATGCCCGCGTGGCCGTCGAAGACGCCGGAGATGAACGGATCGCCGAAGGACGCCTGGTCGATCACCGGCTGCCGGGTCATGTTGTACCACCACAGCGCCACCGCGTCGCGTTCCACCAGTTCGAGGAAGCCCTGGACGGTCGCGTCGGCGAGGCTCGCGCCCGCGGCGTTGCCGTTGGAGGTGGCCTTGAGCGAGGGCTCGCCGGCGCCGCCGGTGAAGTAGAGCAGGTCGGTGGGCAGCAGCCGCTCGGCCCCCGTCGTCAGCGAGCGTACGGGGGTCCAGTCGATGACCGCCCGATCGTCGAAGGGCTCGGGGACCTGCTGGAACGGCGTGGCGCCGGCGTTCCAGCGGGCCCGCTCGGCGTATTGGCGCTCGTGGAACAGCTGGCAGCTGTCCGGGTGGACGGCGTCCGCGCGCAGGTCGTGGTAGCTGCCGCGGACGACCTGCTCGTCGCCGAGCCTGGTGCCGCAGTAGCGCTCCACGGCCTCGGCGAGCGCGCTGACCCGCGCCTCCAGATCGGTGCAGCCCTTGCCGCCGCTCCACTGCCGCACCCCGCCCGCCTCGTCGTCGAGCGCGAGGTTCCTGCCCGACAGGTAGCAGTGGACGAAGCCGGGGCTGCGCGGGTCGGGCCTGATGGGGTCGGTGATGCCGGTCACCGGGTCGGCGAGGTGGCGGTAGCGCTCCCACACGTCCTCGAGCGGCATCGCTCGATGGCTGTTGCCCGGCCTGCTGCCCGCCGGTGCCACCGAGGCGGGGACCACGCGCACGCGGTTCGCGGCGGGGTCCCCGCACGCGGCGCACTGCGGACGCCGCGTGACCGGGTGGCAGGACAGCGCCAGATTCACCGTGTCCAGCGTCCACACCTGCTCGCGCAGCCCGCTCGCCGCGCCGGCCAGCCATTTCGTCAGCTCGAGTACCGCCAGGTGCAGGCCTGCGGCGCGGGTCGGCGCGAGCGACGCCTCGGGCGGCTCCGGCGTGCCGGACCGGCGGCGGCGCAGCCGCGCGGCCAGACACTCCCAGCACGGGCCCGTCCCCGGCTCGAAGGCGGGGCCCACCCACACGTCGGGTCCGCAGACGCTGGCCAGCAGCCAGGGCGTCCCGTCGGACAGCCGCCGCGCGTTGATCTCCGCCAGGCGCGGGTCGAGGTAGTCGGCGCAGAGCACGAACAGGGCGTCGGCGCGGGATTCGTCCTGTGTGACGGTCAGCCCGGCGGCCCGGCAGGCGTCGGCCGCGGGCTGCGCGCCCGCGAGCGCGACGACCGCGACCGACGTGGGATCGGCGCCGGTGTCCGGCCGGTCGACGCCGGCGAGGTCCCAGTAGGCGTCGGCGGCGGTTCGCGACGTCGTCTGAAAGCCGACGAGGTTCGCCCGCGCCAGGCGGCCCAGCATGTGGCCGACCCTGTCCTCGGACGCGAACGGCGCCATCGCGCGGCGGATCTCGGACTCGGTACGGGTGCCGTCGAGCAGCGGCGCCAGCCGGTGGACGAGGGCGCCCTGCAGGGTGGTCGTGCCCCGCGCCGAGGTCACCCGGATCGCACCGCCCGGAGCCTGCTCCACCCTGAGGTGGCGCTTGAAACCGAGGAACAGCCGGTCTGCCTGGGCCGCCATGGCCGCCTCACGCAGCGCAGTACGTGGGGAAGGCCGGACGCGTCTGCTCGGCCGGGTCCTCGATGACGAGGTCGGCCGCCCACGCCGCGGGAACGTCCGCGTCCGTCATGGTCCATGCGGTGATCGTGGTGGAGCGCTCGCGCTTCGCCTGGGCGTCGGGGCGCGAGAGTACCGATGCGGTCATGACCCCTCCTCGGGAACCGGAAAGCAACTGGACAGCCAGATCGTGTGCCGATCCGGCGGAGATTCCTAGTTATCTCCTCATTCGCCGACCGTGAATTATTCACACCGCATGCGTGATCCATTCCGTCGATCCCGAGCCGCCGTGACTTTAGTCTGGGCGGAAAATGACCGGAAATGGAAGGAATTGCGATGTTCACCGTCCATCGGCGCAGGCCGCGCGCCTGCCGGACCGGTGGGCCGGACGCTGCGGGAACACAGATCAGTACGAAACGAGGAAGACCATGACGCAAACTCTGGACCCCACCCATCGAGTGGTCGGAAGTTACCGCGAGTACGCCGTGATGTTCACCGACCAGCAGCAGACCATGGTTGAGGACTTCGGCATGGACAGGGAAGCGGCCGAGTGCGCGCACCGCGAGATGGAGGCCATGGGCACGGCCAACGCCGAGGTGGTCGCCCGCGACATCACCGTCGCCTACGGCCCTTGGGAGCCGGTGGCCGGCGAGACCTCGAACGGGAACGCAGCGTGATGGACGCCATGCGCCGCAACGAGCCCGCGATGCCGGGCCGCCGGCCGCCGGCCGCCCCGAGCCGGCTCGGCCTGCCGAACACCGTGCTCACCAAGCGAGTCGGGCTGGTGCTGCCCCAGGCGATGCCGTTCACCTCGTGGGAGCGGCTGGGCAAGCAGATCGCCCTGATCACCGACTCATCGACGTGGTGGCTCGGTGACTGGCTCAACTACGGCGAGAAGACCTTCCCCGACCGGTATCAGCGCGCTATCGCCGGCACGTCGCTCAACTACCAGACGCTGCGCAACTACGCCTGGGTTGCGCGGCGCTTCCCGATGCACCGCCGCCGCGACAGGGTCAGCTTCCAGCACCACGCGGAGCTGGCCTCGCTGCCGCCCGACGAGCAGGACGAGTGGCTCGACCGGGTGGAGCAGCACAGGTGGTCGCGCAACCAGCTCCGCCAGCAGCTGCGCAACCGGTGCGTCGGCGCCCGCGAGCGCCCGCAGGAGACGCCGGTGACGCTGCGCATCGACCACTCCAGGGAGGAGCGCTGGCTGCAGGCGGCCGGGGAGAGCAGGCGCAGCCTGCACGAGTGGATGACCATGGTCCTGGACCAGGTGGCCGATCTGCTGCTGCTGCCCGAGCGGCGGACGCGGAACCTCGCCCTTCCCGTCGGTGACGAGACGATCGTGCTGACGCCCGCCCTGCCGGGCACCGTCAAGGTCCCTGAGCCGGGAGAGGCGCTCGTGGTGTCGGGAGGCGAACGTTCCCTGGCATGACCATCGGCCCCGCCGCTCCCGGCGGGGCCTTCCTTTTCGTCCTGAACACGGCACAGCGCCCGGCGGTCGCCGGGCGCTGTGCTCGTCAGGGGTCAGGACGCGAGCCGGATCGGCAGGCTGCGCAGGCCCCAGGTGAAGTTGGAGGCGTTGTAGCGGGGCTCCCCGGTCAGCTCCATCGTCCGCACCTGGCCGATCAGCTCCTCGAAGAAGACCTTCAGCTCCAGGCGGGCCAGCCGGGCGCCCAGGCACAGGTGACGGCCGGCGCCGAACGTGATGTGCCGGTTGGGCGAGCGGTCGACCCGGAACTGATCGGCGTGCTCGAAGACCGATTCGTCCCGGTTGGCGGAGACGTTCCAGAGCGTCACCCGGTCGCCGACCGCGATGCGCACGTTGCCGATCTTGGCAGGCCGTACAGCTGTGCGCATCGCGTGCACGCCCGGCACCGTCCAGCGCAGCACCTCCTCCACGGCGGCGGGCACGCCGGAGGCCCCCGCGGAACGCAGCAGCTCCCATTGGTCGGGCCGCTCGATGAGGGCGAGCACGCCGCCGGCGGCCGAGTACCGGGTGGTCTCGTTCGCCCCGGCCAGCACGCCGTTGCAGTTGAAGATGATCTCCTCGTCGGTCAGCGGCCGCTCCTCGCCCTCACCGACCAGCCTGCGCTCGGCGGCGATGCGGCTGACGAAGTCGTCGCCGGGGTTCCGCCGCCGCTCGGCGAGCAGTTCGGCGAAGAAGAGGAAGATCTCGCTGTGGGCGCCCGCGCGAGCCGCCTCGTCGTCCCCCTCGAACGCCTCCGTGGTGATCGAGCCGACCCACTCCCACTCGCTGCGCGGGATCCCCATCAGCGCGCACACCACGTTGTTGGGGATCTGCTTGGCCACCTCCAGGAACTCGACCTCGCCCTGGGCGATCGCGTCCCGCACGACGGCGCGCACGACCCGCTCGACCAGCGCCTGCAGCCGCGGCACCTCGGCGTGGCCGAACTCCTTGGCCAGCACGCTCTTGAGCTGGGTGTGGTCGGGCGGGTCCGAGACGATCAGCATGCGCTGGGCGACGGCCGACACCGCGCCGGGGTCGCTGTCCAGGCGCATCCCGTAACGCGAGCTGTAGGACTTCTGGTCGGTGTAGACCCCCACGACGTCGTGGTAGCGGGTCACCGCCCAGAACCCGGGGCCGTCGTCCTCCTCGTGCCAGTGCACCGGGTCGTGCTGCCGCAGCCAGGCCAGCACCGACCAGAACCCGCCCCTGCTGAACAGCTCGGGGTCTTTGAGATTCACCTGCATGGTCAGCTCCAGTACGCCCCGAGCGCGGCGACCACGTCGTCCGCCCGCTCCAGGCAGAAGTAGTGTCCGCCGGGGAACGTCCGCCGGCGGAACCCGCCTCCCGCATAGGCCCGCCAGCCGTCGAGGTGGCCGGGCGTGACCGTCTCGTCGTCCTCGCCGCCCCACGCCTCCAGCGTGGCCGGGAGGGCCACCGCGTGATGGGTGTAGGTGAGCGACAGCCGCGCGTCCTGCCGCAGCACGTCGAGCATCAGCTCGCGGCTGTCCTCGTCGAGGTCGTCCTCGTCCAGGGCCCGTACGTCGAGCAGCTTCGTCAGCTCGGCGTCGTCCTCCGCCAGGCCCCGGCCGGCGCCCACCCACATGTGGGGCGGGCGGCAGCCGGCGACGACCAGCGCACGAGGACGCCTGCCGTAGTCGTCGGCGAGCCTGCGGACGATCTCGTAGCCCAGCAGGCCGCCGAAGCTCTGGCCGAAGACGATCAGTGGGTCGTCCGGCTTGAGCAGCGCGGTCAGCTCGCCGAGCACGCCGGTGACCACCTCGTCCACGCTGCTCGCCGGCGGCTCGGCCCAGCGGGTCTCCCTGCCGGGCAGCTGGACCCCGACCACGGAGACCTCGGGCCCCGCCATGGCCTGCCACGGACGGTACTGCCCGCAGCCGGCCCCGGCGGGCGCCAGGCACAGCAGCGTCGCCGGCGCCGGCGGCCCCGCGTGGAACGGCAGCAGCCAAGGCCCGCTCACGACACCTCCTCTGTGACGACCCAGCCCAGCCGGTCCAGCTCGGCGGCGAGGCCCGCCACCGTGGGGTTGCCCAGCAGCTGCGCGACCGTGAGCCGGACGCCCGTCGCCCTGCGCAGCGCCGCCACGGCCCGCGCCGCGAGCAGGGAGTGGCCGCCCAGCTCGAAGAAGTCGGCGTCCACGTCGTGCACCGGCTGCGGCAGCAGGCCGTTCCACACCTCGCGGACCACGCGTTCTGCGGGCGTGCCAGGCTGCCGCCCACCGGTCGCGGTGGCGGCCGTCATCCTGGCGAGCGCGGCGCGGTCCACCTTGCCCGTGGGCGTGGTGGGCAGTGCGGGGACCGCCGTCACCTGGGACGGGACCACGGCCGGCGGCAGCCGGTCGGCGCAGGCCGTACGGACCGCCTCCAGGCGCTCGCCGGAGTCCACGACCACGGCGAGCCCGAGCGCGTCCAGACCGGCCAGCAGGTACGCGGCGGAGCCGCGGACGCCGTCGATCTCCAGGGCGACGCGTTCCACCTCCGAGAGCTCCACCCGGAAGCCGCGGATCTTCACCTGCTCGTCGCAGCGGCCGCGGTACTCCAGCAGGCCGTCGGGGCGGCACAGCGCGAGGTCGCCGGTGCGGTACAGCCGGCCGCCGTCGCCGGAGAACGGGTCGGGGACGAACCGCTCGGCGGTCAGCCTGGGCCGTCGCCGGTAGCCGGCCGCCACGGCGGGACCGCCGATGAACAGCTCCCCCTGAGTGCCAGGGGGGACGGGCCGCAGCTCGTCGTCCAGGATGTGGACGGTGTAGCCGGGGAGCGGCCGGCCGATCGTCGTCACGTCGTCGCCCCTGGCCGTGTCGGCGCAGGTGGCCGCGATGGTCGCCTCCGTGGGCCCGTACACGTTGAGCATCCTGCCGGTGAAGCGGGCCGCCAGCGCGGCGGGCAGCGGCTCGCCGGCCGCCACCAGCACCTCGGCTCCCGCGACCTCCTCGTCGCAGGCCAGCAGCAGCGACGGCGTCATGCACACCACGTTCGGCGCCGCCGCCGCGACGCTCTCGGCCAGGTCGGTGTCGATGATCGTCATGCCCTGGCCGTACCTGAGGTACAGCAGCGCGCACCACAGCCAGCCGTCGAAGGCCGGGGACACCGCGTTCACGCCCGTGCCGCCCGTGGGCAGGCCGAGCCCGCCCAGCGCGGCGACGAACGCCCCGAGCCCCCGGTAGGACACCTCGACGCCCTTCGGCCAGCCGGTCGTGCCCGAGGTGTAGATGACGTACGCGACGCCGGAGGGGTGCGGGTCGCCCCGGCGCGGCGCCGGATCGTCCCCGTTCAGCGCGGCGGCGGGCAGCACCCGGCACCGCTGCGGCACGGCTCCCGCCGGCACGCGGTCACCGACGATCAGCTGGGTGTCGGAGTCGCGCAGCACGAAGCTGAGCCGGTCGGCGGGGTGCCGCTCGTCCAGCGGCACGGCAGTCGCGCCCGTCCACCACACGGCGAGCAGCGCGGGAAGCGACAGATGGCTGCGGCCGAGGCAGAGCCCCACCTGGGTGCCGGGGCCCGCGCCCTGCGCGGCCAGCGTGCCCGCGATGGCCGCCGCGCGCTCGGCGAGCTGGGCGAACGTGAGCGTCCCGTCGGGTGCGCTCACCGCGGTCTCGGACGGGCGGGTGGCAGCCCAGCGGTCGAGGGCGGCGAAGATCTCGGTCACACCGTTGTTCGTCGTCATGCGCTCATGTCCTTCATCTCCGCCGGGCGGGCCGGCGATGACGGGCGCCACGCCGAGTACGACCGCATGCCGTACAGCAGCGGGGTCCCCGGCTGCTCGGCCACCCGCAGCAGCCGCCCGAACAGCACTTCGTGGTCGCCGTCGCGGATCACCCTGCTCACCCGGCACTCGGCCATCGCCAGCGCGTCGTCCACCAGCCACGGCAGCCCGTACTGCGACCTGATCCAGCGCACGCGGGAGAACCGGTCGGGCACCGGCCCCGAGAACAGCTCCGCCGTGTCGCGGGCCCCCGCGTCCAGCAGGTTCACCGCGAAGGCGCCGCGCTCATGGACGGCACGCAGCGTGGCGCTGCCGATCCGCAGGCACACCAGGATCGTCGGCGGCGACAGGGTGACGCTGGTCACCGACGAGCACGTCATGCCGTGCGGGCGGCCGACGGTGTCGACCGCCGTCACCACGGCGACCCCGGTGGGGAAGCGGCTCATCAGCGCCCGATGGTCGCCGGCCGACGCGACGGGCCCGTCGAGGACAGGGAGCTTCTTGGCGCCCATCAGCTGTCCCCGTGCAGCTGCCGCAGGTACTCGTAGTTGCTGGGCAGCGAGGAGACGAGGTCCGCCTGGCGGTGCTTGACGTCGGCGAAGAGCCGCTCGGCCGCCTCGATGGCCTCCGGCTTGTACGTCAGCGACGGCAGCGGCTTGTCCGGCCGCAGGCCCATGCCGGAGAAGATGCAGTAGTAGCTGCCGTTGGTCCAGAAGTTGCGGAACTCGGCCTCGAAGTTGCCGTAGTAGCCGCGCTCGTCGGTGATCGGCAGGTTGATCGGCAGGCCCGCTTTGAACATCGCGATCTTCTGCTTGATGCCCTCGGCCAGCTCCAGCTCCTTGTTCGCGCGCCAGAACGGCGTGTCCGTGCGTGGCGAGAGAGAGAAGTGGGCCTGGATGAAGTCCCTGGTGTCGTCGAACATCTCCTCGATCTCGCGGTTGAAGCTGTCGATCAGCACCGGGTCGAACGTGCGGTCGGGGAAGTGCTTGGCCAGCTGGTAGATGGCCGCGTAGATGAAGTAGATGCCGGTGGACTCCAGGGGCTCGAGGAAGCACGACGCCAGCCCGATGCTCACGCAGTTGCGCACCCAGGCGCGCCGGTTGCGGCCCACCCGGAAGCGGATCTTGTTGAGCGGGGCGGTCTCGGGGTCGAGGCCCCAGAGCCGGCAGAGCTCCTCGGTGGCCTGGTCCTGGGTGGCGAACTGGCTGGAGTAGACGTAGCCGGTGCCGAAGCGGCCGAGCATCGGGATCCGCCAGGTCCAGCCCGACGACATCGCGATGGCGGAGGTGTAGGGCTCGACGCCGTTCGTGGCGTCGTCGTGCGGGACGGACGTCGCCACCGCGCTGTCACAGAGCAGGTGGTCGTTCATGTCGATGAACGGCTCCTCCATCGCCTGGTTGATGAGCAGGCCGCGGAAACCGGAGCAGTCGATGAACAGGTCGCCCTCAAGGAGCCGCCCGCCGGCGGTGCGCAGGGCGGTGATGAAGCCGCGCTCGTCGCGCAGGACCTCGGTCATCTGGTCCTCGACGTGCTCGACGCCCTGCTTGTCCACCGCGAACTTCCGCAGGAAGCCCGCGACCTTGGCGGCGTCGAAGTGCCAGGCGTAGTAGGTGGCGGGGGTGCCGTCGAGATGGCGCGGCGCCCGGTTGGCGTCCATGATCGCGGTCTCTTTGAAGCACGCGTAGTCGAACGGCTCGTCGGTCTCGCCTTTCAGCAGCTTGGCCGCCCAGTAGTGCGACAACGGGATCTGGTCGGCGGACGGGAGCAGGCCGAAGGGGTGGAAGAACTGGTCGGTGCGCCCGCCGAGCGGCTGCGGCGTCGGCGAGCTCTCCCCCGGCGTGCGCCAGTTGATGAACTTCACCGCCACCTTGAAGCTGGCGTTGCACTCGCGCATCCACTCCTCTTCAGGGATCCCCAGGTAGTTGAAGAAGGCCCGCTGCAGGTTGGGCACCGTGGCCTCGCCCACGCCGATGCGGGGGATCGCCGGCGCCTCCAGCACGGTGATCTTCACCGTCCGCTGCAGGGCCTTGCCCAGGTAGGACGCGGTCATCCAGCCTGCCGTACCGCCGCCGAGAATGACGATGTTGCGCACGCGGTTGTCGTGGGACATGTTGGTGACTCCTTCTGTCTCGAACTATGCGTGTGCGCGCAGCCGGGGCCCGACGGGCTCCGCCACGTCCACCGGGAGCTGCAGCGACTTGGTCTCGCAGAACTCCTCAAGCCCTTCCACGCCGCATTCGCGGCCGATGCCCGACTGCTTGACCCCGCCGAAGGGCGCCAGGATGTTGAACGGCCCGCCGTTGATGTCGACCTGGCCGACCCGCATCCGCGTGGCGACGTGCCGTGCCCTGGCGATGTCGGCCGACCAGACGGCTCCGTGCAGGCCGTACGGGGTGTTGTTGGCGATCTCGATCGCCTCGTCCTCGTCCCGGTACGGCATGATCGACAGCACCGGGCCGAAGATCTCCTCCTTGGCGATGGTCATGGTCTCCCGCACGTCGGAGAACACGGTCGGACGCACGTAGTAGCCGCGCTCGCGTCCCTCCGGCGCCTCCTCGCCCCCGGCGAGCAGCGTGGCGCCCTCCGCCACTCCGGAGGCGATGTAGCCGCGGACGCGCTCGCGCGCCTGGTCGCTGATGAGCGGCCCGAGGTCGGTGTCGGGGTCGCGGGGGTCGCCGACCCGGTAGCGGCCGGCCAGGCCGGCGGCCAGTTCCGCCGCCTCGTCGTGCCGGTCGGCGGGCACCAGCAGCCTGCTCCACTGCAGGCACGCCTGCCCGGTGTTGAAGCACATCTGGTCCACCGTGGCGGCCACCCCGAGCCGCAGGTCGGCGTCGTCCAGCAGGATGCCGGCGTTCTTGCCGCCCAGCTCCAGGTGGACGCGCTTGACCCTCCTGGCCGCCATCGAGGCGACCTGGCGGCCCGCGCGCACGGAGCCGGTCAGGGAGACCATGTCCACGTCGGGGCTGCGGACGAGGTCGGCGCCCGCGCCCTCACCCGTGCCCACCACGACGTTGAAGACGCCGGGCGGCAGGCCGCACTCCGCGGTGATCTCGGCCAGCAGGTAGGCGTTGAGCGGGGTCAGCTCGCTGGGCTTGTGCACGACCGCGCAGCCGGCCAGCAGCGCGGGGACCACCTTCTGCAGAGTGAGCAGCAGCGGGACGTTCCACGGCGTGATGGCCGCGACCACCCCTGCGGGCTCGCGCAGCACGAGCGAGTTGCCCGCCCGCCGTTCGAAGGCGAACCCGGACGCCAGCTCCGCGAACGACTCCGTCATGGCGACGGCCAGGCCGACCTGCGCCTGCCGCGCCACCGTCACGGGCGCGCCGACCTCGGAGACGATGACCTCGGCCAGCTCACCGGCCCGCTCGGAGAGCCTGCGGGCGAGCCGTTCGACGAACGCGATCCGGTCCTTGACCGGGGTCGCCGCCCATCGGGGCTGAGCCGCCCGCGCCGCCTGGGCGGCCCTGCGCGCGTCGTCCAGCGTGCCGGCGGGAACGACCGCCAGCAGGCTCTCGTCGCTGGGGTCGAGCACGTCGATGCCGTCCACGGCATCGGACGGCCGCCAGTCGCCGTCGATCCACTGTGCGGTGAAGACCTGCGCGGAGCGGCCCATGGCTACCGCTCCCTGCGTACGGGGAACTCGGCCAGGCCGCGGAACTGCGGGGTGTCCGCCTTCCACCGGTGCGGCCGGTCTGGCACGAACGACAGGTTGGGCACGCGCTGGGTGAGCACCTTGACCGCCGCGCCGGTGACGACCTGCGCCAGCCCGGCGCCGAGGCAGCGGTGGATGCCGACCCCGAACCCGACGTGACCGCCGTCGTGGCGGCGCACGTCGATCCTGTCGGGGTCGGGCCACCGCTCGGGGTCGCGGTTGGCCGCGCCGCGGACCAGGTAGACCAGCTCGCCGGCGGCGATCGGCTGCCCGGCCACCTCGATGTCGCGGGTCACGAGGCGGTGCGTGAGCTGCACGGAGGCGTCGTAGCGCAGCAGCTCCTCCACCGCGGAGGGGATCAGCTCCGGGTCCTCCCGCAGCAGGTTCCACTGGTCGCGCTGGGTCAGCAGGCCGAGGACCCCGTTGCCGATGAGGTCCATCGTGGTGCCGAAGGAGGCCAGCGGCAGCAGCAGCAGGTGCGCGAACATCTCCTGCTCGCTGAGCCGCAGCCCCTCGTCCCTGCCCCGCTCGGCCATCGCGATCACCCGGGTGACCAGGTCGTCCTTGGGGCGGCTGCGCCGGTCGCCGATGAGCTCGGTCAGGTACGGCGTCATCGCGCTGAACGCCTCGGCGGTCGCGCTGCCGGTCGGCGCCACCGTGGTGGGGTCGGCGCCGAGGAAGACGCGCTGCATGTGCCGGATCTCGTACCACCAGTTGGTCAGGCGGACGCCCTCACTGGCGGGCAGGCCGTACATGGTCGCCAGCACCCGCCCGGGCAGCTGGTAGGAGAAGTCCTTGACCAGGTCGAACTCGCCCTTCTCCGCGGCCCGGTCGATGACGCCCTTGGCGATCTCCTCGATCGCGGGGCGCAGCGCGCGGATGTCCCGCCCGCGGAACTCGCGGTTCATGAGCTTGCGGATGCGGGTGTGGTCGGGCGGGTCGCGGAACAGCATCCACTCCGGCGCGAGGTCCATGAACCTCTTCATCTCGTCGGACGAGCCGGGACCGACCCTGTTGGACACCATCGCGCCGAGACGGTGCGAGGAGTACGTCTCGGGGTCGAGGTGGGCGGCGTACACGTCGCTGTGCCGGGTGATGACCCAGCCGTTGAGCCGGTCGTCCCAGTGGACGGGCTCCTCCTCCCGGAGCCTGGCGTACGCGGGATAGGGGTCGTTCAGGAATTCCTTCCCGAACATGTCAACCCGTACCTTCTGGGATCTAATGTCGGCGCCGACCGTCATCAGGGATCACTTCCTTTTGGGCATGCCGATAGCGCGAATAAACAGCGGGGGGCATGGAGATTAGGCGCGAATCCTGCGCTTACTTTCGACTAAGGTCGGCCGCTTTCCGACATTTGTCAAGCCGCCGACAAGGCACGCACGATGGTGACGTCCCGAACGAAAGGAGATTGCCGGTGAAAACAGAGAAAGCCGTCATCGCCGAGGGGACCGGGAGGCGAGCGCATGGATTCAGGGCGACGATTTCCTCCGTCATCGGATTCGCCCTTGACCTGTACGACCTTTATGTGATCGTATTCGTCGCGCCCGCCATCGCGGCGGTGTTCTTCCCCCTCGAGAACTCCGCGTTGGCGCTGGCCGGCAGCTATGTCGCGCTGGCCGCGACGCTGATCATGCGGCCCGTCGGCGCGGCGCTGATGGGCGTCATCGGCGACCGGCACGGCCGCAAGCGGGCCATGGTCGTGGCGCTGCTCGGCGTGGGCGGCGTGACCGCCGCCATGGGCCTGCTGCCCGGCGCCCAGGCCATCGGTCTCGCCGCTCCCCTGCTGCTCCTGGTCCTGCGCCTGGCTCAGGGCCTGTTCGTCGGCGGCGTCTTCGCCTCCACGCTCACCCTGGCCACGGAGTCGGTGCCGGCGCGCTGGCGCGGCCTGGTCTCCGGGGTGGTCGGCGGCGGCGGCACCGCGATCGGCAGCCTGCTGGCCGCGCTGGCCCTGTTCACCACGACCAGGATCTTTCCCGGCGAGGCGTTCGACGAGTGGGGCTGGCGGGTGATGTTCCTGGCCGGCGGCCTGCCCGTGCTGGTCAGCGTGCTCGTGGTGAAGTACGTCGACGAGTCGCCGCTCTGGCGCGCCAAGGAGGACGGCGCGGAGAACCCGCTGACCCCGCTGCTCTCCCGTGGGCCGCACAGGAAGGTGCTGGCGGCCAACATCGCCGTGGTCTTCGGCGTCGCCACGTTCTTCCTGCTCACGCTGGGGCTGCTGCCCAGCTTCCTGCAGGTGGTCAACGGGCTGAGCGTGGCGACCGTGAGCGTGGTCCTGGTCTGGGTCAACCTCGCGGCCTTCGCCTTCGCGCCGCTCAGCGGCCATCTCAGCGAGCGGTACGGCAGGCGCCGCGTGCTGCTCTGCGCCTCGGCGCTCAACATGGTGGCGCTGCCCTGCCTGTACCTGTGGCTGGCCGGCGTGGGCTCGCCCCTCCTGGTGGCGCTGCCCGCGCTGCTGCTGTCGGGGCTGACCATCGCCGCGTTCGGGCCGCTGCCCATCTTCCTGAACGAGCGCTTCCCCACCGCGATCCGCGCCTCGGGGACGGCCCTGTCGATCAACGGCGGGTTCGCCCTGGCGGGGCTGGTGCCTCCGGTGGTCAACGCTCTCAGCGGCGGCCCCGCGCAGCTGCCCGTCTACGTGGCGGCCGGCCTGGTGCTGGCCGGCGTGGTGAGCGTGGCCACACTCTCCCGCACCTCGGAACCGAGACGCGGGCTCACCTGACCGAGAGGACGATCATGACAACACTTTCCGGGACCCGGCCTTCGGGGGTCCAGATCGCTCCGTGGGTTCCCGCCGACGAGATCCTGGCCGCCAGCTCGGTGCTGAGCAGCGGGTTCAGCACCATCTGGGTGCCCGACCAGATGCTGGCGCGCAACTCCCACGTGCTGATGTCGGCGATCGCCGCCGGCCGGCACGTGGGCGTGGCCAGCGGCGTGACCATCCCGTTGTCGCGCAACCCCATCGACATCGCCGCCGCGATGGCCACGATCGCCGAACTGGTGGCGCCCGGCTACGCGGTGCAGATGGGCGTGGGGACGGGCGGCTCGCTGGTGACCAGCATGTTCACCAGACGTTCCGTGCTCACCCTGCTGCGGGAGAGCATCGGGCTGATCAGGCGGCTGTGGGCGGGCGAGATCGTGCTGCTGCGCGACTACCCGTCATTGAGCGAGCGGCTGGGCTGGCGCGACGACGCCATCGCGCGGCTGTCGTTCCCGCTGACCAGGGACATCCCGATCCTGATGGCCATCGGCGGGCCCAAGAGCAGGGCACTGGCGGAGGACCTCGCCGACGGGCTGATCTGCACGAGCACCTACCCGGCGGTGTCGTACGCGGCCCTGGAGGCCGGCGACCACGAGACCGTGCGCGACGTGGTGGCGCTGGCACGGCGGCGCGCGGCGGCCGGCCGGCCGTTCCGCCTGCTCTACGGCCTCAACTGCTGCGTCTCGAACGACGGCGCCGCGGCCAGGGAGTTCGGCCGCAGGCAGGCGGCCATCGTGGCCGGCAACCCGGTCCTCTGGCCCGACCTGGAACGGGCCGGGTTCGACATGGAGTCGGCGGCCATGGTGCGCGCGGCCCTGCGCGGCGGCAGACCGCTGCCCGAGGCCGCCCAGTACGTCTCCGACGACCTGCTGGACGGGCTCATCGTGTCGGGGACGCCCGAGGCGTGCGCCGCACGCCTGGAGACCCTGGCGGGGCTCATCCACTCCATCGGCTTCGACGACTTCTACATCGGCTCGCCGCTGGGCCCCGACATCGCCGAGGCGTCCCGGCTGCTGGTCGACAAGGTGCTGCCTGCGGTGTGGCCGCAGGAGCTGGGGAGGTAACGCATGTGTGGAATCACCGGATGGGTCGCCTTCGACCGCGACCTGCGCCATGAGCGGCCGACGCTCGAGGCGATGACCCGCACGATGACCTGCCGCGGGCCCGACGCGGAAGGGCTGTGGACGGCCCCGCACGCCGCTCTGGGGCACCGCCGCCTGGCCGTCATCGACCTGGAGGGCGGCGTCCAGCCGATGACCGCCTCCGTGCCCGGTGGCGAGGTGTGCCTGGTCTTCAGCGGCGAGGTCTACAACTTCACCGAGCTGCGCGGCGAGCTGGAACGGCTCGGCGAGCGGTTCACCACCTCCAGCGACACCGAGGTCGTCCTGCGCGGCTACCTGCGCTGGGGCGAGCAGGTGGCCGAACGGCTGAACGGCATGTTCGCCCTGGCCATCTGGGACGACCGCGTGGAGAAGCTGGTGCTGATCCGCGACAGGCTCGGCGTCAAACCGCTCTACATCGCCCCCACCAGGGACGGCCTGCTGTTCGGGTCCGAGCCGAAGGCGATCCTGGCGCACCCGGCCGCCGAGCGCGTGGTCGACGCCGAGGGGCTGCGCGAGTGGCTGTCCTTCGTCATGACGCCCAGGCACGCGATCTGGCACGGCATGCGGCAGGTCGAGCCGGCGACCGTGGTCACCGTGGACGCCTCCGGCGTGCGGGAGCGTACGTACTGGCGGCTCGCGACGCGGGCGCACACCGACGACCTGGAGACCACGATCGCCCAGGTGGGCGACCTGCTCGGCGACACCGTGCGCCGGCAGCTCGTCGCCGACGTGCCCCGCTGCGTGCTGCTGTCCGGCGGCCTCGACTCCAGCGCGCTGACCGTGCTGGCCGCCGCGCATCTCGGAGCCGAGGCCGTGCCCACGTTCTCCGTGGACTTCGTCGGCCAGTCGGACGGCTTTCTGCCCGACGACCTGCGCGGCACCCCCGACGCGCCGTTCGTGCACGCCGTGGCCGAGCACGTCGGCGCCGACCACCGCGACATCGTGCTCGACCACGCCGCACTGGCCGACCCGCAGGTGCGCCGCAAGGCGCTGGAGGCCCGCGACCTGCCCGTGGGCTTCGGCGAGATGGACTTCTCCCTCTACCTGCTGTTCAAGGCGATCGGCGAGCGCTCGACCGTCGCCCTGTCGGGAGAGGCGGCCGACGAGGTCTTCGGCGGCTACCGGCAGTTCCACGACGACCGGATCCGGTGGGCCGACGAGTTCCCGTGGATCGCGGTCAACGCGGGGCCTCTCGACAAGGACGCGCTCTGGCTGAAGCCGGACGTACGCGCCGCGCTCGACCTGGACGGATACCGGCGCGACCGCTACGCCGACGCCGTACGCGAGGTGGAGCGGCTGGACGGCGAGAGCGACCTGGAGTTCCGCATGCGGCTCATGAGCCACCTGCACCTGACCCGGTTCGTGCGCTTCCTGCTGGAGCGCAAGGACCGGCTGAGCATGGCGGTGGGGCTGGAGGTCCGGGTGCCGTTCTGCGACCACCGGCTGGTCGAGTACGTCTACAACGCCCCATGGGCCATGAAGAACCACGACGGCAGGGAGAAGAGCCTGCTGCGCAGCGCCGTCCGCGACCGGCTCCCCGCGGTCGTGGCGGAGCGGGTGAAGAGCGCCTACCCCTCCACCCAGGACACCTCGTACGTCAAAGCGCTGCAGGAGCAGACCAGGGAGCTGCTCAGGCAGCCGGGACACCCGGTGTTCGCCCTGGCCGACCGGGGCCGGCTGGAGGCGGCCATCCGGCAGGAGCCTTCCGCGGTCGACAAGCTCGCCAGGCTCGGCATGGAGCGCGTGCTCGACGTCATGCTGTGGCTGGACATCTACCGCCCTGACGTGCGGCTTCCCTGACGGGCGTACCGCCGGCAGGACACATCGATGACGGGCGGCTTCGCAGAATGGCATCATGCGAACACCGCTCCCCTTACTTAAGGAGTTCCGCATGCCCGAGAATTCATTTGCAGTCGTGCGCAACCACGAGGAGCAGTACTCCATCTGGCCGGCCGGTCAGGATATTCCGGGCGGCTGGGAGCCCGTCGGCGTGGAGGGCACGAAAGAGTTCTGCCTTTCCCGCATCCAGGAATTGTGGACCGATATGCGCCCGCTGAGCCTGCGCACCGCGTCGGCGGACGCCTGACCTGAAAGAAAGGGGGATCCAGGTGACCGCGTTCACCGGCTGGAGCAGCGAACTCGTCACTTTCTTCACCGGCCTGCAAAAAGACAATTCGCGAAGTTACCTGGACGCCCACCGCGACCTCTACCGGCGAGCGGTCTTGGAGCCTGCCGAGGCGCTCGCCGCCGCACTCGAACCCACGTACGGTAAGGCGCACATCTTCCGGCTCCGCAAGGACGCCCGGTTCGCGGACGGCCGGCAGCCGTACCACACCCATCTCGGCGTGCAGTTCGCGGGAGACGGGACGCACCACTACCTGTCGGTGTCCGCGCACGAGCTGATCGCGTCCGTGGGGGTCGTCCGCGCCCGCGGGGCCTGGCTGAGCCGCTTTCGCGCGGCGGCGGCCGGCCCCGCGGGCGCGCGGCTCCTGGACATCATCGCGGACCTGGAGGCCGACGGCTTCACCGTGCCGGGAGAGACGCTGAAGACGGCTCCTCGCGGCTACCCGCGGGACCATCCCCACATCGCCCTGCTGCGCCGCACCGGTCTCGCGGCCACCCTGCGCCGGCCGGCGTCGCTCTGGCTGGACGACCCCGGGGTCACCGAGCTGATCACCGGGGCGTGGGAGCGTGCGGCTCCGTTGAGCGGCTGGCTGCGCCGCTATTCGCCTTTGGAGGATTGACGTGCCCATCTCCCCTGCGACGGTCCGTTCATCGTCGCTCAAGCACTATCAGCGTTCCGCGTGGTCGGCGGGTGACTACACCTCCGTCGCCGGCACCACCACGATCGCCAGCGAGCTGTTGATCGAGCACCTCGACGTACGGCCGGGCGAGCGCGTGCTCGACGCCGCCTGCGGCAGCGGCAACGCCACCATCGCCTGCGCGCGGCGCTTCGCCGACGTCACCGGGCTGGACTTCTCCGCCTCGATGCTGGAGGACGCGCGGCGGCGGATGGAGGCTGAGCGGGTGTCCGCGCGGCTCATCGAGGCCGACGTCGAGAACATCCCGCTGCCCGACGGGGACTTCGACGTCGTCGTCTCCGCCTTCGGCGCCATGTTCGCGCCCGACCAGAAGCGCACCGCGGCCGAGCTGCTGCGGGTCTGCCGTCCCGGCGGCCGGATCGGCCTGGCGTCCTGGACGGCCACCGGGTCCCTGGGTGGCCTGTTCGAGATCATGTCCCGCTACATCCCGCCCACCCCCGGCACGCCGCAGCCCACCGGCTGGGGCGACCCCGACCGGCTGCGCGAGCTGTTCGGCGACGGGATCGCCGGCATCAGGACGGCCCGCAGGGACTTCGTCTTCCGCTACCGCTCCCCCGAGCACTGGCTGGAGCACTTCAAGACCAACTTCGGGCCCACCAGCATGGTCTTCTCCGTGCTGCCGCCACGTCAGGCGGCGGCGCTGGAGCGGGACCTGATCGAGATGTGGGCTCCGTGGAACAGGGCCACCGACGGCGCGCTGATCGCGCCCGTCGAGTACCTGGAGGCCATCCTGGTCAAGCAGCCCTGAGGCGAGTAGGAGAGGCCGGCCGCACGTCGCGGCCGGCCTCTCGTCGTGCCTGCCGGTTCCCCGTGATGTCAGCCGGCCTCGGCGATGGGGGTGAGCGGGGCTCCGAAGGAGCCGAGCAGGGCCTCGATGGCGGGCAGGCAGGTGCCGCAACCGGTCCCCGCGTGGGTCTCCCTGCCGATGGCCGCCGCCGTGTCGGCGCCCGCCAGCCACGCGGTCCTGATCCGTTCCTTGGAGACGGCGTTGCAGTGGCAGACCGTCGCGGCGCCCGGCAGCCGGGCCGGATCGTGCGCCGGTTCGCGAGCGGCCAGCTCGGGGAAGAGCAGGCTCTCCGGCCCGGCGGGCAGGGGGGCCTGCCGGTCGTACAGCTGAGTGAGCGTGCCCGCCGCGTCGCCGCGGCCCAGCAGGATCGCGCCGGCGAGCCGGTCGTCACGGATGACCAGCTTCCTGTAGACCCCGGCGGCGGGATGGCTGAAGGTGACGGTCTCGCCGTCCGCGTGCACGTCGCCCAGCGAGGCCACCTCCAGGCCGGGCGCCTTGAGCCTGGTGACCAGCCGCGACCCGCGATAACGGTCCGGCTCGCCCGCGAGGTGCGCGGCGAGCACGGCTGCCTGCTCCCAGCAGGGCCCGACCAGGCCGTAGACGACGCCGCGGTGCTGGGCGCACTCGCCGATGGCGTACACGTGCGGGTCCTCGGTGCGCAGCAGGTCGTCCACCACGACGCCACGCTCGACGGCCAGGCCCGACTCGCGGGCGAGCGACGTGACGGGACGCACCCCGCAGGAGGCGACCACCAGGTCGGCCGCGATCGGCGTGCCGTCGCTGAGCACCACCCCCTCGGGCTCGACCGCCGCGACGCTGACGCCGACGCGGACGGTGATGCCGAGGCCGGCCAGCGTCGTCGCGAGGATGTCGCCTCCGTGGGCGTCGAGCTGGCGTTCCATGAGGTGGCCCGCGAGGTGCACGACGGTCACCCCGACGCCGCGTACCGCGAGCGCGCGTGCCGCCTCGATGCCGAGCAGGCCGCCGCCGATCACCACGGCGTGGCGCGCGGTGCGGGCGCCGGCGACGATACGGTCGCAGTCGTCCAGCGTGCGGAACGGCAGGGCGCGTTCGATGCCGGGCACGGGCGGCACGAGCGGCTCGCTGCCGGTGGCGAGGACGCAGACGTCGTAAGGGGTGCGGCCGCCGTCCTCGGCGACGACCTGCCGCGCCGCCCGGTCGATCGCGGTGACCCGCACGCCCGCGCGCACCTCGACGTCGCCGGGCAGCGGAGTCGCGAGCTGGCTCGCGCGGGTGGCGCCGGCGAGCACGCCGGACAGCAGCACCCTGTTGTACGGCAGGCGCGGCTCCGCCCCGAACAGGGTGATGTCCGCGCCCCGCAGCCGTGCGTCACTGACCAGCCGGGCGCCGGCCATGCCGCCGCCTATCACTACCACTCTCACGGACGGCCTCCACGCGTACGGCGCACACCTTCAGCTCCGGCATGCGCGACAGGGGATCCAAAGCCGGATTCGTCAGGAAATTGGCTCCCGGCCAGTGGAAGGGCATGAACACCGTGTCGCGACGGACGCCGGCGCTGATCCTGGCGGGCACGACGACGCTGCCCCGCCTGCTGCTCACGCGGACGGCGTCGCCCTGCGCCACGGACAGCCGGGCCGCCAGCTCGGGGTGCAGCTCGACGAACGGCCCTGGGACGGCACGGTCGAGGTCACGGACCCGGCGGGTCTGCGCGCCGCTCTGGTAGTGCTGCAGCACCCGTCCGGTGGTCAGGTAGACCGGGTAGTCGGCGCAGACGTCCTCGGCGGGCGGGCGGAACCCGACGGGCACGAAGCGCGCCCTGCCGTCCTCCGTGGCGAAGCGGTCGAGGAACAACCGGGGCCCGCCCCAGAAGCCGCCGGTGTCGTAGTCGATGGGCGTGTAGTCGACGGGGCCGCCGGCACTGGCCCGCCGGAGCTCGGCGAAGACGCGCCGGGGGTCGGGGGTGAAGTCGCCAGGGGCGTCCAGCCGCCGCGCGAGCTCGTGCATGACCTCCAGGTCCGAGCGCACGTCCGGCGGCGGTACGGTCGCCCGGCGGCGGCGGACGACCCTGCCCTCCAGGGTCGTCATGGTGCCGTCCTCCTCCGCCCATTGGGTGACGGGCAGCACCACGTCGGCCATGCGGGCGGTCTCGGACGGGACGACGTCGCACACCAGCAGGAAGTCGAGGGCGCGCAGCCGTTCCCGTACGCGGGCCGTCTCCGGCGCGGAGACCGCCGGGTTGGAGCCGAACACCAGCAGCGCCCGCGGCCCGTCCTCGGTGCCCAGCGACTGGAGAAGCTCGTACGCCGACCGCCCGGGTCCCGGCAGGTCCTCGGGGCGCACTCCCCAGACGCGGGCGACGTGCGCGCGGGCCTCGGGGTCGCGGATGTCGCGGCAGCCGGGCAGCTGGTCGGCCTTCTGCCCGTGCTCGCGCCCGCCCTGGCCGTTGCCCTGCCCGGTGAGCGTGCCGAAGCCGGAGCCGGGACGGCCGGGCAACCCGAGTGCGAGCGCCAGGTTGACGAAGGCCGTCACCGTGTCCACGCCCTTGGCGTGCTGCTCCGAGCCGCGCGCGGTGAGCACGACGGCGGGCCGCCGCGCGAGCGCGCGTACCGACTCGCGCAGCAGCCGCACCGGCACCCCGGTGATGCGCTCGGCCCGCTCGGGCCAGTACGCGTTGGACTCCGCGACCGCCGCGGCGAATCCGCGGGTCCGGTCGGCGATGTAGCCGGCGTCGATGAGGTCGTCGGCGACCGCGATGTGCAGCAGCCCCAGCGCCAGCGCGAGATCCGTGCCGGGGGTGAGCTGCAGGTGCACGTCCGCGAGCCGGGCGGTGGCCGTCGCCCGCGGATCCACCACGATCAGCCGCTTCGCACCGCGCAGCCGGCGGACGAGGGGCGGCATGGTCTCGGCCGGGTTGGCCCCGGCCAGCAGCACCGTCTCCGCCCGCGCGAGGTCGTCGGCGGGGAACGGCAGGCCGCGATCGGCGCCGAAGGCGCGCCGCACCGCGACGGCCGCCGACGACATGCAGAAGCGCCCGTTGTAGTCGATCTGGCTGGTACGCAGCGCGACCCGGGCGAACTTGCCCAGCAGGTACGCCTTCTCGTTGGTCAGCCCGCCCCCGCCGAACACGGCCACGCCGTCAGGCCCGTGGGCGTCCTGGATCTCCCGGATGCGCGTGACGGCCAGATCGAGCGCCTCGTCCCACGTCGCCGCCCGGCCGCCCACCAGGGGCGTGGTCAGCCGGTCGGGCGCGCGCAGGACCTCGGCCGCCGTCCAGCCCTTCTGGCACAGGCTCTCGGCCGAGATCAGCCCGCCGGCCGAGACGTCCATGCCGCACTGGAGGGCGCAATAGGGGCAGTGCGTCCTCGTCATACCCGCGCCTCGGCCAGGCTGGGCCGCCACCACAGCAGCACCGTGCGCAGGTAGCACCACCACGTCACCCCGCAGCAGGCGAGGTAGAACAGCACGAACGCGGCCAGCGCCGCGCCCGCGCCGCCGAAGGCCGCGTACGACTCGCCGAACGCCCGGTTGATGAAGAAGCCGCCCAGCGCGCCGACGGCCGACACCAGGCCGAGCGCTGATGAGGTCGCCCGCCTGCCGCCCTCCACGCTGCCTTCGACCGCGGTGAAGATGGCCGGGATCATCCGGTACGTGGAGCCGTTGCCCGCTCCCGACGCGACGAACAGCAGCATGAACGCCGCGAAGAACGCCAGGAACGCGCCGGAGGCGAGCGCGGCCCACACCGCCAGCGCGCCGGCGCCCATGACGGCGAAGGTCCAGAAGGTCACCTTCGCGCCGCCGTACCGGTCGGACAGCCAGCCGCCGAGCGGCCTGGCCAGCGACCCGGCCAGCGGGCCCGCGAAGGCCGGCGCGCCGACGGCGACGTACGGGAACTCGTTGCTCATCAGCAGCGGGAAGGCGGTCGCGTAGCCCATGAACGAGCCGAACGTGCCGATGTAGAGGAACGACATGATCCACATCTGCGGGTGGCGCACCACCCGGAACTGCTCGCGCACGCTCGCCCTGGCCGAGGCCAGGTTGTCCATCCCCCACCAGGCGGCGAACGCCGCGACCAGCAGCAGCGGCACCCAGACCCACCCGGCCGCGGCCACCCCGTAGGCGGCGACCACCGCGGGGATGAGCACCTGGACGGAGCTGACCCCGATGTTGCCTCCCGCCGCGTTGAGTCCCAGGGCGACGCCCTGCTTGCCGGCGGGGAAGAAGTTCGTGATGTTGGCCATGCTGGAGGCGAAGTTCCCGCCGCCGAGCCCGGCCGTCGCCGCGATCACCACGAACATCCAGTACGGCGTCCCGGGGTCGCGTACCGCCACCGCGAGCAGCAGGGCGGGCACCAGCAGCAGCAACGCGCTCAGGACGGTGAAGTTCGCGCCGCCCATCCGCGCGGGCAGGAACGTGTAGGGGATCCGCAGCACGGCGCCCACCAGATTGGGCAACGCCACCAGCCAGAACAGCTGGTTCACCGAGAGATCGCGGCCGCCGAGCTCCAGAGTGACCACACTCCAGACCGTCCACACGGCGAATCCCAGATGTTCCACGACTATCGACAGCACGAGATTGCGCCAGGCGACTTTCCGGCCCACCGCCCGCCAATAAGCCGCGTCCTCGAGTCGTAAATCGTCGATACCGCGACGCCGGGAAAGACGAATCACCATGTTTTCTATAATGAGGCAGATCGCGGGCGCGAAAACAATCACAGACACAAAGGATGGTCGTGGTGATAGAATCCCCCGTCGCGCTTATCCCCCATCATCAGCTCTTGATCTTCCTGTTGCAAGGCTGCGCGTTGTTAGTGGCGGCCCGGTTGCTCGGCGCGCTGGCCAGGTCCGTCGGGATTCCCGCGATCGTGGGCGAATTGACGGCGGGCGTGCTGCTCGGACCGACCGTGCTCGGCAATGCGGCACCCGAATTCTTCGCGTGGTTGTTTCCGCGCGATCCCGCCCAGTTCCACCTGCTCGACGTCGTGGCCCAGCTCGGCGTGCTCCTGCTGGTCGCGCTGACCGGCGCCGAGCTGGACGCCGGCGTGCTGCGCAGCCGCCGCCGCGCGGTCGTCGCCGTCAGCGTCGCGGGGATGCTCGTGCCGCTCGGCCTGGGCGTCGCGACGGGGTTCCTGATGCCGGCCTGGCTGCGGCCCGACAGCGCGGATCCGCTGGTGTTCGCGCTGTTCCTGGGCGTGGTGACGGGCGTGAGCGCGCTGCCGGTCATCGCGAAGACGCTGATGGACCTCGGCCTGCTCGGGCACCGCGTCGGCCAGCTGATCATCGCATCAGGCGTGCTGCAGGACGTCGCCGGCTGGCTGCTGCTCATGGTCGTCACGGCGCTGGCGACCTCCGGCCTGTCGGGGGGCGGCTGGGCCGTGTCGCTCGCCGCCCTGCCCGTGCTGGCGTGCGTGCTGCTCGTCGGCAGGCCGCTGGCCCGCTGGACGGTCCGTACCGCGCCGAGCTCCGGGGTCACCGCGATCGTCGCCATGACGCTGGTGGGGGCGGCGACGGCGCACGCCATGGGGCTGGAGCCGGTCTTCGGCGCGCTGCTCGCGGGCCTCGCCATCGGCTCCGTACGCGCGCACGTCGGCCAGGCGCTGGCCGTGGTGCGTACGTGGGTGATGTCAGTGCTCGCGCCGCTGTTCTTCGCCACGGTGGGCCTGCGCATGGACCTGACGGCGCTGGCCGAGCCCGCGATCCTGGCCGTGTCGGCGGCGGTGCTCTGCGTCGGCGTGACGGGCAAGTTCGCCGGCGCCTGGATCGGGGGCGCCTGCTCCGGCATGGACCGCTGGGAGCGCCTGGCGGTGGGCGCCGGAATCAACGCCCGCGGCGTGGTCGAGGTCATCATCGCGACGGTCGGCCTGCGCCTCGGAATTCTCGACGCCACCATGTACACGGTCATCGTGCTGTTCGCCATCGTCACGTCATTGGCCGCCCCGCCGATCCTGCGATTCGCCACCCGCAGGATGCCCGCGGGCGAAATGGCGGTGTCCCGCCGGCGAGACCTCGTCGTTGACTGAATGGCCCTCCCGAGTATCGTCGTGGCCACATGAATTTGTTTCCCCGTGGAGCTGCTCATGAAATTCGGGATTGGCATCGGCCGCACTTTGTCGGCCTATCAGGCGGCTAATGTCGCGACGCTTGCTGACGAACTTGGATACGAGCACTGCACCTTCATCGAGTCGCAGAACCTGTGTCGCGACTCGACCGTCATGATGGCGCTCGCAGCCGAGCGCACGACGCGCATCAAGCTCGGCCACGCGGTCACCAATCCGTATATCCGGCATCCCGCCGTATTGGCCAACACCATTGCCACGATCGACGAGCTGTCCGGCGGCCGTGCCTTTCTCGGCATCGGCGCGGGCGGCAGCGCGGTCGCCATGGTGGGCCGCAGCGCGCGCCCGCTGGGCGAGCTGCGTGACATGGTCTCCTTCTTCCGCTCGTTCGTCGCGGGTGAGGAGGCGACCTGGCACGAGGCGCCGATGCGGTCGGGATGGTCGCGCAGGGACATCCCCGTCGTGCTGGGCACCCACGGCGCGCGCAGTTGCCGGCTGGCGGGAAGCATCGCCGACGGCGTGTTCCTGCCGGGCCTCGACCCGCGCATCGCCGCGTGGAAGCGGGAGCGGGTGGCCGAGGGCGCCGCGCAGGCCGGCCGGACGCCGGCCGACCTGCAGCTGTGGAGCAGGGGCGCGGTGTTCGTCCATGAGGACGTGGACTACGCCAGGGAGTTCGTCCGCTCCTACGCCGCCACCTCGGCCTTCTTCCTGTGGCGCTCGGCGGTCAGCCGCCCTGAGCCGGTGAACCGCCTGCTCGCCTCCGCGCTGCCCGCGGGCGTGGTGGAGGAGATGGCCAAGCTGGCCGAGCGCTACCAGTGGGAGCAGCACGAGGCCAAGGGCGCGGCACACGCCCGCGACCTGTCCAGCGAGCTCATCGACTGCTTCGCGATCTACGGCCCGCCTGAGCGCTGCGTGGAGCGCTTGGCCGCCCTGGCCGACGTCGGCGTGGACGCGGTGTCGTTCACCCTGTACGGCGTCCCGGACAAGGCCGACATGATCACCCGCATCATCCACGACGTGGCCGGTCAGCTCCGCTGACGACCGGTCGGCTCCGCCGACGATTCGGAAGGAATGCGCCAATGCCGTTCATCACGGTGCTCATGCTCAGCGGCAAGGATCTCGACCAGCGCCGCAGATTCGCAGAAGAGGTCACCAAGTCGGCCGAGGCGACGCTGGGCGCCAGGCCCGAAGAGGTGCGCGTCCGGTTCGTGGAGATGACACGCAGCGATTTCGCCCGCGCCGGACGACTGATGTGTGACGAGGTGTGAGGAACATGGGTGTGGCTACGCTGACCGGCACGAGGGCCCGGGCGTCGGCCCGGCAGTCCCGGTTGTGGTACTTGCAGCATCTGCACGACGCCGTCGCCCCCTTCACCACGGGCGACGCGGTGATCGTCGAAGGCCCGCCGCGCGAGGAACGGCTGCGCGCCGCGATCGCCCAGCTCCATCTGCGGCACGCGGAGTTGCGCTCCGGTTTCGCCCCCTCCGACGGAGTGATCCGCAGGGTGCCGGCCGACCAGCCGCCCGCCGTGGTCGTGGAGGAAGGCGAGGAGTCCGCCGTCGCACGGTGGGCGGCGCAGGCGGCCAGGATCCCCTTTGACATCGCGGGCGGCCCGCTGTGGAGAGTGCGCGTCCTGTCGTTGCCGGACGAGCGGCACGTGGTGCTGCTCGTCGCCCACCATCTGATCGCCGACGACTTCCGGGTCCGTGACCTGCTGGACGAGCTGCTCACCTGCTATGACGGCGGCTCGCCAGGTCCTTGCGCCGACCCGGTGCCGGCGCGGGAGTCGGATGACGCCGTCGAGGCGGCGGCCCGCCGGCTGCACGGCGCGCCCACCGGCCTCGAACTGCCGGCGGACCGGCTGCGCCCGCCCGTGCTGAGCTACCGGGGCGGCCGGGCCCGCGCCGACGTCGAGGCGGCCGTGCTGGAGCGGGCCGGCGGCGAGGATGCGCTGCTCGGGGCGTTCGCGGTGCTCGCCCACCGCTACACCGGGTCCGAGGAGGTCGTCGTCGCGGTGCAGGACCCGGCGGTGACCGTCGAGGGCGCGGTCAACCCGCTGCCCGTGCGCATCGACCTGACCGGCGACCCCGTCTTCGCCACCGTGCTGCGGCGGGTGCGCGACGCCGTCGAGGAGGCGCGCGTCCACGGCGCCGTGCCGTTCGAAGCGGTGATCGGCCGCGTGGAGCGCGAGCACGACCCCAGCCGACGGCCGCTGTGCCAGCTCGCCTACTCGACGTCGCGGTCGTCGCGGCCGCGGCACCGCGCGGTGGAGGTGGACACGGGCGTCGCCCTGTTCGACCTCGCCCTGTCCGCCCGGCCGCACGAGCACGGCGCGTCCCTGACCCTCGGCTACGACGCCGACCTGTTCACGGCCGAGACCGTGCGGCGCTTCGGGGCCAACCTGGTCACGCTGCTGACGAGCGTCGCGGAGCACCCCGAGGTGCCGATCTCCCGGCAGCGGATCCTGACCGGCGAGGAGAGCGCGCTGATCGCCCGGCACCAGGACGGCGGCCCCGTCGCGGGTGACGCGCCGGTGCACCGGCTCATCGCCGAGCAGGCCGCGCGCCGCCCCGACGCGTGGGCGCTGATCTCCGAGTCCGCGCGGCTGACCTTCGCCGAGCTGAACGGCCGGGCCAACAGGATCGCCCACCACCTGCGCGACCTCGGCGTGCGCCGCCAGACCCCGGTGGGCGTGTGCCTGCCCAGGTCGGCCGAGATGGTCGTGGCCGTGCTCGGCGTGCTCAAGGCGGGCGGCGCGGCCGTCCTGCTCGATCCCGCGCAGCCCGCGCGGCGGCTGGCGATGATGCTGGACGACTCCAGGCCGCTCGCCGTGCTCACCGCCGAGGACCAGCTCGGCAAGGTGCCGGGCACGTACGCCGGGCACATCTGGTGCCTCGACCGCGACGGCGACCTGCTGAACCGGTCGTCCGCCGCCGACCCCGACGAGTGGGCGCACCCGCTGTCGGTCTGCCAGATCGCCTACACGTCCGGCTCGACCGGCGAGCCGCGCGGCGTGGCGTTCAACCACGCGGCGGTGGTCAGGGGCGCGATGGGCACCCGGCGGTGCTACCGGCTGAGCGAGGCCGACCGGGGCACGTGGATCTCGGCGCCCGGGTTCGGCATCTCGTTCGTCAACGAGCTGTGGCCGTTCCTGACCGCGGGCGCGGCGGTGCACATCGCCGGCGAGCTGACCGTGAGCACGCCGTTCCGGCTGCGGGACTGGCTGGTGGACAACGGGATCACGGTGTCGCTGGTGACCAAGGCGCTGGCCGAGCGGCTGTGCGCGGTCGACTGGCCGGAGGAGGTGGCGCTGCGGACGCTGCTGGTGTCCGGTGAGCGGACCGGCTGGCTGTCGTCCACGGTGCCGTTCGAGGTGGCCGTCATCTACGGCTCGACCGAGACCACGAACGCCACGACCTGCCTGAACGAGACGGCGGGCACCCGCATCACGCCCAGGCGGATCCCCGAGGAGGAGCGGTGGTCGATCTCGTCGCCCATCGGGCTGCCGGTGCCGGGCGCGCGCGTGTACGTGCTGGACGCCAACCTGCAGGTCGTCCCCATGGGCGTGCCCGGCCAGATCCACGTGGGCGGCGAGCTGCTGCAGAGCGGCTACGTCAACCGGCCGGGCCTGACCGCCGCCAAGTGGCTGCCCGACCCGTACGCGGGCCGTGCCGGCGCCCGCATGGTGGCCAGCGGCGACATCGGCCGCATGCTGCCCGACGGCTCGATCGAGATCCTCGGCCGGGTGGACGATCAGATCAGCCTCAACGGCTACCGCGTCGAGCCCGGCGAGGTGGCCGCGCGCCTGCTCGAACATCCGGCGGTGCGGCACGCCGCGGTCGTCGTGCGCGAGGACGAGCCGGGCGAGCGGCGGCTGGTCGCGTACGTGGTGCCGGAGGTCAACCGCCGGGTGCACAAGTCGGAGCTGCTCGAACTGCTGCGCGAGCAGCTGCCCGGCTACATGGTGCCGGGGGCGTGCGAGCTGATCGACGCGCTGCCGACGCTGCCCAACGGCAAGCTCGACAAGAGCCGCCTGCCCGCGCCCGACCGGGGTGGCCGCTCGGTCACCTACGAGGAGCCCGCCACCGAGGTGGAGCGGGAGCTGGCCGAGATCTGGCGCTCGGTGCTGCGCACCGACACCGTGGGCGCCGACGACAACTACTTCGAGCTGGGCGGCGACTCGCTGACCGGCATGGAGCTGATGGCCGCGATCAGCGCCGCCTTCGGCGTCGAGCTCGCGCTGTCCGTCCTGTTCGAGGCGCCCACCGTCCGGGAGATGAGCCGGGCGATCGAGCGGGAGCGCGACGGTGACGGGGCCCGCGCCGCGGACAAGGACGCGCTGCCGGTGATCCGCACCGACCCGGCCGCCCGGTACGAGCCCTTCCCGCTCACCGACATCCAGCACGCGTACTGGATCGGCCGGCTGACCGGCATGGAGCTCGGCGACGTCGGCTGCCACGGCTACCAGGAGTGGGACGTCGCCGACCTCGACGTCGAGCGCCTGCGTGAGGCCATCGACCGGCTGGTGCGCAGGCACGACATGCTGCGCGCGGTCGTGACCGGCGACGGCCGCCAGCGGGTGCTGCCCGAGGTGCCGCCGTACGAGGTGGAGGTGACCGACCTGCGCGGGGCCGGCGCGTCCGAGCGCGCGGCCGCGCTGGCCGAGATCCGCGAGCGGCTCTCCCACGAGGTGCTGGCTGCCGACCGGTGGCCGCTGTTCGGCGTGCGGGTGACCCGGGTGGACGAGGTCGTCTCCCGCGTGCACATCAGCTTCGACCTGCTGATCTTCGACGCCAGGAGCGCCCGCGTCTTCACGCAGGAGCTGTCCAGGCTCTACCGGGATCCCGGCGTGCCGCTGCCGCCGATCGAGCTGTCGTTCCGCGACTACGTGCTGGCGGAACGCGCCGCGCGGGAGAGCTCCCCGCTCTACCGGGCCGCCCGCGAGTACTGGGAGGGCAGGCTGGCCGAGCTGCCGCACGCGCCCGAGCTGCCCTACCTGCGCAGCCTCGGTTCGGTCGAGAACCCCAGGTTCGAGCGGCACGCGGGCCGCGTCGAGCCCGACGTGTGGCTGCGGCTGCGGCACGCGGCGGCCGGCGCCGGCATCACCCCGTCGGCGCTGCTGCTCGCCGCCTTCGCGGAGATCCTCGCCACCTGGAGCTCGGGGCCGCGGTTCACCGTCAACATGACGCTGTTCAACAGGCCGCCGCTGCATCCGCAGCTCAACGACCTGCTGGGCGACTTCACCTCCGGTCTGCTGCACGCGGTCGACCATCGCGGCGCCGACTTCGCCGCCCGCGCCCGCGACGTGCAGGAACGGCTCTGGCAGGACCTGGAGCACCGGCACGTCGGCAGCGTGCAGGTGCTGCGGGAGCTGGGCAGGCGGCAGGGCGGCGCGCCCAGGGCCGCCATGCCGGTCGTGTTCTCCAGCCTGGTCGGGGTGCCCCGCATGGACTGGGGCAACATCGGCCGCTACGTCTTCGGCGTCACGCAGACCCCGCAGGTCGCGCTCGACCACCAGGTGATGGAGGTGGACGGCGGGCTGGACTACTGCTGGGACGCGGTGGCCGAGCTGTTCCCTGCCGGGCTGATCGGCGACATGGCCGAGGCGTACGGCCGGCTGCTGCGCCGCCTCGCCGACTCCCCCGAGGCGTGGCGGGAGCCCAGCCCGGTCACGCTCCCGCAGTCCACCGTCGAGCGCCGCGCCGCGGTGAACGCCACCACGGCGAAGGTGACGGCGGAGCTGCTGCACGAGCCGTTCCTGCGGCAGGCCGCGCGGACGCCCGACGCCGCCGCGGTCATCGACGAGCGGGTGATCACGTACCGGGAGCTCGCCGACGCGTCGTCGGCACTGGCCGCCCGCGTGATCGACGCGGGCGGCGGGCCCGAGCGGCTGGTCGCGGTGCTCATGCGCAAGGGCTGGGAGCAGATCGCGGCCGTGCTCGGCGTGCTGCGGGCCGGCGCCGCCTACCTGCCGGTCGATCCCGACCTGCCGGCCGAGCGCATCGCGTACCTGCTCGAGAACGGCCAGGCCGACATCGTGCTCACCCAGGAGGGCATGGACCTCCCGTCGGCCGCCAAGGTGATCGACAAGGTCATCACGGTGCCCGGCGACCCCGCCGCGCTGCGGCCGGCGGCGGTGCCCGAGTGCCCCGCCACGCCCGACTCCCTGGCGTACGTCATCTACACCTCCGGCTCCACCGGCAGGCCGAAGGGCGTGATGATCGAGCACAGGGCGGCGTGGAACACGATCGCCGACATCAACGAGCGGGTCGGCCTCGGGCCAGGCGACCGCGTGCTCGCGCTCTCCTCGCTCAGCTTCGACCTGTCGGTCTGGGACGTCTTCGGGCTGCTCGCCGTCGGCGGCGCCCTGGTCGTGCCGCCGGTCTCGGCGAGCCCGGACCCGCGCGCCTGGGCCGGCCTGGTGGCCCGCGAACGCGTCACGACCTGGAACTCGGTGCCCGCGTTGTGGCAGATCCTCGCCGACTACCTGCACGGGCGCGGCGAGCGGGTCGCCCCGAGCCTGCGCACGGTGATGCTCAGCGGCGACTGGATCCCGCTCACCACGTACGAGCACCTGACCGAGGTCTCTCCCGGCACCCGGCTGATCAGCCTGGGCGGCGCGACCGAGGCCGCCATCTGGTCCATCGCGCACGACGTCGGCCCCGGCACGCCGGACTGGCCCAGCGTGCCGTACGGCAGGCCGCTGCGTAACCAGCGCTGGCACGTCCTGGACGACCGGCTGGAGCCCTGCCCCGACTGGGTCACCGGAGCGTTGTTCATCGCCGGTGACGGGCTGGCCCGCGGCTACTGGGCGCGGCCCGAGCTGACCGCCGAGCGGTTCATCACGCACCCGCGGACCGGCGAGCGGCTCTACCGGACCGGCGACCTGGGCCGCTACCGCCCGTCGGGCGACCTGGAGCTGCTGGGACGCGAGGACTTCCAGGTGAAGATCCTCGGCCACCGCATCGAGCTGGGCGAGATCGAGACGGCGCTGGCCGCCCACCCGCAGGTCGCCGCGTGCTGCGTGGTGGCCGTGGGCGAGCGTACGGCGAAGCGGCTGATCGCCCACCTGGTGCCGGAGCCGGGCGCCGAGCCCGATCCCGCCGAGATCAGGGAGTTCCTGGCCGGCAAGCTGGTGCGCGACGTCGTGCCGACGCACTACAACGTCCTCACCGAGTTGCCGCTGACCTCCAACGGCAAGGTGGACAGGCCCGCCCTGGCCGCGCTCGGCGCACCCGAGCGCAGACGCTCAGGCGGGGGCGGGCCCGCGTCACCCGCCGAGGCGGCGCTGGCCGGCATCGCGGCGGAGATCCTCGGCGTCGACGAGCTCGGCCCCGAGGAGGACTTCTTCGCCGCGGGCGGCGACTCGCTGCGGGCCATCGCGTTCATCAACGAGGCCGCGAACGCGGGCTACGACATCCCCGTCGAGTCCTTCTTCCAGTTCCCGACCATTCGCGCCGCCGCGGCCGCGGGGCCGGTCGTGGTGGACATGAGAGGAGAGTCGGCGTGAGCGTACACGCCCTGATCGAGGAGCAGGCCAGGCGCGGCCCGCACCGGCCCGCCGTGGTGTCCGGCTCCACGGTGCTCGACTACGGCCGGCTCAACGGCCGCGCCAACCAGGCGGCCCGCCTGCTCAGGAAGCTGGGGGTGAGCGCCGACGAGCCCGTGGGCACCTGCCTGTCCCGCTCGCCCGACGCGGTGGTGTCCGCGCTGGCCATCGTCAAGGCCGGCGCGGCGCCCGTCCTGCTCGACCCGGCGGCGCCCCTGGAGCGCACGGTCGCCCAGATCCGCGCCTGCCGCGTCAAGGTGCTGGTCACCTCCACGGTGAACGGCGACGTCGCGGCGCGGCTCCAGTCCGCGGTGGCGGAGCTGGGGATGCGGGTCGTACGGCTGGACGCCGACCGGGAGCAGATCGACGAGCTGCCCGCCGACGACCTCACGGACGTGCGCGTCACCCCCGACAGCGCCGCGCACGTCGTCCACACCTCCGGCTCCGTCTCCACCCCCAAGGCGGTGGTGGCCAGGCACGAGACCGTCAGCGAGTGCGTGGCGCTGGCCCGCGAGGAGTTCGGCTTCTCCGACGAGGACCGGGTGGCCTGGTGCTCCTCGCCCGGGTTCGGCGTGTCGCTGGTCAACGAGTTGTGGCCGGCGCTGGCATCGGGCGCCGCCGTGCACATCCCGGACGCCGAGACGCTGCTGGTGCCGCAGCGGCTGCAGGAGTGGATCCGGCGGTCGCGGATCACCGTGGTGCACCTGGTGGGGACGCTCGCCGTACCGCTGTGCGAGCTGAGCTGGCCCGCGGACACCCCGCTGCGGCTGCTGCTCACCACAGGCGAGCGGTTCCGGCTCGGGCCCGACGCGGCGCCGCCGTTCGCGATCGCCGTCACCTACGGCTCCACCGAGACCACCCACATCACCGGGCGGACCGGCCCCCGCGAGACGGTCGGCCGCCCGCTCGGCGGCGCCGCCGTCCATCTGCTGGACGAGGCGGGCCGCCCGGTGCCCGACGGCGAGGTCGGCGAGGTGCACGTCGGCGGACGGCGCCTGGCGCGGGGCTACCTGGACGACCCCGCGCTGACCGCGGCCAGGTTCCTGCCCGACCCGTTCTCCGGCGAGCCGGGCGCCCGCATGTACCGTACGGGCGACCTCGGCAGGTTCGACGCCGAGGGTGAGCTGGTCCTGGTCGGACGGGTGGACCGGCAGGTCAAGATCCGGGGCGTCACCGTCAACCTGGACGAGGTGGAGGCGGTCGTCGCCGCGCACGCGGGCGAGGCGGCCGTGGTGACCGCCGGGGACGAGCCACGGATCGTCGCCTACCTCGCCGATGTCGCGGGCTCCGGCGTGACCGCCCTGCACAGGGCGCTGGCCGCGCGGCTCCCGCGTACCCACATCCCCGCCGAGTTCGTGCTGCTCGACCGGCTGCCCCGCACCGTCACCGGCAAGGTGGACAGGGCTGCGCTGCCCGCGCCGCGCCGCTCCTCCTCCCCTGCGGACGCGCCGCAGGAGCACGGCGACCTCGCCGCTCTCTGGCGCGAACTGCTCGAACGCGACCGCGTCGGCATCGACGACGACTTCTTCGAGCTGGGCGGCCACTCACTGCTCGCGGCCCGCATGGTCATGGAGATCCAGGAGCGGCACGGCGTCAAGGTCGACCTCACGGCCTTCTACGAGCGGCCCACCATCCGCGCGCTGTCCGGCCTGCTGGCCGCCGCCGACCAACCGGACAACGTGCTGGTCCGGGTGAGCGGTCCGGAACGGCCGCTCGTCCGGCTGGTGTGCTTCCCCTACGCGGGCGGCGGCGTCAACGCCTACTCCACGTGGGGCGAGCTGCTGCCGCCCCACGTCGAGCTGGTCTGCGCGCAGCCGCCGGGCCGCGGGCCCCGGCTGACCGAGCGGCCGCTGGAGTGGGTGGCCGAGCTGGTGGCCGGGCTGGGACCGCGGCTGGCGGCCGACCCGCATCCGCGTACGTTCCTGTTCGGGCACAGCCTGGGCGCGATCGTGGCCTTCGAGGTGGCGCGCTGGCTGCGCAGGAACGGGCACCCCGAGCCCGCCGGGCTGCTGGTCGCCGGTTCCGCCTCCCCCCAGACGCCGATCACGGCGCGCGTCCACCTGCTGCCCGACGACGACCTGCTCGCGCACGTCGGCACGCTGGGCGGCACCGACCGGCGCCTGGTCGACGACGAACGGCTCCGCCCCGTGCTGCTGCCGGCCCTGCGCGCCGACTTCACCATGCACGAGACCTACCGTTACACGCCGGACGAACCCCTGGACTGCCCCGTCACCGCGTTCGCGGGCAGCCACGACGACGACGCGCCGGTCGAGGACGTGCTGGGCTGGCGGGAACAGACCGGCGGCACGTTCCGGCTGGAGGTGCTGGACGGCGGCCACTTCTTCATCGCGTCGGAGCGGGAGCGCCTGCTGGCGCTGATCGGCGACGCGCTCGCCGTGGAAGCGGAGCCGGTGACATGAGGATCGCATCGGGACACACGTCGATCGACGTCGCCTCCACCGGCACCGGGCCCGCGATCCTGCTGGTGCACGGGACGGGCGACGACAAGACCTGCTGGCGGCAGGTGGTTCCGCTGCTCGCCGGCCGCCACCGCGTCCACGTCATGGACCGGCGCGGCAGGGGCGGCAGCGGCGACGCGGGCGGGTACGCCATCGAGGCGGAGGCCGGCGACATCGTGACCGTGCTCGACCACCTCGGCCCCGCGACGCTGGTCGGGCACTCGTACGGCGCGATCTGCGCGCTGGAGGCGGCCTCCCGCGCACCTTCCTCGGTCACCGGGCTGGTGCTGTACGAGCCGCCCGTCCCCGTCCCCGGCACGCCCGACTTCTCGGGCGTGGCGGCCAGAGTCGCCGGCCTGTGCGCCCAGGGTCTCAGGGAGGAGGCGCTCTGCGTCTTCCTGGTCGAGGTGACCGGGCTGGATCCGGGGCTCGTCCGGCTGCTCAGGCGCGTACCGGGGTTCGCCGAACGGGCGGCGGTCGCCGACACCGTCGCCCGCGAGATCGACGCCACCCACCGCTACGTCCTCGACCGCGCGCGGCTGGCCGCGCTGGACGTGCCCACCCTGCTGCTCAAGGGCGACAGGAGCGCGCCCGGCCTGCACGACGCCGTCGCGATGATCGCGGAGCTCGTGCCGCGCGCGGTCACCGAGGTGCTGCCCGGGCAGGCGCACCGGGCCATGGAAGGAGCGCCCGCCCTGCTGGCGGACGCCATCGACACCTTTGCTGGGAGGTACTCACATGAAGCGCACACCCGTTGACCCGTGGGAGTGGAACATCAAGTTCGGTTTCCACCAGGGCGAGGTCGTCGAGGGGCACCGCAGGATCCTCGTGTGCGCGGGCCAGACCGCGCTGGACGAGAACGGCGAGGTCGTCCAGCCCGGTGACATGGCCGCCCAGATCGGGCTTGCCCTGGACAACGTGGAGGCCGTCCTGCACGAGGCCGGCATGCGGCTGTCGGACGTCGTCAGGCTGAACCAGTACACCACCGACATGGAGCTGTACCTGCAGCACGTGGGCGTGATGGGCAAGCGGCTCGAGGCCGCCGGCATCGCCCCGCCCGGGACCCTGCTGCAGGTCTCCGGGCTGGCCTTCCCCGGTCTGGTGGTGGAGCTGGAAGCCACCGCGGTGGCATGAGCGTCCATGAGACGGTCGTGCCCCGCCCTGGCACGGCCCTGGAGCGCCTGACCGCCGCGGACGACGACCTGTGGCGGCGCGGGCTGCTGTCGCTGGTCGTGAGCAGGGACGACACACCCGTCCTCACCCTGCACCCGCACGCCGCCCCGCCGCCGCGCCCGTCGCACGGCGGGACCGGCCGCCCGGTCTCGGAGCTCACGGTGCTGCGCCGGGTGGGCGAGCAGTACGCGCTGGAGTCGGCCCGTGCCTGGTGCTCGGTACGCGTGGAGCAGCCCGACGAGCTGCCCGCCCTGCTCACGGGGAAGGGCGACCTGTGCCACTACCTCGACTGGGCCTGCCTGACCGCCGACGAGAGCGAGTCGGCGCAGTTGTCGCTGGCCCAGTGGACGCCGCACGAGCTGGCCTTCCACCAGCAGACGCGTGTCCCCGGCGTCCACCGGGACGCCGGCTTCGGCCGCTCCCACTGGGGGGCGCGGTTCGCCGCGCTGCCGGCGCGCCACGAGCGCTTCAGCGGCGAGGGGATCGAGCTGGCCAAGCCGGACCTCGCCGAGCTGCGGCGCTCGGACCCGACCGTCACGGCCGTGCTGGAGCAGCGGCGGAGCATCCGCGAGCACGACGACGGTCATCCGCTCACCGCCGCGCAGCTCGGGCACTTCCTGTTCCGCTGCGCGCGCAACCGGTGGCTCGTGCAGCGGAACGGGTCCGAGTATCTGAGCAGGCCGTACCCGGCGGGCGGCTCGGCGTACGAGCTGGAGATCTACCCCGTGGTGCGGAACGTCGCGGGGCTCGATCCAGGCCTGTACCACTACGACCCGCAGGACCACATGCTCAGGCGGGCCGGTGAGCGCACCGGCGAGCTGCTCGCCCACGCCGCCGTCGTCGCGGGCACCGAGCGGCAGCCGCAGGTCCTGCTGGTCATCGCGGCCCGGTTCGGCCGGGTCATGCGCACTTACCGGGGCATGTCGTACGCCCTGATTCTCAAGCACGTCGGCGTGGTCCAGCAGGTCATGTACACCGTGGCCACGGCCATGGGACTGGCGGTCTGCGCACTGGGCGACGGCGACGCCACGGCCTTCGCCGACGCCACGGGCCTGGATCCGATGAGCGAGGCCAGCGTGGGCGAGCTCGTCCTGGGGAGCAGGCCGGCTCGTACGAACGCGGGAGGAGTCTGATGTCCACCACCATGGTGACCAGCCACGGCCGCTGTGCCGTGCTGGAGGAGCCCCGGGGGCCCAGCGGCATCCGCATGCACAAGCGCGCCGTGCCCGACCCGCCTCCTGGGAAGGTGAACGTACGGCTGCGGGCCTCCGGGCTGAACCATCTCGACCTGTGGGTGGTGAACGGCGCCCAGCGGGTCAGGACGCCGCGCGTCATCGCCGCCGACGGCGCGGGCGAGGTCGTGGCCAGCGCCGCGGAGGGCTGGTCGGCGGGTGACGAGGTGGTGCTGTACCCGGTGGCGGCCTGCTGGACCTGCGCCGACTGCAAGGCGGGCCGCCACATCTACTGCAGCGGCTTCGCCGTCCTCGGCGAGCACGCGGACGGCAACGCCTGCGAGGTGGTGCAACTGCCCGCGCGCAACCTCGTCCGCAAGCCCGCGGCCCTGTCCTGGGCCGAGGCCGGCGCCCTGCCGCTGGCCTTCCTCACCGCCTGGCGGATGCTGGTCTCGCGGGGCCGGCTGTCCGCCGGCGAGACGCTGCTGGTGGTGGGGGCCGGCGGAGCGGTCGGTACGGCGTCGGTGCTGATCGGCGCGCACCTCGGCGCTCGGGTCCTGGCCACCACCCGCGACCTGGGCAAGGCCGATGAGCTGCGGGCGCTCGGCGCGGCCGACGTCTTCTCCTCCGACGGGTTCTCCAAGAAGGTCGTCGACCGTACCGACGGTGACGGCGCCCACGTCGTGATCGACCATGTCGGAGCGGCGACGTTCGACGAGTCGCTGCGCTCGGCGACGGTCGGCGGCCGGGTGGTGACCTGCGGCGCCACGACCGGGGTGAGCGTGCCGCTGAACCTGCCGCGGGTCTTCGTACGCCAGCTGGAGATCCTGGGCTCGACCACGGGGACGCTGGCGGAGTTCGAGGACCTGGTCGCCGCCACGGAGGCGGGTTTGCGGCCGGCCATCGCGCGTGAATTCGGACTTGACGAAATTCGGGAAGCCCTGGCGTATATGGAATCGTCCAGCAATATTGGCAAGGTAATTCTGCGGCAATAGTGGCGCGTTGTGATGGTTCGTCATAGGCGTATCCAGCCGGCCGTTCGTGATGCCGCGGGAAATTGTCGGACCCACCGCCTACTGTCACCCGTACGTGATCCCTCATTCGACAGGAGGAAGTCTCATGACGGCCCCCCAGCAGACGGGCCCGGTGCTGAGGCACAGTCCGTGGCTCGCGCTGATCACCATCGCGCTCGGCTATTTCATGAACGTGCTCGACAGCACGGTGGTGAACGTCGGAATTCCGCACATCATGACCGATCTGGGCGCCGCGATGGGTCACATGCTCTGGGTGGTCAACGGATACCTGCTGCCCTACGCGATGCTGCTGCTCGTCGCGGGCAGACTGGGCGACCTGCTCGGGCACCGGGCCGTGTTCGTCTTCGGGCTCGGCGTGTTCGTGGTGGCCTCGCTGCTGTGCAGCCTGGCCACCGCGCCCGAGCAGCTCATCGCGGCCCGGGTGCTGCAGGGCATCGGCGCCGGCATGGCCGCGCCCCAGGCGCTCGCGATCACCGCGGCGGTCTTCCCGCCGCAGCGCAGGGGCATGGCCTTCGGCGTGCTGGCCTCGATCATCGGCACCGCCGCGGCCATCGGGCCGTTCCTCGGCGGGCTCATCACCCACGTGCTCGACTGGCGCTGGATCTTCCTGATGAACCTGCCGATCGGTGTGGCCGGGCTGGTCTGCACCTTCATCTTCGTGCCGAAGACCCGCCTGGGCGGCCGGCCTCGGCTGGCGCTCCTGCCCGTCGTCCTGGCCACCGCCGGCCTTCTCGGGGTGCTTTACACGCTGATCGACGGTCCGCGCGTCAACTGGGGCGTGATCGCCGCCGGTGTGCCCATTGGTGTCGTGTTTCTCCTCGGGCTGGTGATTTTTGCCGGTTTCGTCTATTGGGAATGGTCGCGCAGTGACGGATTGCTGCCGCGCGCGCTGTTCGCCAACAGAAACTACGGCTTGATGGCATGGGCCTCCTGGGCCACCTATTTCTGCATTTTCGGCACGCAACTCGCCATGACCCTCTATCTGCAGGCGGTCCTGCACATCAGCGCGCTTGAAGCGGGTCTGGTGCTGTCGCCGATGTGGCTGGCGTCCTCACTGGTGGCTCCGCTCAGTGGCGCGCTGATGCAGCGCGTTCAACCGCGCTGGATCCTCGTCGGCGGCTTCGCGGCCTTCTTCCTCGGCACCGTTCTCACCGCGCTCCTGGTCAGCCCCGAGGCGCCGTGGGGCGTGTTCGTCGTGACCCTGCTCGTCGCGGGCGCCGGCGCCGGCTTCACCTTCGCCCCGCTCACGACCGTGGCGATGGGCGAGGTGCCGCCGCAGGAAGTGGGCGGCGCCTCGGGGACGCTGGAGATGGCCCGCATGCTCGGCAGCGCCGTGGCCACGGCTGTGGTGGGCGCCGTCCTGGGCGGCACCGCCGCCTCCTCCCTCGCCACGCTGTCCGCCGACTCCCGCAACGCCCTGCTGGTCACCGCCCTCGGGGTCGCCGCCGCCATCGTCACCACCCTGTTCCTCAAGAACGGCGGCCTCCCCGGTGCGGCCCCTGACACGCAGGAGCAGCACGACGACACCCCCGAGTCCGCCGCCCCAGCAGGCCGCCCCATCAAGCCCTGAGGCATGTGCCCCGCCGGGGTTTCCGCCCCGGCGGGCGCTTGTTTCCGGCCCCTGATCGCCGGCGTCGCCGTCCTCACCGCCACTGCCGCCACCCAGACCTGAGTTCGACGACGGCCTCCGCCCCGGCCTCAACTCCGGCGGGCCCGCCCTGCTCATGCCGCCGCACGAGCCTGGACACCGACGACGGCCCCGCTTCTGGTGCTGGCCGTACCTCGGCTCCCGCGCCTACCTCGGCTCTCCGCGCCTGAACGGGTGGTTGCCGCTTAGCGGACATACGTCCGATCCCATGCCACCCGGCCTCCTCACAAGCCTCATCGCCCCCTTGACAGGTGTCGTGCCACGCATCATTCTGAGGCCAACCTGTGCCGACCGCTGTACGGACGAGTGTCCGATAGCGGGGTGCGGGTTCACCCCCTGCACCGCTGAGGAGCCACTTGATGAGCAGCGCCACCGAGGGCGGAAGTGCCCCCACGAGCTCCGACCACTTGACGAAGACCTCCATCGCGATCGGCTTCGCCGTGCTGTGCGCCTCGTACATGCTCAACGCGATGGACCGGCAGATCTTCTACCCCCTCCTGCCCGAGATCAGGAACGAGCTCGGCTTCTCCCTCGAACAGGGCGGGCTCCTCGCCACCGGCTTCACCCTCGGCCTAGCGCTCGCTGGACCGCCTGCCGGATACCTGGCCGATCGGCTCTCCCGTAAGGCGATCGTCGTCGTCAGCGTGCTCGTCTACTCGCTCGGCACCCTCGCCATCCCGCTGGCCGTGGGCTTCGTCGACATGAGCATCTACCGGCTGGTCGTCGGCGTCGGCGAGGGCGTGCAGGCCACCGCCCTGTACGCGGTGATCGGCGCGTTCTTCTTCCACCGCCGCGCGCTGGCCGCCGGCGTCGTCGGCGTGGCCTTCGGCCTGGGCGTCTTCCTTGGCCCGCTCCTCGGCAACGGGCTCGCCGCGGGCTGGGGCACCTGGCGGGCGCCGTTCTTCCTGTTCGCCGCCGCCGGTCTGCTCATGAGCCTGCTCATCGCGGCGACGGTGTCGCGCAGGATGACCGAGGCGGTGACCGGCGCCGCCACGGAGACGGCAGGGGCGACGTACGAGCACGTGCCGGCCTCGCCGTACAACCGCAACACGCTCGGCATCGGCATCGCCTGTGCCGTCTCCGGCCTGGTCTTCTACGGCTACCTCGGCCTCTACCCGACGTTCCTGCGCGAGGCGCTCGCCTTCACGCCCGACCAGGCCGCGTTCGCCGTGTCGATGGGCGGGCTCGGCGCCATGATGGCCCTGCCGGCGGGCTGGCTGGGCGACCGGTACAACCAGGCGCGCCTGCTGATGTTCGCGATGGTCGCCACGGGCGTCACCGCGTACCTCATGTACCAGATCGCCACTTCGGCGCCCGCCCAATATCTGCTGTCGTTCCTGATGGGCACGTTCGCCAGCGGTTTCCTGTTCACCAACTGCAGCACGGCCATGCAGCGAGCCGTCCGCCCGCACCACGTGGGCCGCGGCGCCGGGCTGTTCATCCTCACCTACTACGTCGCCGCCGCCTTCTCGGGGCTGCTGTTCGCCCGCCTGGTGGGGGCGCTCGGCTGGGACGGCGCGGGTCTGTGGCAGCTCACCCTGCTGCCGATCATCGGGATCGCCGGTCTCCTGCTGGTGGACGCGTCCAGGATGGTGCTGCCGAAAGCGGCTCAGCCGGCCAGCCAGAGGTCCGGGCCGAAGACCTCGTAGTTGATGTCGCGGGCGGCCACCCCTGCCTTCAGCAGCTGGGCGCGTACCTCGCGCATGAACGGCAGGGGGCCGCACAGGTAGGCGACCGCGCCGGCGGGGATCTCGACGTCCGTGAGGTTCATCAGGCCGTCGCGGTCGGGGGTGGCGGCGCCCTGTTCGTACCAGAAGATGCGCTCGTCGGCGAGGTTCGCCATGTCCTCGCGGAGCGCGTGGTCGGCGGGTGAGCGATCGGCGTGCAGCATCAGGACGCGGCGGTCCGAGCCGCTGGCGGCCAGGTGCTGGAGCATCGCCACGATCGGGGTGCCGCCGATGCCCGCCGAGGCCAGCACGAGCGGCGCGGCGCCGTCGTCCAGGGTGACGTCGCCGAACGGCGCGGACAAGGTCAGCTCGTCGCCCGCGCGTACGGTGTCGTGCAGCAGCGTCGACACCTCGCCTTCCGGGACGCCCGTCACGCGCTTGACCGTGATCCTGCGCAGGTCGCCCGCGTCGGACAGGGTGTACTGGCGTAGCTGGTGCACGCCGTCGGGCATGCGGACGCGGACGCTGACGTACTGGCCGGGACGCGCGGGCGGAACGGGGGCGCCGTCGAGCGGGCGCAGCAGGAAGGAGACCACGTCCGGCGTCTCCTCCCGGCGGGCCACCACCCGCCACCGCCGCCACGTGTCGCCGTTACGCGCGTGGGACGCGGCGTAGAGCCTGGCCTCCTGGGCGATCAGCGCACCGGCCATCAGCCAGTACACCTCGTCCCAGGCCGCCGCGACCTCCGCGGTGACGGCGTCCCCCAGCACGTGCGCGATCGCGGCGAAGAGGTACTTGTGCACGATCACGTACTGGTCGTCGGTGACGCCCACGGCGGCGTGCTTGTGCGCGATGCGGGTGAGCAACGCGTCGGGACGCTCGTCCGGGTGCTCCAGCAGCCGCGTGGCGAACGCGGCGATGGACCCGGCCAACGCCCTGCGCTGCTCGCCGTTGGCCTGGTTGCCGCGGTTGAACAGGCCGTCGAGCAGCTCCGGCCGATCGGCGAACATCGTCTCGTAGAAACGCGCGGTGATGGCGTCGAGCGAAGCGCCGATGACGGGCAGCGTGGTACGGACGATCGCCGCCGAATCCGCGGACAACATGGAACCCCCCAGAGAGCAGATGGACACGGCCCACGGAAGCGTGCGGGCCGGGATCCAACCTACGAACCAGGACAGGTGCCTTCATCAGGGCGAACGTCCGTATTCGCAGGGCCGAAAGTCCCTAATCGGACCGCCCCGATCAGGTGGCGGGCAGCGCGGCGGCCAGCAGGACGACGCCGAGCGACCCCGCCAGCGAGCCCACCGCCATGACCCGGGCCAGCAGGGGACGGCCCGCGCCGCTCGCCCAGCCGTGCACACCCGCAGCGGCCATGACCGCGCAGAACACCAGGAGCTTGGCGGCCAGGATCCGGCCATAACCGGGCTCGGCGAGCGAGGCCCAGGTGACGCCCTTGTGCCAGGCGATGGCCACGCCGGTGGCCAGCTGCACGGGCAGGAACGCGGCCACGGTGAGCAGGCCGAAACGCCGGCCGACCGCGTTCAGCACCTGGCCGCGCCGCTCGTCGTCCAGCAGGCGGCGGGCCAGCGGCAGCACCACCAGCGACACCGTGAGCTGCCCGCCCACCCAGAGCGCGGCCCCGAGCACGTGCAGGAACCGCACCACCGACCACCACGTCATGACGCGCCCTCCCGGCATACGCAGTGCGACGCCCCGAGCTCTGGCGCTGTTGCCGGGACATCGGGTCGGACCAGGATATGACCACGCTCCGCCGGGCCCCCGGCCGAGGAGGGCACGCCAGCCGGCCGGCTGCCCGGCCGGCTGCGCGGGGCGTACGGGAGATCCTTGGCCTGCCCACGGCGATGAGTCGTGCAAATGCCGGACGTGCCGCCCTGGCCTGTGGCATGCGGCGGCCTACTGTCCTTACCGACCGGCCGTTCCCGCACCGGAGGAGGGAATTCATGTCGGGCAGTGACGTTCGCGGACTGCTCTCTCCCTTCCTGTTGCTGCTCATCTGCGAGCGGCCCGGTCACGGGTACGACCTGATCGAGCGGCTGGCGCGGCTGGGGGCGTCCGACGCGGAGCCGGGGCAGGTCTATCGGGCTCTGCGCTCGCTCGAACGCGCCGGCCACCTGGCCTCCGACTGGGTCGCCTCCGAGGCGGGGCCCGCCCGCCGGCGCTACGAGCTGACCACCGGCGGGATGGCCGAACTGCAGGCGTGGATGCGGCGGTTGACTGAAGTGCGCGGGTTGCTGGAGACCTGCCTGGACAGATGGACGCGGATCAGCTCAGAAGCCGACACCCCAGGCGTCTCAGGCGGTGCGGGTGGGCGGGGCTCGGGTGTGCGGGAAGGGGCGGGGTGGGAGGAGGCGTCGTGGGCGAGGACTCAGCGATGAGCGCCGTGTCCGCCGCGTTCGAGCGGCGGGCGCAACCGGCGGCGGCCGTGGGTGCGGACGCCGAGCTGATCGTCCGCGCCTGCCAGGAGATGGCGGGACGGTTCCGCGCGGGCGGCAAGTTGCTGGTGTTCGGCAGCGGCGGGTCGGTGGCCGATGCGCAGCATGTCGCTGTCGAGTTCGCGCATCCTGTCGTCGTCGGCAAGCCGGCGCTCTCTGCTCTCTCGCTGGCCACGGATCTGGCTCTGGCCACGGGGATCGCTCGCACCCAGGGTCTGGACGGGATCTTCGCCGCCCAGCTGCGGCTGCTGGCCGCGCCGCACGACATCGCGCTCGCTCTGTCGGCCGAGCCCGGCTGTCCTGCCGTGCGCGATGGGCTGGCGGCGGCGCGCGAGCGGGGCCTGCTGACGGTGGCGCTCGCCGGCGGGCAAGCGGCGCCTGAGGCGGATCACGTGGTGGTCGTGCGCTCCGGCGATCCGCTGGTCGTCAAGGAGGTGCACATGACGATCTATCACGTGCTGTGGGAGCTGGTGCACGTCTTCTACGAGCTGGAGGCGGTCCGATGACGGAGTCGTGTCACGACGGGGTCTGCGTCACGTGTTCGGACGTGGCGGTGCCGGTGCGCGTGGTGCGGCTCATGGAGGACGGGATGGCGCTGGTGGAGACGGAGTCGGGGACGGCGGAGGAGGTCAGCGTGGCGCTGGTGGACGCGCGGCCTGGTGACGTCGTCCTGGTGCACGCCAAGGAGGCCATCGCGAGGAGAGACCCTTGAGTACGGTCGATGACCCCGGCGGGATCGAGGCCCTGTACCCGTTCCTCGCCCCGGC
Source organism: Nonomuraea sp. NPDC049504 (assembly GCF_040676845.1). Taxonomy (NCBI): domain Bacteria; kingdom Bacillati; phylum Actinomycetota; class Actinomycetes; order Streptosporangiales; family Streptosporangiaceae; genus Nonomuraea; species Nonomuraea sp. NPDC049504. The sequence goes on from NZ_JBFAPT010000004.1 coordinate 448,550, forward strand.
GCCGGTGGACAGGGAGGCGGTCGTCGCCGACCTGTGCGCGTCCACGCGGAGGAAGGCCGGCGAGATCGTCGCGTTGCGCCGGTCCCTGGTCGCCCTGCACGGCGAGCGGCTGGTGGCGTGCGCGCGGGCGATGGCGGCGGCGATCGAGGCAGGGGGCCGGCTGTTCGCGTTCGGCAACGGCGGCAGCAGCACGGACGCCCAGGCCGTCGCCCAGCTCTTCGCCGCCCCACCTGAGGCAGCCCGCACGGCCGCCGCCCCGCCGCGACCGGCGCGGGCTGTGGCGGCGGTGGCGTTGGCGCAGGATGTCGCGCTGGTCACGGCGTTGTCGAATGACGTCGGGTATGAGCTGGTGTTCGCCAGGCAGCTCGCCGCGCTCGGGCGGCGGGGTGACGTGGCCGTGGGGTTGTCCACCAGTGGAGGGTCGCGGAACGTGGTCGATGCCATGGGGGAGGCGTCCAGGCGCGGCATGGTGACCGTGGGGATGGCGGGCTATGACGGCGGGGCGATGGCGCAGGAGGGGCGGGTGGCCTACCTGTTCGTGGTGCCGTCGGCGTCCGTGCACCGCATCCAGGAGGCGCAGATCACGCTCTGCCACGTGCTGTGGGAGCTGACCCAGCGGGTGCTGGCCGGCGAGATGTGACGGGCATGGCCGGTACGGGGGTGCGCCGGGTCAGAGTGCGGGTCGAGGGGCTGGTGCAGGGGGTGGGGTTCCGGCCGTTCGTGTGCGGGCTGGCCGGGACGTACGGGGTGTCGGGGTTCGTCGGCAACGACCCCGGCGGGGTGTTCATCGAGGCGGAGGGCGAGCCGGGGAGGCTGGAGGCGTTCACGGCCGGGCTGACGGGTCAGGCGCCGCCGCTCGCGCTGGTCGAGCGGGTCTCGGTGGAGGCGGCGGAGCCGGTGGGCGAGCCGGGTTTCCGCATCGTGCCGAGCAGGCGCGGCGAGCGGCCGAACCCCGCCCTGGTGCCCCCGGACGCCGGTACGTGTGCCGCCTGCCTGCGCGAACTGCGCGACCCCGGCGACCGCAGGCACCGGTACGCGTTCGCCAACTGCACCGGCTGCGGGCCGCGGTTCACCATCGTCACCGGCGTCCCGTACGACCGGTGCGCCACCACGATGGCGGACTTCGCGATGTGCGCCGCCTGCGCGCGTGAGTACGGCGACCCCGGCGACCGCCGCTTCCACGCCCAGCCGGTGTGCTGCCCCGCGTGCGGCCCCGAGCTGCGCGCTCTCGACGCGGCCGGCCGGCCGGTGCCCGGGGATCCGGTCGAGGTGGCGGCCGGGTGGCTGGAGGAGGGGCGGGTCGTGGCGATCAAAGGGCTGGGCGGCTATCACCTCGCCGTCCTGGCCGCCGACGGCACCGCCGTTGCCGTGCTGCGGGCCCGCAAGCGCCGCGAGTCCCGGCCGTTCGCCGTGCTGGCGCAGGACGTGGCGGTGGCCGGGACGCTGGTCCACCTGGACCCGGCGGCCGAACGGCTGCTCACGAGCACGCCCCGCCCGATCGTGCTGGCCCCGCGCCGCCGCGACGCCCCGGTGGCCGACGCCGTGGCGCCCGGGGCCCGCGACCTGGGGGTGATGCTGCCGTCCACGCCGCTGCATCACCTGCTCGCCGACCGGCTGGCCACGCCGTACGTGCTGACCAGCGGGAACCTCACCGACGAGCCGATCGCCCACCGCGACGAGGACGCGCTGCGGCGGCTGGCCGGCGTCGCCGACGGGTTCCTCGTGCACGACCGGCGGATCGAGGCGCCCGCCGACGACTCGCTGGTGCGGGTCTTCCGCGGCCGGGAGCTGGTCGTACGCCGATCGCGCGGCTACGCCCCCGCCCCCCTCTCCGTGCCGTGGCGCTTCCCCCGGCCGGTGCTCGCCTGCGGCGCCCAGCTCAAGAACACCTTCTGCGTGGCCAGGGGCGACCAGGCGTTCCTGTCGCAGCACATCGGCGACCTGGAGAGTTACGAGACCCTGCGCCTCTTCACCGAGTCCGTCGAGCGCTTCTGCCGGCTGTTCGGCGTCCGCCCCGAAGTGGTCGCCCACGACCTGCACCCGGAGTACCTGTCCACCGCGTACGCGCGCGACCGCACCGGCGTGGACCTCGTCGCGGTGCAGCACCACCACGCGCACATCGCCTCCTGCCTGGCCGAGCACGGGCATGGCGGGCCCGTCATCGGGGTGGCGTTCGACGGGCTGGGCCTGGGCGACGACGGCACGCTGTGGGGCGGGGAGCTGCTGGTCGCCGACCTGCTCTCCTACCGGCGGGCCGGGCACCTGGAGGCGGTGCCGATGCCGGGCGGCGCGGCGGCGGTACGTCAGCCGTGGCGCATGGCGGCGGCCTGGCTGGACCGGCTCCACGGCGACGCGCTGCCCGATCTGGCGGTGGCCGCGCGGCATCGGGAGCAGTGGCCGGTGGTGGCCGGGATGGCGCGGTCCGGGCTGAACGCGCCGCTCACGTCCAGTGCGGGGCGGCTGTTCGACGCGGTGGCGGCGATCGCGGGGGTGCGCGATGTCATCGGGTACGAGGGGCAGGCCGCCGCCGAGCTGGAGGCCCGGGTGGATCCCGGGGAGCGGGGGGCGTACCCGGCGCGGGTGATCGCGGGTGAGCTCCTGGTCATCGCCGCCGGTGACCTGGTCGGGGCCGCGGCGGAGGACGTCGCGGCCGGTGCGGGCGCGGGACGGATCGCCGCCCGCTTCCACCACGGACTGGCCGCTGCGGTGGTCCGCGCGGTCACGATCCTGGGCGAGGAGACGGGCCTGCGGACGGTGGCGCTGTCCGGCGGCGTCTTCCAGAACACGGTCCTGCTGGAGGCGGTGGTGTCGGGCCTGGAACGCGAGCATTTCCAGGTCCTGACCCATTCGCGAGTCCCGCCAGGCGACGGGGGCATCGCCCTCGGCCAGGCCGTCATCGCCGCCGCCCACGACCGCCGCTGACGACGCCGCCGGTCGGCGCGCGGCTCCCCCCGCTGAACAGCACACCCACGCCCGGCACCTGCGCGCGCCATCCCGTAGGCGCCGGCGGGCGGTGGTCAGCAGATGCGGGGCAGGGGGTCGCCGACCAGGAGGTCGACGATCCTGGTGCCGCCGAACGCGGTGTTGAGGAGGACCATTCCCGCGGGATCGGGCTCGATCGTGCCCACCACCGCCGCGCCCTCGCTCACCGGGTGCCGCCGGAGCGCCGCGACAGCCGCGTCGGCGTGTTCCCCGTCCACGACGGCCACGAACCGGCCCTCGCAGGCCACGTACAGCGGGTCGAGGCCGAGCAGTTCGCAGGCGCCGCTCACGATCGGGCGGACCGGCACCGCGCGTTCGTCCACCCGCACGGCCACCCCGGCGCCGCGCGCCACCTCGTTCAGGACGGTCGCGACCCCGCCCCTGGTGGCGTCGCGCATCATCCGCACGGGGGCGGCGTCGAGGAGGGCGGCGACGGCGTCGTGCAGGGGCGCGGTGTCGGAGGTCAGGTCCGCCTCGATGTCGAGGTCGCCCCGGGCGATCATGACGGTGATGCCGTGCTCGCCGATCGGCCCCGACACGATCACCGCGTCCCCTGGCCTGACCTGCGCGTCGCCCAGCGTGACCGGCCGTTCCAGTGCTCCGACGCCGGACGTGGTGACGTAACAGCCGTCCGCCTTGCCGCGCTGCACCACCTTGGTGTCGCCGGTCACCACCCGCACGCCGGCCCGCTCGGCAGCGGCCGCCATGGACGCGGCGATCCTGCGCAGGTCGGCGATCGGGAACCCCTCCTCCAGGACGAACGCCGCCGACAGGTACATCGGCCTGGCCCCGCACACCGCGAGGTCGTTGACGGTCCCGTTGACGGCGAGGTCGCCGATGTCACCGCCGGGGAAGAACAGCGGCGAGACCACGTACGCGTCGGTGGTGAGGACCAGCCGGCCGGTGCCGAGGTCGAGCGTGGCGCCGTCGTCGAGCGGGTCGAGCGCCGGGTTGCGGAAGGCGTCGGCGAAGACCGCCTCGATCAGCGTCCGCGACGCCTTGCCGCCCGCGCCGTGCGCCAGCGTGACCCGCTCCTCGGTGAGCTTGGGCCTGCGACGGCGGGCCCGTTCGATCCGCTCCAGCACCTGGACCTCACGGGAGGCCACAGCTTCGTCGTTCAAGGCCGGCTCCCCAGAGTCAGCGGTACGGGCTCACGCCGCCGGGCGAAGCGGCCGAAGTTGTAGTAGGCGGCGCAGGCCCCCTCGGACGACACCATGCAGGTGCCGATGGGCGTCTCGGGCGTGCAGGCGGTGCCGAAGACCTTGCACTCCCACGGCTTCAGCACACCTTTCAGCACCTCACCGCACTGGCACGCCTTGGGATCGGCCACCCGCACCCCCGGTACGGCGAAGCGCACCTCGGCGTCGTACGCCGCGTAGGCCTCCCGCATCCGCAGCGCGGAGTGCGCGATGAACCCCAGCCCGCGCCACTCGAAGTGTGGCCGCAGCTCCATCACCCGCGAGATCGCCGACAGCGCCCGCGGGTTCCCCTCCCACGGCACCACCCGCGTGTACTGGTTCTCCACCTCGGCCCGCCCCTCGGCGAGCTGGCGGAGCAGCATGTAGACGGACTGCAGGACGTCCAGCGGCTCGAACCCGGCGCACACCAGCGGCTTGCCGTAGTCGCGGGCGATGAAGGAGTAGGGCGTGCAGCCGATGACGGTGGAGACGTGGCCGGGCCCGATGAACCCGTCGATCCGCTGGTCGGGCGAGTCGAGGATGGCCTTGATCGCCGGGATGATCGTGACGTGGTTGCAGAAGACGGCGAAGTTCGGGATGTTCTCGGCGGCGGCCCGCAGCACGGTCATCGCCGTGGACGGGGCCGTGGTCTCGAAGCCGATGGCCATGAAGACGACCGTGCGGTCGGGGTGCTGCCGGGCGATCTTGAGCGCGTCCAGCGGCGAGTACACCATGCGGATGTCCGCGCCCGCGGCCTTGGCGTCGTAGAACGAGCCCTGGCCGCCGGGGACCCGCATCATGTCGCCGAACGACGTCAAGATCACGCCGGGCTCGCGGGCGATGGCGATGGCGTCGTCCACCCGCCCCATCGGGATGACGCAGACCGGGCAGCCGGGGCCGTGCACCAGCGACACCGGCTCGGGCAGATGGTCCTCAAGGCCGTGCTTGTAGATGGTGTGCGTGTGGCCGCCGCACACCTCCATGAACGTGTAGCGCCGCCCTGGCTCGCACAGGTCGCTGATCCGCGCCGCCAGCCGCCTGGCCTCGCCCGCGTCGCGGTACTCATCGACGAACCGCACTGTCCCGCCTCTCAGGTGATGTCGGATTCCGCGAGCGCTTCGAGCTCGTCGGTGTACGCCTGCCCGAGACCGCGCAGGAGCGCGAGCGTGGCCGCCGCCTCCCGCTCGTCGATCTTGGACATGGCGAAGCCGACGTGCACGAGCACCCAGTCGCCAGGACGGATGCCGTCCTGGTCGACCAGCCCGACGTTGATGACCCGCCGCACGCCCGCCACCTCGACCTTGGCGAGTTCGGGCTGTCCGGGGATGAGTTCGACGATCTCGCCGGGAATGCCCAGGCACATCGGCCGCCTCGCTCCTCTCACATTCGTCGCATGGTGATGTAGCGCTTCAGGGCGGGCAGTTCCCGCCAGATCATCGCGATGACCGCGGCCCCCGCGAACAGGGCCAGCAACTTGCCTAGCTGCCGCATGTCGGCTTTCACCTCCTCTCGTGTCTCAGCTGGGAGACAGGTTCGGCATGGTCCGCGCGATCGGGTTCGCGTGACGGGGACGTACGCCGGTCGAGCGCCGCGCGTCGGCGGTGCCGTCCTTGTGGTGGCCCCGCTGACGGCGGTAGGAGCCCTTCGCGTTGCCCTGGGGCACGCCCTTGACGTGCGAAGGCGTGTCGGGCACCACGTCGGGTACGCCTACGCGAATCCGTGCCATGTCGTCCTCCTCATCGGTCGAGTTCGGCGAAGAAGGCCGCGATCCGGTCCCAGAGCTGGGGACCGCCGGACATGCCCGTCCATTCCTGGCGTACCAGGGCGACGAGCCGGTGACAGTCGTCGATCGGGACGACCCAGCGCTCGTCCAGGCCGCGCACGACGGCGACCAGGAACGCCTCCACCGCCGGCCGCATCGACGCCAGTTCCGCGTAGTGGCCGGCGAGCCGCTCCCATGCGTCGGTGTCCACGTCCCAGCGGGTGGCGCCCACCGGGCTCGGATAGTGCGCCACGACCGTGCCGTCGGAGCGGCGGACGAAGAACGCCAGGCCCACGGGCACGCCCAGCTCGGACGGCGGCGGCCCGGTGAGGCGCAGCCGCCGGTCGGGCACCAGCAGGAACCTGCCGGGACCGTTCGTCCCGTGCTCGAACAGCAGCGCGCAGGCGCGGCAGGCGCACAGCACCAGGTCCTTGCGCTCCTCCAGCAGATGGGCGTGCGTGTCTCGCAGCGGCTCCCCGCACAGCTCACACGGCTCGGCCGCCCGCCGCCCACCGACCGGCCGCCTGACCACCCGCCCAAGCGCCCCCGCCCCGACCGCAGGGCCGGTCACAGCACCGGTCGCAGCGCCGGTCACAGCACCGGTCACAGCACCGGTCACAGCACCGGTTGCGCGGCTGGTCACGGGGCCGGGCGCGGCGCCCGTCCCGGAGGCGGTCATGGGGCCGCCCTTGAGGTGGCGGGGCGGCGGGTGAGCGCGTCGAGCGGGATGAACGCCGCACGACCGGCAGCCGCCGCACTCCCCTGGGCGGCGGCGCCGCTTCCCTGAGCCGCGCCGACGGACACCCCGTGCAGCACGAACAGGTGCGCCAGCAGGACGTCGTCCGCCAGCGCCGCACCCACCTCGGGTGCGGCGGCGACGACCCGCTCGGCGATGCGGGCGAGCGCCTCCCCGTACACCCCGGCGAGCGTGGCGAGCGCGTCGAGCGCCAGGTCGGCCGTGGGCCCGGAGGCCGACTCCAGCTCGCTCAGCAGCTCGTCGAGCAGTTCCAGATGCCCGGCGACGGCCCGCTCGTCCAGCCTCGGCCGGCCGTCAGTCATGGCCGCCGCCGAACATCGGCGAGTGCAGCTTCCGCACCGTACGCCCCTTACCGACGTACATGTGGACGCCACACGGCAGGCAGGGGTCGAAGCTGCGCACGGCGCGCATGATGTCGACGCCCTTGAAGTTCTCCGGCCCGTTCTCCTCGAAGATCGGCATGTCCTGGACGGCGTCCTCGTACGGCCCAGGAGTGCCGTAGCGGTCACGCGGGCTGCCGTTCCACGGCGTCGGCGGGTACGGGTGATAGTTGGCGATCTTCCCCTTCTCGATCACCAGGTGGTGCGACAGCACGCCGCGCACCGCCTCGTGGAACCCGACCCCGATCGCCTGCTCGGGCACGTCGAAGTCCTGGAACACCTTGGTGTCCCCGCCGCGCACCCGCTCCAGCGCCCGCTCGATGAACCACACCGCCATGGCGGCCGCGTAGGCCACGAAGTACACGCGGGCCCGGTTGCGCTCGAGGGCGTTGGACCACTGCGGGATCCGCCACTCCAGCGTCACCTCGGGCAGCTCGGGCCCCTTGGGCAGGTTGATCTGCACGCTCGACCCGGTGGACTTCACGTACGGCGTGTCCACGAGCCCGGCCAGCGCGGTGGTGTAGAGGCGCGCGAACGGGCCGCCGCCGGTGTCCAGCGCCAGGTGGTCGCCGGTGCGCGGGTCGAGCCAGCGCGGGCTCATCACCCAGCTGTAGTTGCCGTCGAAGTCGCGCTTCTGCGGGGCGGGCAGCGTGGTCTGGTTCCACGGGTGGCGCATGTCCACCGGGTTGCCGAGCGGGTCGTGGGTGACGAACGGCTCCTCGTTCACCCAGTCCTCGTAGTAGGAGCTGCCGAGCAGGATGCGGATGCCGAGGTTGATGTCCACCAGGTTCGTCGTGATGAGCTCGCCGTCCACGACGATGCCGGGGGTGACGTACATCGCCCTGCCCCACTCGTTCATCGTCTGGTAGCGGTAGTCGACCACCTCGGGGTCCTGGAACGCGCCCCAGCAGCCGAGCAGCACCCTGCGCCGGCCGACCTCCTCGTAGCCGGGCAGCGCCTGGTAGAAGAAGTCGAAGACGTCGTCGTTGAGCGCGACGGCCTTCTTGACGAAGTCGATGATGTTCATCAGCCGCGACAGGTAGTCGGTGAAGACCGACGGCGACGGCATCGTGCCGACGCCTCCCGGATAGATCGTCGAGGGGTGCACGTGCCTGCCCTCCATCAGGCAGAACATCTCCCGCGTGACCCGGCTGACGGTCAGCGCCTCCTTGTAGGCGTCCCCCTCGAACGGGTTGAACGCCTGCATGATGTCGGCGATCGTGCGCTTGCCGTGGATGGCGGCGTTCGGCGCCTCGGTGGTGGTGGCCCGCTTGAGCACGCTCGGGTTGGTGCCCTTGACCATCGCCTCGCAGAAGTCGACGAACACCAGGTTGTCCTGGAAGAGGGTGTGGTCGAACATGTACTCGGCGGCCTCGCCGAGGTTGATGATCCACTCGGCGAGCTTCGGGGTCTTGATCCCGTACGCCATGTTCTGCGCGTAGACCGAGCATGTCGTGTGGTTGTCGCCGCAGATGCCGCAGATGCGGCTGGTGATGAAGCCGGCGTCGCGTGGGTCCTTGCCCTTCATGAAGACCGAGTAGCCGCGAAACAGCGAGGACGTGCTGTGGCACTCCACCACGCGCTGGTTCTCGAAGTCGATCTTGGTGTAGATGCCGAGGTTGCCGATGATCCTGGTGATCGGGTCCCAGGACATGTCGACGAGCTGGCCCTTCGTGGGCGCCGCTTTCTCCTGCTGTTCGATGGCCATCGGCCGTGCTTTCCTCTCTCGTCGGAGCCGACGGCTCTACGGGCGCCAGCGCGGGTCGTAGCCGGTGGTCAGCGCCTCACGGTTGTGCCGCCACCGGGGTTCCCTGTTGACGGTGTGGTTGGTGATGCCGCGCATCCGGCGGATGAACGCGCCGTACGGCTTGATGAGCATCGAGGACAGGCCACCGCCGGGCGGCATGTCCATGAACGGCATGAACTTGTCGGGGAAGCCCGGCATGGTGCAGGCGATGCAGATGCCGCCCACGTTCGGGCAGCCGCCGATGCCGCGCATCCACCCGCGCTTGGGCACGTTGCAGTTCACCACCGGGCCCCAGCAGCCCACCTTCACCTGGCACTTCGGCGAGTTGTAGTCATGCGCGAAGTCGCCCTGCTCGTAGTACGAGCCCCGGTCGCACCCCTCGTGGACCGTCTTGCCGAACAGCCACTGGGGACGCAGCAGCTCGTCCAGCGGAGGCGGCGGCGCGCTGCCCGCGGCGTGATGGAGCACCCAGGTCAGGGTCTCCATGAAGTTGTCCGGCTGGACCGGGCAGCCGGGCACGTTCACGATCGGTAGCCCGCCGGTCGAGCGGAAGTCCCAGCCGAGGTAGTCGGCCAGGCCCATGCAGCCGGTCGGGTTGCCGGCCATCGCGTGGATGCCGCCGTACGTGGCGCACGTGCCGATGGCGACGACCGCCCACGCCCTCGGCGCGAGCCGGTCGATCCAGGAGTTCAGGGTCAGCGGCTGCCCGGTGCTCGGGTCGTTGCCGAACGACGTCCAGTAGCCGTCGCCGTTGATGTTCTCGTTGGGCACCGAGCCCTCGATGACGAGGATGAACGGCTCCAGTTCCCCGCGCGCGGCGGCCCTGAACGGCGCCAGGTAGTCCTCGCCGCCGAGGCTGGGCGAGAGCACCTTGTTGTGCAGGTGCACCTTGGGCAGGCCGGGGATGGTGCCGGCGACGACGTCCTCGATCGCGGGCTGGGTCGCCGCGGTGATGGACACGGTGTCGCCGTCGCAGCTCATGCCCTCGGATATCCACAGGATGTGCATCTCGTCGTAGCCGGCGGCCTGACCGCTCTTCTGCTCCGTCTGCGTCATGCGCGCACCTCGTCCTGCTGGTAGGTGATCGACTCGACGACGACCCCGGTGTCGGGCGCGAGCTCGACGTCCACGCCGCCGCAGCGCGGGCAGGCGACGAGCGCGAGCGCGTCGGTCGCGGGTGTCCGCGCGCCGCAGCCGCCGCAGCTCACCGCGGGCGGCTCGGCGACCAGCTCGACCCGCGCGTCCTCGGCCGGGGTGCCGGCCGCGGCCACGCGGAAACCCTGCTCGACGACCGCCGGATCGGGCCGGTGCCCGGCGAAGGGGGCGCGGACGCGTACCGCGGCCACCTGCCGTCCCTCCGCTTCGCGCAGGACCGCCTCCACGATCTCGTCGCACATCCCTGTCTCATGCATCGGCGCGCTCCCTGTCGGTTCGTCGGTACGCCTCGTCACGCGCCAGCGCCGTCACCGCCGCCACCGCGCCTTCGACGGCTGCGGCCACCGGCTCCGACAGGCCCATGACCTCGTCGACGGTCTGGGGCCTGCAGCCCACCAGCAGCACCCTGGGCACCCGGCCGCCCAGCCGGGCGAGCAGGTCGAGGACGGCCTGGGGATGCATGCCGTGCCCGTCGACCTGGGCCACGTCCACCGGCTCGTCGTCGATCTCCAGCACCGCGACGGTGCCCGGCGGGCCGTCGATCTCGACCGCGTCCACCATGATCAGCGTGTCGTACGCGCCGCCGAGCAGCTCGTACGCCAGGTGCACGCCGCGGATCCCGTAGTCCGACACCGACACCGAGCCGGGCAGCGCGGCGGCGTCCATCCGCCTGACCACCTCGACGCCGAACCCGTCGTCGCCCAGGAACACGTTCCCGATCCCGGCCACCAGCACCCTGTTCATGCGGGCTCACCCTCCAATGGCTCGGTCTCCTCGGGGGCGAAGTAGCGGTAGCGGCCGTACCACTGGTTCAGCTCGGCCGCCGGGTCGTCCTCCAGGGTCACGGCGAGGTGGCGGGCGCCGTCCACGTCGAGCAGCACCGCCTCCACCACGGCCGTCCTGCCGTCGAGGAACATGTCCTGCGGGTCGGTGCCGCGCAGCCGGGGCCGCAGCCGCACCCTGCTGCCCTTGCGGACCAGCGTCCCCGCCACCTCGACGACGTCCGTGCCCGCTTCCGTGTCCTGATCCCTGATCGTGCCGTGCAGGCGGGCGAGGTCCTCAGCGGTCATCGCCTCGACCCGGTCGATGATGTCGGCGGCGCGCGGGTCCGTGGCGCGCGCCTCGCGCTTCTCCGCGTCGGTGAGCGTCAGCGTCCGCAGCGACAGGATCTCGTCGATCTCCGCCGCGTCGTGCAGGTCGCCGTGGCTCTCCGGGGCCACGCGCGGGTTGTCGTAGAGCAGGATCGGCGACGACAGCACCACCTGGTCGCCGCTCAGCACCGGGTACGTGTGCGCGTTCACGCACTCGGCCGCCGCCTTCTCCGCCCAGTCAGGCGGGTCGAGCAGCGAGACGAACCGGCCGCCCGGCACGGTCAGCAGGGTGTGGCAGGCGATCAGGGCGTGCCGGAGCGCCTCATCCCTGGACGTGTCCGGCGACGGCTCCCGCGCGGCGTTCTCCGTGCGTACGCGGAGCCTGAACAGCGACTCGTCCTCGCACGGGGTCAGCGACAGCGTCACCCGGGCGGTCAGCGGCCACGTGCGGCGGCGCGTCCGGCCGGCCGAGCCGGGCAGCGGGGTGACCGTGTCGGAGCCGGGAACCCGCAGGTCGAGCCGCTTCTCACCGGACAGGAGCTCCGCCACCGACGCCTGGACGTCCAGCTCGCACGGCACCCCCTCGTCGAAGCTCAACGCCTCACCGACCCGATCCGCCGCGCGGTGACCGCCGTCGGGCAGCCGCTCCTCGGGCGTACGGCGGCGCAGCTGCAGGAAGCGGAGCCTTCCGCTGACGACGGCGTCGGAGGGCGCGACGAGCAGGCACTCGGTCTGCTGCCACCACGACTCGGCGGAGCCCGCGACCCCGCCGCCCTCCAGCCCGTGCGCCCTGGCCCACCGCTCCGGCAGCAGCACCCCGAACTGCCACCTGACCTGGTTCTTCGGCGAAGATCGCCGGTAGGGGTAGAGCAGGTAGCCCTCGTACAGGACGGAGTCAGCCACCGCCAGCGCCGCGCGGAAACCGGGCGCGGCGTCGATGCCGTTCGCGTCCACGGCGAGTGGCCCCCTTGCTGCCCTGGTCGTACGTGACCCTTTCGGTATAGCCACGCCGTCCCAGGCCAAGTAGGTGGGCCACTCCCCTAGGTGCGGACCGCACTTAGCGGCTCTTGGTGCTCCACCCGGGCGGGCACCGGCACTCGCGCCGCCAAGCCCCGCTCAACCCCAACAGGATTTGAACGTCGCCTTGCCGAGACCGGCTCACAACCACGTACGCAGGTCGTCGATGTCGACCAGGGGCAGGCCCCAGCGGAGCGCGGAAGCCTCCAGATCGGCCGCGCCGGCCATCGTGCCGTCGCGGCGCATCACCTCGCAGCACACGCCCACCGGCGGCAGGCCCGCGGCCAGGCACAGGGCGACGGTCGACTCCGTGTGACCGGCGCGCTCCTGGAGCAGGCCCGGGCGGGAGGCGATCGGGATGACGTGGCCGGGTGCGGTGAAGTCGGCGGGGGTGGAGTCGGGGCGGGCGAGGTGGCGTACGGTGGCGGCGCGCTCTGCGGCGCTGACCCCGGTACCGGTGGCGGCGGCCAGGTCGACGGGCGTGTGGAAGGCCGTGCCGTGGCGGTCTCCCGTGCCCTGCAGTGCCGGGATCTCCAGCCGGTCGAGGACCTCGGGCGCGCACGGGACGCACGGGTAGCCGTACACCTCGGTCAGCAGGAACGTGAACGCGGCGGGACGCAGGTCCGCGCCGGCGAAGATGACGTCGCCCTCGGCCTCGCGCGCCGGGTCCCACACCATGACACCGCCGCCGGCGGCGAGCTGGCGTACCACCTTCTCCACCCCGACCCGGCCCGGCAGATGCCCGGCCCAGCCCAGCGCGGCGACCGCCTTGGCGACGTGCGCGCTCGCGGAGGCGGGGCCGCCCGCCGCCAGCCGGCTCACCAGGTCGGACTCCAGGTTGACGCGGTCGCCCACGGACAGCGCGGCCAGGGTCGTCCCGGCGAGCGTGGACGGGATCAGCGCCACCGAGAAGCGGTCCTTGACGACCTCGGCCACGGTCAGGCTCACGCCGTCGACCGCGATGGAGCCCTTGGCCATGACCTTGCCGATGAACCGGTCAGGCGGCCTGATCCACAGCCGCCGCCCCAGCCCTGGGTCGTCGTCGACGCGCACGACCTTGCCGACCCCGTCGACGTACCCCTGGACCAGGTGCCCGTCGAGCGGGTCGCCGACGGCGAGCGGCGTCTCCAGGTTCACCCGCCGTCCCGGCTCCCGCATCTCGTCGAACGTGGTGTCGAACGTGGTGCGGCGCCGGGTCTCGGTGCTGACCGACACCCTGATGAGGTCGTCCTCGACGTGCTCGGCGGTCAGCTGGACGCCCGCGACGTTCAGCGAGCCGCCCTTCGCCAGCCGTTCCGCGCTCTTGGCCGCCCGGATCTCGACGGCGTTCGCGCCGACGGACTCGATCAGGCCGATCTCGTGGATTCTGCCGGTGAACATGCCCTTCCCCTTCGCACAAGTGGCTGATGGCGTCAGGGACCCGGTCTTCGGAGTCCGAGAAGGGGCGGGGTATCACCGCATGGCTCCGGAATCGCACCGGATCGTTCCTCCGCGGGGAGGAACCGGCGGGCTGTCACCGCCGCACCTGGCTTCGCACCACCGTCCACGATAACCGCCCCGGCCGTACTGAGGAAGGGGCCTCTTCCACGCCGGGAAATGTCCGCTGAATGCCCTGCTTATTACCTGACATTATTTCGCGGCGCCCATTAGCGTTTCCAGAACAACGACGAGAGGATGTGCGAAATGAAACGGAAAGTCGCCGGAAGAATCGCCGTAGCCGCGGTCGGCGGGCTCGCGGCCCTCGTGGTCTCCGTCAGCCCCGCGCAGGCCAAGGAGGCGGCGGGCCACTGGTACGGGCCCTACTCCACGCAGGGCATCTGCGAATACTGGAGAAACGGCGTGCAGGCGGGCGGGACACAGACCCATCCCTGCTTCTATGACATCGGCTGGTATTTCTGGGCCGCGGCCTGATTCCGGCATCTCCGCGCTCGCCCCCCGGCTCCTGGTGCTCGTGCTCGGGCGGATCGTGATGGGGGTGGGCGCCGCCGGGTACTCGGACGCGTTCCTGGCCAGGACCGCGGTCGTCGTCCTGGCGACGATCGCCGCGTCGAGAATGCGGGTCAAGGCGCTTTTGTAGCATGGCCGGATGTTGCGCTTCCCGGTTGTGGCGGCCTTCTTACTGGTGCTCGCCACGGGTTGCACCACGGCCGCCGACCGACGGGCTCTGGTGTGGGTAGCGGCGCCGAGCTGCCCGGCTGGAAGTTGACCGGCGTCATCCGTGCGCTCTCCGGTGCGGGCGACGACCGTCACCTCGTCCTGAAGCGTCTCGATGCGCTCGCCGAGGTGGAGGACATGAAGGTGACGGTGGTCGTCGGCTTCAGGAAGCCGATGCAGGAGGACGACGTACGTCGATTGTGGGAGAAGGTCCCCGACGTGGCGCTGTTCTCACCGCCCGAGCCTGACGGCCTGCCGACGTCATGGGATTACTCCGGCTATTGCCACGCCCGCGGCTTCGACGACTGCGATCCCGATGTCCGTTCCTCCCTCACCTCGTCGTTCCGCCTGTGGACGAGCCTGCTGCGGGAATCCGACAGAGAGGCGCTGGCCGCGTTCGGCGTCGACCTGGACGACGTCCGCATGAGGGCGGAACAGGGTCTCTGGTACGGGATGATCACCACCGCGTGGCCCGAGGACGCGAAGGAGATCGTCGAGGACCCGCGGGTGGGCTTCTTCGCGATCGGGCAGGTGGCGCTCTGAGCTGACCCGCCTCAAGAGGCCGGCAGGCGCTGGACGACGACCTTGCCCTTGGCATGGCCCGCAGCGACGTGGTCGTACGCGGCGGCGGCGTCCGTCAGCGGGACGACGCGGTCGACGACGACCTCCAGGCCCGCCGCGGCCACCTTGGCGAGGCGGGCGGCGTCCGTCTCGTGGTGCACGAACGCGGCGCGCAGGCCGTGGGCGGCGGCGCGGTCCGCGTCCGGGGGGACGTTCAGGGCGAGCAGCAGGCCGCCGGGGACGAGGACGTCGAGGGAGGCGGTCTCCACGTCGCCGCCGATCGGGTCGATGACCACGTCCACCCGCGAGGCGCGCTCGCGGAAGTCGGTCGCGGTGTAGTCGATCACCTCGTGGGCGCCCAGCTTCCCAGCGAGCGAGGCGCCCGCCGGCGAGGTGGTGGTGAGGACGTGGGCGCCCGCCTTCCTGGCCAGTTGCAGGGCGAAGCCGCCCACTCCCCCGGCGCCGCCGTGGATCAGCACCCTCTGGCCGGGCCGGAGCCCGGCCACCTCGTGCACCGCCTGCCAGGCCGTCGCGGCGGCGGTCGCGAGCCCTGCGGCGAGGCCGAGCGGGAGCGCCGGCGGCGCGGCGGTGAGATGGGTGACGGGGACGGCGGCGTACTCGGCGACGGCCCCGCCCGCCGTCGGATCCGTACGGGCGAGCACCGCGTCGCCGACGCGCGGGCCGGTGACGCCCGGCCCGAGCCGGACGACGGTGCCGGCGAGGTCGGTGCCCACCACAGAGGGGAAGGTGACCGGGAAGAAGTCCTTGACGAGGCCGTGGCCGATCTTGACGTCCAGCGGGTTGAGCGCCGCCCCGGCGATCTCGACCAGGACCTCGCCTGGGCCGGGCTCCGGCCGGTGGATCTCGGTGACGACCGGGCGGACGCCGTACGCGGTGTACTGCAGTGCTTTCATGCGACTCACGCTCGCCTGGCCAGGGTCCTTACGGGAAGGCGGAGCTCACACTGGTGATGACGGCGCCTGTCTCCACCCCGGCCGTGGAGCGACAATGAAGGCATGGATCTGCAGGAGTTCGGGGCGTTCCTGAGGTCGCGGCGCGACCGCATCAAGCCGGGCGAGGTGGGGCTGCCGCCGGGGACGCGGCGCCGGGTGCCCGGGCTGCGCAGGGACGAGGTGGCGGTGCTGGCGGGGGCGTCCACCGACTACTACAACCAGCTGGAGCAGGGGCGCGGCGCGCAGCCGTCCGAGCAGATGGTGGCGGCGCTGGCCCGCGCGCTCCGGCTCACCGCCGACGAGCGCTCCCACCTCTACTTCCTCGCGGGACGCCCGGTGCCGCCGCGGCACAGCCTGTCCGCCCACGTGCACCCCGGCATGCTCGACCTCCTGGAACGCCTGCCCGCGACGCCCGCCGCGGTGATCACCGACCTGCACGCCGTCCTCGTCCAGAACCGCCTGGCCACCGCGCTCCTCGGCCCGATCCCGCCCGTTCAGGGCCGCGCGGCCAGCTTCGTCCACCGGTGGTTCACCGACCCGGACGCCCGCTCCCGCTACCACCCGGACGAGCACGATCATCAGTCGCGCGTGTTCGTCGCCGACCTGCGGGCCGTGGCGGCGCGGCGCGGCGGTGACGAGCAGGTGAGCGGGCTCATCGACGAGCTGCTCGCGACGAGCGCCGAGTTCGCCGGGCTGTGGGCGCGGCAGGAGGTGGCGGTACGCCGCGCCGACCGTAAGCGGCTCGTCCACCCCGAGCTGGGCGTCATCGAGCTCGACTGCCTCAGCCTGCTGAGCGAGGACGGGTCGCAGCGCCTGCTGTGGTTCACCGCTCCGGCCGGGGGCGACGCGGCCGAGAAGCTCGCCCTGCTCGACGTCCTCGGCAGCCAGGAGGTCGGAGCCTAGGCCAGGTCGACGGGACGGATGCGCAGCTTGGCGGCGATGCGGGCCAGCGCCTTCTGGTCGGCGGCGGTGAGCGGGTCGAGCACGAAGCGCCGCACCGAGCGTACGTGCGTGGGCGCGGCGGCGACGACCACCTCATAACCGGCGTCGGTGAGCGCGGCGATCGTGTAGCGGCCGTCCTCGGGGTCGGGCGAGCGCTCCACCCAGCCGCGCTGCTCGAAGCGCTTGACCACGTTGGACAGGCGCGAGAGCGAGCCGTTGGCCAGGTAGGCCAGCTCGCTCATGCGCAGGCGGCGGCCTGGTGCCTCGGAGATGTGGCTGAGCGCCAGGTATTCGAACAGGCTCAGGCCGGAGTCGTGCTGCAGGGGCGCCTCCAGCCTGCCGGGCAGCAGGAGGACGAGGGAGACGAGCCCGGTCCACGCCTCTTTCTCGTCCGGGGTCAGCCACAGCGGCTCGTCAGGGGTGCTGGCCATGAGGTTCAGCCTATCGGGGGATCGTCACTTCACGCTTGAAGTGAATAGGTGGTAGCTTTCACTTCAAGGATGAAGTAAATCAGTGAGGAGTCGTGATGAGTGAGCCGGAGTTCTTCGCCACCCCCGGGTACGGCGATCGGCAGCTGACCACCATGCACTACAACCAGGCGGTGCGCATCGGCGACCGGGTGGAGATCTCGGGGCAGGGCGGGTGGGACGACGACTTCCGCTTCCCCGAGTCCCTGGAGGACGAGATCGTGCGGGCCTTCGACAACGTGGAGCGGACCCTCGCCACGGCCGGCGCCACCTGGCGCGACGTCGTGGCGGTGGACTCGTACCACATTCCGGACTCGCCGGACTTCATCGGCGAGGTGCACAACCGGGTGATGGTGGAGCAGTTCCGCAAGCGCATGGGCGACCGCGCCCCCATCTGGACGGAGATCGGCGTCGCCGCACTCGGCGCCCCGAAGATGCGCGTCGAGATCCGCGCCACCGCCGTGGTCGGAAGCGGCGCCTGAGCGAGCTCATCGCGGGGGAGGCGGGGCTGCCGTATCGTACGCGTGCATGATCGGCTTACCCCGGCCCCTCGCCCTCGGGCTCACGGTCGTCGTGCTGCTCGGCGGGCTCGCCTCCGACGCGCGGCGCGCGGACGAGAGCTACTTCTGCGGTTTCGTCGGCGACACGGTGTCCTGCGGCACCCCCGAGCGCGACGCCGCCATGGCCGCCGCCGTCCTCACCCCCGACGAGGCCCTCTCCGTCGGCTGCCCACCGCTCTACGTGGGACGACAACCGGACTCCGGCGGGCCGCCGCAGGGCCCCCAGCCCGTGTACACCGCACGAGAGCCCGACCCGGCGCTCGCGGAACGGGTGGGCGTGGCATGGGAGCGGATCGAGCGGTGGCTGGCCGCGTACGCCTCGGCGTCCCTGCGCAAACTGCACGCCGGCGCCGAGCCCGAGCGGCTCGCGGCCTGGGAGCACCACGCGGGCCGCCTGCCCGACGACCTGTACGCCTCGTTCCTGCGCCACGACGGCGCGGACGGCAACCTCGGCGACGGCTTCAGGCTCCCCGGCGGGTACGGCCTGCTGGACGCCGGCGGCATGGCCTCGGTCAAGGCGTACAAGTGCCACGACCTCGTCATGGGCGGCGACCTGGCGAACGCCGATCCCGAGCGCGGCACCTGGCACGGCAGCCTGCTGCCCATCGGCACCGCCGCCACCGGCGGCGACCTGTTCGTCGAGCCGCGCACCGGGCGGGTGGGCGAGATCGCCGTACGCGAGAAGATCCGCTACGACGGCCCGATGAGCTTCCCCTCCCACGTGGCCCTGCTGGAGGCCCTGGCCACCGCACTGGAGAGCGGCACCCCGCTGGCGGGCACGTACCCGGCGGTGACGCGGGGCTGCGAGCTGCACTGGTCTGCCGAGAAGGCCCCGCTCCCGGGCGGCTGCGCGGGCCAGGCGACCCCGACACCCACGCCCACGCCCACGCCGACGCCGACGCCGACGCCGCAGTAGCCCACGAACGCGGAGAAGCGCGCCACCGGCTGCCTGCCCGCCCGCCGCGAACCGGTCGTCCGGGTCCCACCGGCCGCCGTGACGGCCGAGGTGAACGCCGCCTGGCGGCGCATCGAACGCTGGCTCAGGCGGCACGCGCCCGCCTCGACGACCCGAGCATGAGCCCGTACTACTGGCATGGCCGCCTGATCCCCATCGGCTACGACGGCACGGGCGGCACGCTGTTCATCGACCAGGAGAGCGGCCGCACCGGCAGCTATCACAACGAGGACGGCGTGCACACAGGCGAGTCGCACGTCTGGCCGTCGTACGGGGCCCTGCTCGAAGCGACCGCCCGCGCCCTGGAGCGGGGCGAGCCGGTGCGCGGGCTGCGTGCCGACGTCGAAGCCGGCCGGCTGGCCTGGCGGGCGGTGGATCAGGCGCGCAACGTGGAGCCGCGTTCGACCAGGGTGGGGGCGATGAGCTGCTTCAACGGGCGGGCGTTGCGGCCGCCCGCGATCTCCTCCAGGAGCAGGTCCACCGCGATGGTGCCGATCTCGTCGGCGGGCAGGCGCACGGTGGTCAGCGGCGGGGAGAGGAAGGCGGAGAAGGGGTGGTCGCCGAAGCCGATCACCATCATGTCGTCGGGCACCTTGAGCCCGTGCTCCTCCAGCGCGCGGTAGAGACCGAGCGCGAAGTAGTCGTTGCCGACCACGACCGCGTCGGGCAGCCGGGAGCGGCGCAGCATGCGGCGGGCCACCTGGTACGCCTGCTGCGGCTGCCACGGCAGCGCCACGTGCTCGTGCCGGCGGGTGGGGACCCGCATGATGCTGCCGCGCGGCACCGGCAGCCCCGCCTCCGCCATGGCGCGGCGGAAGCCGGCGATGCGGTGGTCGATGGTGGTGATGGGCAGGTCCTCTTCGAGCACCACGATCGAGCGGGCGCCACGGGCGATGGCGTGCGCGGCGGCGCGGTGGCCGCCCAGCTCGTTGTCGGTGCCGACGAAGCGGTAGCCCAGGTCGGGCAGGTCACGGTTGATCAGCACGGTCGGGACGCCGACCGAGCCGAGCCGCCGCCACGCGTCGGCCCCCGCCTGGACGGGCACCACGATCGACCCGCTGACCGAGGAGCGCAGCAGCGACTCGGCGGCGCGCATCTCGTGCTCCTCCGACTCCTCGGTCACCGTCAGCAGCAGCGAGTAGCCCTGGGCGCGGGCGCGCAGCTCGATGGTGGAGATGAGCTGCGCGTAGAAGGGGTTGGACGGGTTGGTGATGACCAGGCCGAACGTCATCGCGGAGCCCAGGACGAGCGACCTCGCCATGGAGTTGGGGACGTAGCCGACCCGTTCGGCCTCTGCGCGTACGCGGGCCCTGGTCTCCTCCCCTATGCCGTCCTTGCCGGAGAGGGCACGCGAGACGGTGTTGACGGAAAGGTTCAACGTCGCGGCGATGTCCCGCAGGGTGTGACGCCGAGCCCCAGCCATTCGCATGCCCTCTCTCGTTGGAACTCCGCTAGAAGTCCGCGGCCGTTCTCAGCTCTTGACCGTGAGATAGATGCGCAGTTTGGCGGACGGGTCGGCCCCCGTCACCGTGCCGCGCAACCGTAGCCATTGTCCGAAATGATCGACCGGCCATGTGACCAAACCGGGTTCTGTGATGACATGTTCTTCGCCGTCCAGGTCACACCAGGTCAGGCCGTCGGGCGAGATCTGGGTGACCAGCCGCACCTCGGCGTCGTCGCCGGACGTCGCCAGGGTGTGGACGAACCACCGCGCTTCGCCGGCCCACGCCACTTCGTAGGGCTCCGTCGCGAAGTCGGAAACGAACGTCGTGTCCCGTTCGAGGACCGCCGTCTGCACCTGCCGCATTACGTCACCACTCCGTGGAAATGAGGACCGAGTCAAGGAAGAGGAAGTTGCGGACCTTCGAGTGGGTCCGTACGGAGAAGTAGAAATTCAGGAGGTTCTCCAGAGAGTCGTACCGCTCCTTGTACGGCGGGACCGGGACGTCCGACATGTCCATGACCCGATCGTTGATCTGCAACTCGACGTTACGCCGGGCCTCGGTGTCGATGACCCAGCGCAGGTAATGCCAGTTGACCTTCGTCGGCACCTCGTTGTAGCAGAGTTCCTGCGGTTCACCGAACGGGTGCCAGTCATCGGGATTGGGCGCGGTGAAGTCGGCCCCGTACTTCAGCTTGATCTTGCCTTCGAGGTGCTCGCGCGGCGTCGGCTCGGGGACGCTCGGATAGACCCACTGCCGGGCGAGCTTGTTGTCCAGCGACGTGTTCAGGTAGCGGGCCACCGTGTGATAGCGCAGGCCGCCGTCGCCGCACAGGTCGGTCGCGACGGTGAAGCAGCCGAACTGCGCCTCGGAAGGGTGCAGGTTGCCGTCCCAGGTGACGTCGCCGAACTCGTCGCTCGCGCTGCCGTCGATGGTCGCCTCGGCCTTGTAGGTGAAGTACGCCTCGAGCTGCAGCAGGCCGCGCCCGCTCATGGTGAGCCGGCGGATGGCGGTGGCGGTGTGGCCCTGGTAGGGCCGGGTGGCGAGCTTGAGCGCGTACGAGCCGGTCATCGCGCCGTGGCTGCCGATGTCGAAGAACGTGCAGTTCGACAGCTGCGGGGGCCGGAAGTCCCGCATGTGGTCGTCGACCGTGGACAGGTCGCCGTTGCCGTTGTAGTTGCCCAGCAGCTCCGTCCAGCCGTGGGTGCCCGAATTGAAGTCGTCGTACGCGAGAATGCGCCGAAGCGGGTTGAACTTCGACAGCCTCGGATCCGCCGACAAAATGGCGGAGCGAAGTTCTGCGGCCAGGTCGGGCCGCTCCATCGTGGTCATTGCCGAATGCTCCTGAAAAGGTCTTGGCAAAAGAAAGTAGCGAATGCCTACGCCTGACCGATCGACCGGAGTGAGTCATGCGGTCGCAGTCGGACGTTAACGTTAATGTTTCGCGGCAGTCAACCCCGCCGCCTACCGTGCAGGGGGTGCGCCACCCCCTGCCGACAGTCGTTACGAACCGTTACGATGCCACGTTCATACAGGTCAAGACCCTAGAACCAGGTTCGGAAGAGCCGCATGAGCGGCAGGAGATGTCGGCGGGACCCTTGACGCTCAGGGCCGGTCACCCTAGCATCGGCGATCAATCGCATTAACGTTAATGTTCCCGGCGCGAAACCCGGCCGCCACACCGGTGACCGACGATCCGCCGCCTCCGCACCGCTCCCCCTCACGGCCGGACGGCCCCGCCGCCGGCCCCGCCCACCCTTCGAAACCCGAAAGCCCCCGCCATACGCCCACGGGCGTCGTGGCTCGATCAGGAGTTGCCTGTCGATGCTGAAACGGGATGCCGACCGACAGCGATCGGGCCGGCCATGACCGCGTACCTCATCCGGCGCACGCTCTTCGCCGTGTTCGTGTTGTGGGGCGCCGTCACCATCGTCTTCCTGGTGCTGCGGCTGGTGCCCGGCGACCCCGCCCTGCTCATCCTCGGCTCCGACGCCACACCGGTCGAGATCGCGGAGCTGCGCGAGCAGATGGGCCTCAACCAGCCCATGCTCGTGCAGTACGGGATCTACCTGGCCGACGTGGCCCGCTTCGACTTCGGCGACTCCTACCGCTACCACGCCGACGCGATGGGGCTGGTGCTGGACAGGTTCCCGCTCACCCTGCAGCTGGCCGTCGTGGCGATGGTGATCGGCATGGTGCTGGGCATCGCGCTCGGCGTCGTCGGCGCGCTGCGGGTGAACCGGCTGGCCGACCGCATCGTGTCGGTGTTCGCGCTGCTCGCCCAGTCGATGCCGTCGTTCTGGATCGGCATCATGTTCATCCTGGTCTTCGCCCGGCAGCTGCACATCTTCGCGAGCGGCGGTCACGGCGGGCTGGACAAGCTGATCATGCCGGGCATCACGCTGGCGCTGCCGCTGATCGCGATCCAGATCAGGCTGACCCGCAGCGGCCTGCTCGACGTCGTGCACGAGAACTACATCCAGACCGCGCGGGCCAAGGGCCTGTCGGAGCGGGTGGTCATCTTCCTGCACGCCATCCGCAACGCGATCATCCCGATCGTGACGGTGGCCGGCCTGGAGTTCGGCAAGCTGCTCGGCGGCGCGGTCATCGTCGAGACGGTCTTCTCCTGGCCCGGCGTCGGGCGGCTGCTCATCGACTCCATCTCGGCCCGCGACTACAACGTCGTGCAGGCCTCGATCCTGCTGATCGCCGGCGGGTTCGTCCTGATCAACCTGGTCGTGGACGTCCTGTACGGCTACCTCGACCCGCGCATCCGGCTGGGACGGTGACCATGGACAGGCCAATGGACCAGGTGCTCGCCGACGGCCCGATCGCGCCGGCGGACACGCCCGCGCCCCGCCCCGGCAAGACCCGGGTGAAGCTCGGACGGCTGCGCATCATCGTCTCGCTGTCGGTGATCGGCTTCTACGTGCTCGCCGCCATCGTGGGCCCGATCCTGCTGAAGTACGACTCGGTCGCGACGAACCTGAGCGCCCGGCTGAAACCGCCCGGCACCACGCTGCCGAACGGCCAGCTCGCCCTCTTCGGCACCGACCAGGTCGGCCAGGACGTGCTCGCCCAGATGATGCAGGGCGCGCGGGTGTCGATCACCGTCGGCGTGGCCACGCTGGTGCTGGCCGGCGTCATCGGCGTCGCCGCCGGCATCGCGGCGGGCTATTTCGGCGGCTGGCTCGACATGGTGCTCATGCGCCTCGCCGACGTGCAGCTCACGTTCCCGTCGATCCTGCTCGCCATCCTCATCGCGGCGATCCTCGGGCCGAGCGTGGTGAACGTCGTCATCGTCCTGTCCATCTCGAACTGGGTGACGTTCGCGCGGGTGACCCGCAGCCAGGTGCTCGGGCTCAAGAACAGGGACTTCGTGGACGCCACCCGCACGCTCGGCGCGCGGACCTGGCACCTGCTGACCCGCAGCATCCTGCCGTCGATGATCGCGCCGATCCTGGTGGTCGCCACCGTCGAGCTCGGCCACGTGATCCTGGCCGAGGCGTCACTGAGCTTCCTGGGCCTCGGCACCCCGGCCAGCACGCCGAGCTGGGGCATGACGATCGCCAACGGCCGGGACTACCTGTCCAACGCGTGGTGGATCTCCACGATCCCCGGCATCGCCCTGGCCGTGCTGGTCATCAGCTTCGGCGTGCTGGGCGACGCCCTGCGCGACCGGTTCGACCCGCGGCTGAGGAGCATGTGATGGCCGACCCCCTGCTGTCGGTGCAGGACCTGACCGTACGGTTCCGCACCAGGGCGGGCACGATCACCGCCGTCGACAAGGTGAGCTTCGACCTCGCCGAGGGCGAGACGCTGGCCATCCTGGGCGAGACGGGCAGCGGCAAGAGCGTCACCGCCCAGGCCCTGATGGGGCTGGTGCCGCGCCCGGCGGGCGAGGTCGCCGGCGGCCGGATCGTCTACGCGGGCCGGGACCTGCTGGCCCTGCCCCGCTCGGAGACCCGCAAGCTCAACGGCACCGACCTCGCCATGGTCTTCCAGGACCCGCTCAGCTCGCTCAACCCGGTCTTCCGGGTCGGCGCGCAGATCGGCGAGCTGTTCCGGCGCCGCCAGGGCCTGTCCAGGGCCGAGGCGCGGCGCAAGGCGATCGAGCTGATGGACCGGGTGGGCATCCCGGCGCCCGACCACCGCGTGGACGACTACCCGCACCAGTTCTCCGGCGGCATGCGGCAGCGGGTGATGATCGCGATGGCGATCGCGCTGAAGCCGCGCGTGCTCATCGCCGACGAGCCCACCACCGCCCTCGACGTCACCGTCCAGGCCCAGGTCATGGCGCTGCTCGCGGAGCTGAAGGCGGAGCACCGCATGGCGATGATCCTCATCAGCCACGACCTCGGCGTGGTGGCCGGCGTCGCGGACCGGGTGCAGCTCATGTACGCCGGCCGGGTGGTCGAGACCGGCGACCTGCGGGAGGTCTACGAGACGACCGGGCACCCGTACACGCGGGGCCTGATGGCCTCGATCCCCGAGCTGGACGGCCCGCGCGAGCGCCTGACGCCCATCAAGGGCTCGCCGCCCGACCTGACCCGGCTGCCGTCGGGCTGCGCGTTCCTGCCCCGGTGCGGCTTCGCCACCGACCTCTGCGGCGCCGACCGGCCCGAGCTGGCGCCGGTGCCGGGCCGCCCCACTGCGCACCGCGCCGCCTGCCACCACGCGAAGGAGGTCGTCACCGATGTCGTCACCGGCTGAGCCGCTGCTGTCGGTCAAGGACCTGCACACCAGCTTCCCCGTACGCTCCTCCCTGCTGCGCCGCAAGATCGGCGCCGTGCACGCCGTGTCGGGCGTCTCGTTCGACCTGCCCAAGGGCCGTACGCTCGGGCTGGTCGGCGAGTCCGGCTCGGGCAAGACGACGCTGGCGCGCACGGTCATCGGCCTCGCGCCGCCGGAGTCGGGCCAGGTGCTGTTCGACGGCCAGGACCTGCTGACCCTCTCGGGCGACGAGCTGCGACAGGTGCGCAGGCAGATCCAGATGATCTTCCAGGATCCGTACGCGTCGCTGAACCCCCGCCTCACCGTCGAGCAGATCATCAGCGAGGCCTGGCTGGTCAACCCCGGCGTGCTGCCCCGCGACAAGTGGGCGTCCGAGGCGCGCGAGCTGCTGGTCAGAGTCGGGCTGAACCCGGACCACGCCGACCGCTACCCCCACCAGTTCTCCGGCGGGCAGCGCCAGCGGGTCGGCATCGCGCGGGCGCTCGCGCTGCGGCCCCGGCTGGTGATCTGCGACGAGGCGGTCTCCGCGCTGGACGTCTCGGTGCAGGCGCAGGTGCTGAACCTGCTCGTCGACCTGCAGCAGGAGATGGGGCTCAGCTACCTGTTCATCGCCCACGACCTGTCGGTGGTGCGGCACATCAGTGACGAGGTGGCGGTGATGTACCTCGGCAAGGTGGTCGAGCGGGGGACGACGGAGGAGATCTTCGCCGCCCCCGAGCACCCGTACACGCAGGCGTTGCTGTCAGCCGTGCCGGTGACCAGGCCGTGGGCCGCGCCGCCTCGGGAGCAGATCATCCTCACCGGCGACATCCCGTCACCGGTGTCGCCGCCGTCCGGCTGCCGGTTCCGTACGCGGTGCTGGAAGGCGCAGGAGCGGTGCGCCACGGAGGAGCCGGCGCTCACCGACCGGCTGAGCGCGCACGTCTCCGCCTGCCACTTCCCCGAGCTGCCCGCGGCCTCGGCAGGTGCCCGATGACCGCCCCCGTACGCCTGGTGCTGGTCCGCCACGGCGAGTCGCACTGGAACGTCGAGGAGCGCTACCAGGGCCAGGCCGACTCCGGGCTCACCGGCACCGGAAGAGAGCAGGCCGAGGTGGCCGCGGCGGCGCTGCTCGCCCGCTTCCCGAAGCCCGACCTGGTCGTCTCCAGCGACCTGCCGAGGGCGTGGGACACCGCGCAGGCGTACCTGCGCCACCTCGACATGGAGGCCGAGAAGGACGCCCGGCTGCGCGAGGCCGACATCGGCACCTGGGTCGGCCGCACGTTCACCGAGATCGCCGCAGAGCACCCGGACGTCCTCGCCGAGGCCGCGCGCGGCGGCGACCCGCGCAGGGGCGGCGGCGAGACCTTCGCCGACCTGCGCCGGCGCGTGTGGGCCGCGCTCGTCGACGCCGCCGCCAAGGCCGGACCCGGCGCGACCGTCATCGTGTTCTGCCACGGCGGGCCCATCAGGGTCGCCGCGGCCGCCGCGCTGGGCCTGCCCGAGCCGGGCCACCTCAGCTTCGCCCCGCCGGTGAACACCTCGCTGACGGTCATCGGCTACGCGGGCGAGCGGGGCAACGCGGTGGCCGAGTACAACGCGCCGACCGCGTGGGCGGCGCACGCCACGCGTACCGACTGATCGGAAGGACCTTCCCAGCATGCTGACCGGATCGTTCACCTTCGTCGCGATGACCTACAACCTGTGGGGCGACGCGCACCTGGAGCAGCGAGAGCCGGCGATCCGCGACCTGTTCGCCACCCGGCCGCCCGACCTGCTCGCGACCCAGGAGCTGCGCCCCCGCTCGCGCGCGGTGGTGGACGAGATGCTGCCGGGCCACGCGCGGGTGCACGACGACTTCCCCGGCTGGGGCACGCAGAGCAACCTGTGGTGGCGGGAGGAGCTGTTCGAGCTCGTCGAGTACGGCACCCGCGACGTCGGCATCCTCGCCGAGCACGCCGAGCTGTTCTGGGTGCGGCTGCGGCCGAGGACCGCCGGCGCCGAGCCGCTGGTGTTCTCCACCGCGCACCTGACCTGGCCAGGCCACCCCCAGGAGCGGGCCGACGGCCGCAACCTGCGCGCCGGCCAGGCCGAGCGGGTGGTCGCGGCGCTCGACGAGATCGCCGGAGACGCGGCCTGCCTGTTCACGGTGGACATCAACGACATCGGAGCGCCGCTGTGGGCGCTCGGCAACGGCGGCTTCCTCGACTCGTTCACCGCGCTCGGCCGCACCTCGCCGGTCACCCACCCCGTCTCGCCGATGCCGTGGGTCGCCGAGCGCGGGACACGGCTTTCACCGCTGATGTCACCGTCGAAGGCCATCGACTGGATCTTCTCCCGTGGCCCCGTGGTCACCAGGGCCAGCGAGGTCGTCGACTTCTTCTCCGCCGGGAACGCGCCGTCGGACCACAAGCCCGTCGCGGCGACCTTCACCCTGTCGCCCGCCGCGGCTGTAGCCAGAACGAAATGAAGGAGAGAGGCAATGATCTCACGATCCCGGGCCATGGGCTGTCTCGTCGCAGCCGCCCTGGCGCTCGGCCTCGCGGCCTGCGGCGGCTCCGGCGGCACCGGTGACTCCGCCGGCGGCGAGCAGGTGCTGCGCTACGCGCCGCAGCTGTTCCCCGTCTCGCTGGACGTCCAGCAGTACCCGGCGGAGGAGGCGGTGCAGACCACGGTCCAGCAGAGCCTCGAGACGCTGACCGTCATGAAGGACGGCAAGCCGGAGCCGAAGCTCGCCACGTCGTGGGAGAGCCCCGACGACAAGACCTGGGTGTTCCACCTGCGCGAAGGGGTGACCTTCACCGACGGCACCCCGTTCACCGCCAAGGACGTCAAGGGCTCGGTCCAGCGGCTGATCGACCTCAAGGGCTCGCTGACCCCGCTGCTCACCGGCATCGAGGAGATCGAGGCCACCGACGACCACACGGTGACGTTCAAGACCTCGTCGCCGCTCGGCACCCTGCCCAGCACGCTGTCCCTGGTCTTCATCGGCCAGGGCGACAAGGTGACCAGCGACGCGTACTGGCAGAAGCCCATCGGCACCGGGCCGTTCGTGTTCGACTCCTTCAGCCCCGACGACAAGGTCGTGCTCACCCGCAACGACAAGTACTGGGGCGCCAAGGCCAAGGTGAACCGGCTGGAGATCCTCAACATGCCGGAGGTCTCGGCCAGGATCACCGCGCTGAACAACGACGAGGTGGACGTGCTGGCCGCGATCCCGCCGGACCAGGTGCCCGAGGTGCAGGACGTGCCCGGCATCGCGTACGGCAACGGCCCCAGCTACAACTACTACTTCCTGTGGTTCAACCAGAACAACAAGCCGTTCGACAACGTCAAGGTCCGCCAGGCCATGCTGCACGCGGTGGACGTGAAGAGCATCGTCGGCGACCTGTTCGGCGACCTCGGCGCGGTCGGCCAGGCGCCGATCACGCAGGCGGTCTTCGGGGCGGCGCAGCTGGAGCCGTACTCGTACGACCCTGAGCTGGCGAAGAAGCTGCTCGCCGAGGCCGGCTACCCGCAGGGCATCACGACCACGGTCCAGTGGCCGCTGGAGGGCGGGCCGAACATCAGGCCCATGGCGCAGGCGTTCATCTCGGCCTGGGAGAAGGTCGGCATCAAGGTGCAGCCGCAGGAGAAGGAGCGGGCGACCTGGCTGAAGGACCTCAACTCCCTCAACTGGGACATGAACCTGCAGACCAACACCACCGGCACCGGCGACGCCGACTTCACCCTCAACCGCCTCTACAACTGCGACGCCAAGCGCATGGGCTACTGCAACAAGGACCTGGACAAGGTGCTCGGCAAGGCGCGCGAGTCGCTCGACCAGGAGGAGCGCAAGACCCTGTACGCCCAGGCCGCCAAGATCATCTGGGATGACGCGGTCGGCCTCTACCCGGTGGACCTCAAGAACAACTACGCCGTCCGCGACGACGTCAAGGGCCTGGAGATGCCGGCCAGCGGACGGCCGGACTTCTCGCAGGTATCCGTCGGCTGACCTTCCCCATCTTGGAGACCCCCCATGCCTCGTAAGCGTTCCCTCCTGATCGCCGGCCTGGCCGCCGCGGTGACCCTGTCGGTGCAGCCGACGGCGGCGCAGGCCGCGCTCCCCGAGCCGGCCCGCAGCGCGTGCCGCAACGCCGCGACCGTGCCGGTCGAGACCGGCGCCGCCTTCAACGACCCGGTCGCGGGCACCGCTACCGCCGTCGTGGAGCGCCTCTGCTCGCTCATCAAGCAGGCGCCCGCCGGATCGTCCATCGAGATCGCCGAGTTCGTCATCTCGGGCGACGCCGGCGCCGACTACGTGGCCGTGCTGCTCGACGCCTACCGCCGCGGCGTCGAGGTGCGCATGGTCATCGACGGCTACCAGATCGACAACCCGGCCGCGCAGGAGCTGATCACCACGCTCGGCACCGACAAGTCGGCCACGTCGTGGGTGCACGTCTGCGGCCACCTGAGCCCGGAGGGCAACACCTCCTCCTGCCAGGGCACCAAGGGCATGCACAACAAGTTCTCGCTGTTCTCGGAGACCGGCGGCCGGCGCGACGTCGTCGTCCAGGCGTCCAACAACATCACCGACGTCAACTCCACCAGTTACTGGAACAACCTGGTCGTGCTGCCCGGCAACCGGGGGCTCTTCCAGGGCTACGGGAAGTACTTCGACGACCTGGCCGCCGAGGTACAGAACCCCGACTACGACACCACGGTCGTCACCGGCGGGCCGGCCGGCAAGGTCACCGCCCAGTTCTACCCGGTCGCCGACCGCGACCCGATCGCGCAGCGGCTCGCCGAGGTCGGCTGCAAGACCGAGGGCCGCACCAGCGTCGAGATCGGCCAGTCCGAGTGGGACGGCACCCGCCTGGCCATCGTGGACGAGCTGGCGAAGCTGGTGGCGGCGGGCTGCGAGGTGCGGGTGGTGCACGGGCTCGCCGACGCCGAGGTCACCGCCGCGCTGGACGCCGCCGGCGTGCAGCGGCGGGTGCTCGACGGCAAGACGCCCGCCGGCCGCATCCACTCCAAGTACATGGTGGTCACCGACTCGACCGGCCCCGGTTCCGGCCGAGGCTGGGTGCTGACCGGCAGCCACAACTTCAACGCCACCTCGCTGCGGCGCAACGACGAGGCGATGGTCGAGCTGTCCGAGCGCGGCGTCGTCGCGGCGTACGCGGCCAACTTCGCCCGGCTGTGGGAGGCCGGGGTGACGCCGCAAGCCTGAGCGTGCCCGCCGGCTCGTTCCGCCGCCCCCTCCCGGCGGGACGAGCCGCGGCGGGGTCAGCGGCCGTAGGCTTCGAGCAGCCGCAGCCAGACCTCGCTGACCGTGGGGTACGACGGGATCGCGTGCCAGAGCCGGTCCAGCGGCACCTCGCCGACGATCGCGATGGTGGCGGCGTGCAGCAGCTCGGCGACGTCCGGCCCGACGAGGGTGAAGCCGACGATCACCTTGCGGTCCTCGTCGACGACCATGCGGGCCTGGCCCCTGAACCCCTCGGCGTGCAGCGCGGAGCCGGCGACGGCGCCGAGGTCGTAGTCGATGACGCGGGTCCTGATGCCGGCCGCCTCCGCGGCGGCGGCGGTGAGGCCCACGGAGGCGATCTCCGGCTCGGTGAAGATCACCTGAGGCACGGCGCGCTCGTCGGCGGTGGCGGCGTGCCGGCCCCAGCGGCCGTCCTCGACCCGCTCGCCCTTCGCCCTGGCCACGATGGCGTCGCCGACCGCGCGGGCCTGGTACTTGCCCTGGTGGGTGAGCAGGACGCGGCGGTTGACGTCGCCTGCCGCATAGAGCCAGCCGTCCCCGACCGGGGTGCCGCCGGCGCCGAGGACGCGCAGCGTGTCGTCCACGGTGAGCCAGGAGCCCGGTGTCAGGCCGACGGTGTCCAGCCCGATGTCCTGCGTGTTGGGGACGCGGCCGGTCGCGACGAGCACCTCGTCGGCCTCGACCTGCTCGCCGTCGGTGAGGGTGAGGTGCACCTTGCCGTCGCCGTCGCGCTTGACGGAGGCGGTCTCCGCGCCGATCCGTACGGAGACGCCCGCCTCGCGCAGCGCCTCGGCCACCCGCTCACCGGCGAACGGCTCGGCGTGGGGCAGCACGCCGTCACGGGCCAGCACCGTCACCGACGAGCCGAACGCGGCGAACGCGGTGGCCAGCTCCGACGCCACGACACCGGCGCCGATGATCGCGAGCCTGCCCGGCACGGCGCTCGCGGCGACGGCCTCGCGGCTCGTCCACGGGGACGACTCGCGCAGGCCGGGAATGTCGGGGACCAGCGCGCCGCTGCCGGTCGCGACGACGACGGCGTGCCGCGCGGTCAGCGTCGTGACGGTGCCGTCGCCGCGCACCTCGACGGTCTTCTCCCCGGTGATCCTGCCCTGCCCGCGATGGAGCGCGATGCCGGCCTGGCCGAGCCAGGCCACCTGGCCGTCGTCCTGCCAGTTGGAGGCGAAGGAGTCACGGCGGCGCAGGACGGCGGCCACGTCGAGGTCGCCGGTCACCGCCTCGCGTGCCCCCGGCACCTGCCGGGCCGCCCTGAGTGCAGCGGCGCTGCGCAGCAGCGCCTTGGTGGGCATGCACGCCCAGTAGGAGCACTCGCCGCCGACCAGTTCGCGCTCGACGATGGCGGCGGTCAGCCCGCCCTGGACGACGCGGTCGGCCACGTTCTCCCCTACCGGGCCCGCGCCGATGACGATGACGTCGTACGTGGTGGTGGTGTCCATGTCACTTTCCCTTCGCGGCGCGGCCGAGGCGCAGGGCGGAGATCAGGAAGAAGATGCCGCCGAGGACGGCGTAACCCGCGATGTTGGTGAGCATCGGGTTCGGCGCGGCGGCGCCCATGAAGAACGAGGCGCCGGCCAGGACGGAGATGCCGCCGCTGAGGATCATCGGCCACTGGCCGCCCATCTTGCGCCGGACGACGCCCACGACGAGCTGGACGATCCCGGAGACGATGGCCCAGACACCCCACACCCGCAGGATTCCGGGGACGCCGGCGGTGCCGGCGACGCCCAGGCCGATGGCGGCCAGGGTGCTGATGGCGATGTTGACGTACAGGCCGTAGGGGGTGCCCGCGGCCTTGGACGAGCGGGCGTCCACGATGGCCGCGCCCACGTCGAACAGCGGGTAGATGACGACGAGGGCGATGCCGAACGGGCCGAGCTGGGAGGCGGTGGCGAACACCAGGCCGGCCCAGACGAGCTGGAAGGCGAAGCGCACGAAGTAGAGCTTGCGCAGGGCCTGGGCGACGCTGCTGGTGGTGGCGGGCGTGTCGACGGTGGTCACGATGATCCTTTCAGGGGGTCGGATGGGAGAGGCGGCCGGGCCGGTGGGTCCGTCACGGCCCGGCCGCCGGCTTCATGCGACGGTCGCGTCCACGGTGACCGGGATGTTGCCGCGCGTGGCGTTGGAGTAAGGGCAGATCGCGTGGGCGGCCTCGACGAGCTGGTCGGCCACCTCCTGCTCGATGCCGGACAGCTCGGCGTGCAGGGCGGCGCTGAGCGTGAACCCGCCCTCCGGGGTCGGGTGCACCTGCACCTCGGCGATCACGGCGGAGTCGGTCACCGGGGTCTTCCGCTGCGCGGCGACGGCCTTGAGCGCCGAGTGGAAGCACGAGGCCCAGCCGGCCGCGAACAGCTGCTCCGGGTTGGTGGCGCCGCCGGGGCCGCCCATCTCCTTCGGGATGGCCAGGGTGACGTCGAGCAGGCCGTCGCTGGTCCTTGCCTGTCCTCCCGCCCTGCCGTCGCCGGTGGAGGTGGCGATGCCGGTGTAAAGGGTGTCGCTCATGGTGTGCCTCGGATTTCGGTAGACCGAACGTTCTATCTCCCACATCATGCACCCCGGGGAGCCGAGACGTCAAGACCGAACGTTCTACTTCTCTGGAAGTGGCCGCGCGCGACGTCCAGGCCGCCGCGCCCGGGCAGTCTGGCGCAATGTTTACCGAGGTCAGGCATCGAGGACGACGCTTTCGGTAAGGACACCTGGCAAACGCATGACACCGTCCGGGGGAGCCAGTGCCTGACATGCCGCCTGAGAGGGAAGCGCCGGGACGGCTCGCGCGGTGGTGGCGGACGGGACCGCCGGGGCCGTTCCGTCCGGGGTTCTGGCGCAGCCCGCTGCGCGGGCCGTGGCTCACGGCGGTGTTCGGGATGGTGCTGCTGGTCGGGCTGGCCGTCGTCGTGGTCACCGGGCTGTTGTCGTACGCGGCGTACGAGCCGCGGCTGCCGGGCAACGACACCACCCCGGGTAGGGGGCTGCTGGGTTTCTACCTGTTCGAGTGGCCCACTGATCCCGCCTGGCTCTACCGGGTCACCCAGGGGGCGCACGTCATCCTCGGGCTGACGCTCGTGCCGGTGTTGCTGGCCAAGCTGTGGTCGGTGATCCCCAAGCTGTTCGACTGGCCGCCCGCGCGGTCGGTGTCGCAGGCCGTCGAGCGCATCAGCCTGGTGCTGCTGGTCGGTGGGGCCGTCTTTCAGTTCGCCACCGGGATACTCAACATCCAGCTCTTCTACGTCTTCCCGTTCTCCTTCTATCCGGCCCACTTCTACGGGGCGTGGATCTTCCTGGCGGCGCTCGTCGTGCACGTCGCCGTGAAGCTGCCCACCGCCGTGCGCGCCCTGCGGTCCAGGGACTTCCGGCGTGAGCTGCGTACCGGGCTTGCCGACACCCGGCCTGAGCCGCCCGACCCCGACGGGCTGGTGGCGGCCTCCCCGGCCGAGCCGACGATGTCGCGGCGCGGGATGCTGGCGTTCGTCGGTGGCGGGTCGCTGCTGATCTTCGGGCTGTCGGTGGGGCAGACGCTGGACGGGCCGCTGCGGCGTACGGCGTTGCTCGCGCCGCACGGCCGCGTCTACGGGCCAGGGCCGAACGACTTCCAGATCAACAAGACCGCCGCCGGCCTGGGGGTGACCGCTGCCGACACCGGTGACGCGTGGCGGCTGACCCTCGCGGGGTCTCGTCCCGTGGTCCTGACCAGGGCCGAGCTGCTGGCGATGCCGCTGCACACGTACGCGCTGCCGATCGCCTGCGTGGAGGGCTGGTCCACCGAGCAGGAGTGGACGGGCGTCCGGCTGGCCGACCTGGCCCGGCTGGCCGGCTTCGCGCCGGGGACGGTCGGGGTCACCGCCACGTCGGTGCAGCGGGTCGGCTACTTCGGCTCGGCGTCCTTCAGCCCCCGCCAGGTGGCCGACCCGCGCTCACTGCTCGCTCTGCGCGTCAACGGCGCCGACCTCTCACTCGACCACGGCTTTCCCGCCCGGATCATGGTGCCGAACGCGCCCGGCGTGCACACCACCAAGTGGGTGCACAGACTCGACTTCCACCAGGAGCTCTCGTGACCGGCCCCGGCCCCGACCGGCGGCGGGCCTCCGGCGGTCAGTGGCGGCGGGTTTACGGTGCCTCGCCGTGGCATCTCGTCGGGCTCGCGGCCTGCTTCGCGTTGGCGGGGTACGCCCTGACGCGGGTGGTGGGGGCGGGGATCCTCATGGGGTTCGCCGTGTGGTTCGTCGGCGCGATCATCCTGCACGACCTGGTCATGTGGCCGCTCTACACCGCCGCCGACGGTGCGCTGCGCGGGCGGAGGCGTCGCCCGTGGCTCAACCACGTGCGGGTGCCCGCCGCGCTGTCGCTGCTGCTGTTGCTGGTGTGGTTCCCGCTCATCCTGGGCGGGGCCGAGGCCAACTATCGGACGGCGGCGGGGCTGAGCACCGCCCCCTACCTGCTGCGGTGGGCGATCGTCACGCTGGTGCTCTTCGCCGGCTCCGGCCTGCTCTACGCGATGCGGCGGCGGGCCGCGGGACGGCCGGATCGTTGAGCGGCCGCGCGACGAGCGCGAGCCACGAGGACGGCGCAGCGGCATGATCGGCGCCTTCTACGAGCACGGCCTGCGCGGCGGGTACGTCGAGGTCGAGTACGCCGACGGCCGCGTCACCCCGCTCGGCGCCGAGCGGTGGCTGCGTCCCATCGAGGGCGACGAGGGCGTGCTGGCCCGCTGCGGCGGCCCCACCCTGGACGTCGGCTCCGGCCCCGGCCGGCTGACCGTGGCGCTCACCAGGCGCGGGGTGTTCGCGCTCGGCATCGACGTCACGCCGCTCGCCGTCGAGCTGACCCTGCGGGCCGGCGGTCTCGCCCTGCAGCGTTGCGTCTTCGGCCCGCTCCCCGGCGCGGGCCGGTGGGCCGAGGCGCTGCTGACGGACGGCAACATCGGCATCGGCGGCGACCCGGCGGCGCTGCTGCGCCGGATGCGGCAGCTCGTCAAGCCCGGCGGGACGGTGCTGACCGAGGTCTGCCCGCCCGGCTCCAAGAGCTCCGTCGACCGGATCAGGCTGCGGTACGGCGGGCGGGCCGGCGACTGGTTCACCTGGGCCACCGTCTCGGCCGACGACATCGGGCCGCTCGCCGGGCGCTGCGGTTTCCCGCACGTCGAGCAGTGGAGCGTGGCCCGGCGATGGTTCGCCGCCCTGTCATGACCGGCTCCTGCGGACGACGGCTCCCGTCACCACGGCGATCGCCGCCAGCGCGTACGCCACCGTACCGACGTCTTGCTGGATGCCCAGGTAGGCGGCGGCCCCGGCGAGCGGGACGCCCAGCCACTCCCACCGGCCGTCCAGCGCGACCAGCGCCACGACCAGCAGGGCGTACCAGGGGTAGCCCGGCGTGAACGCCAGGAACGCCACCCCCGTCACCACCAGCGCCCCCTGCCACGGCCGGTCGGGGTCGGCGCGGCGGAGCACGAGCAGGGCCGTGACCGCGAGGACCGCGAGCGCCGCCGCCGGCGCCGCCGCGTCGGGCAGGAGCAGGCGCAGCAGCGCGTACCGGGTGCCGCCGCTGCTCGCGTAGCCCTCCTCGTCCAGGTAGCCGGACAGGTAGCCGAGGACGGAGGCGCCGGACGTGAGCGCGTACGGCAGGTAGGCGAGGGCGACGACGAGCGCGGCGGGGACGAGGACCGCCGCCGCGTCGCGTACCCGCCGCCGCAGCGGCACTCCCCCGGCGAGCAGCCCGGACAGCGCGCCCGGCACCGCCAGCGCGGGCACGAACTTGACCGCGATCGCCGCCCCGAGCAGCGCGCCCCTGCCGCGCGTGACGACCCCCAGGGCGAGCACGGTGAGCAGCACGCCGAGCACGTCCACGTGGGCGTTGTTGACCGCTTCGAGCGGCACGGCCGGGCACCACGCCCAGCACGCCGCCGTGACGGGATCCCGCCCGCGCCCGCGCAGCGCCGCGAGCAGGGCCAGCGACGTCCCCACTGCCAGCAGCGCGCCGCCTGCCTGGAGCGCCTTGGGGCGGCTCGCGTCGGGCGAGAGCAGGTGCACGACCAGGAAGTACGCCTCCGCCAGGGGCGGGTAGACGGTGTGGACGGCCGGACGGTTGATGCGGGTGCAGCCCTCGGGGTCGTGGACCGGGTACCGGTAGGGGTGGTGGCAGGCCGTGCCCCTCGGGAACAGCCAGGGGTCGCGCAGCGGGGCGAGGGCGGGGTCGCCGGGCGCGTGCGCGTACGGGGAGATGCCCGCCGCCTGCACCCGCCCGTCCCAGACGTACCGGTAGGAGTCGGTGCTGGTGGTCGGCGGCGCGAGCAACCCCGTGGCGGGTACGAAGACGGCCCCCGCGACCAGCAGGAACACCGCCCACCGCCCCGGCACCTCGCGCACCGCCCACACGGCCGCCGCGAACAGCACCCAGGACACCGCATACCAGCGGATATGCCGCGAGAAGTCCCCCGTGAGCGACCCCGCCGTAACCGTCAGGACGAGCGCACCGACCAGCCCGAGCAGCAGCACCCCCGCCCCCACGCCCCACCCCCACGACACGGCGCCGCGCGTCGCCTTCCCCCGCCGCCCTCTCCTCAGGTGGGGCTCGTTCGGACGGATCGCATACTCCTCCACGGTCGGGCCTCAGGCGAGGGGGGCGGTGGCGAACTCCTTCATGCCTTCCGTGAAGCCGATGCGGGCCTGGAAGCCGAGGTCGGTGGCGGCGCGGCGGGGGCTGGCGACGATGTGGCGGACGTCGCCGAGCCGGTACTCGCCCGTGACGACCGGTGCGGGGCCGCCGCGTTCGGCCGCCAGGGCCTCGGCGAGGTCGCCGACCGTGTGCGGGACGCCGCTGGCCACGTTGTAGGCCGTCAGGGTGCCGGGAGTGCCGCCGCCGAGAGCGGCCACGTTGGCGTCGGCGACGTCGCGGACGTGGACGAAGTCGCGCGTCTGGCCCCCGTCCTCGAACACGCGCGGCGCCCGCCCGGCCTCCAGCGCCGACCGGAAGATCGCCGCCACCCCCGAGTACGGCGTGTCACGCGGCATCCCCGGCCCGTACACGTTGTGGTAGCGCAGGGCCACCGCCGTGCCACCGGTCTCGCGGGCCCAATTCGCGGCCAGATGTTCCTGAGCCAGCTTCGTGCTGGCGTACGCGTTGCGCGGGTCCACCGGCGCGTCCTCGTCGATCTCGGCCAGGACAAGCTGGTCACCGCAGCGGGGGCAGCGCGGCTCGAACGACCCCCGCGCCAGGTCGTCGGCCGAGCGCGGGCCGGGGCGCACCCGGCCGTGCCGCGCGCAGTCGTACGCGCCCTCACCGTAGACCACCATCGACGAGGCCAGCACCAGCCGCCGCACCCCGTGCCTGGCCATCGCGGCGAGCAGGACCGCGGTGCCGTACACGTTGACCGACGCGTAGTCCGGCAGGTCGGCGACGTCCACGCCGAGCCCCACCTTGGCCGCCTGGTGCACGACCGCGCCGACGCCGGGCAGCAGCCGGTCGAGCCGTTCCGCGTCGCGTACGTCGTCGCCCGACCGCAGGTCGAGCCCGGTCACCCGGTGGCCCTGCGCCTCCAGCGCCGCCACCACGTGGCCGCCGATGAAGCCATCGGAACCGGTCACCAGCACCGTCGTCATCGTCGTGCTCCCATTCCGGCGAGCGCGGCCGCGTACCGGGAGCCCCGGGCCAGCGCCGCCACCTCGATCGCGTCCTCCATCGTGTCCACATCGGTCAGACACGGCATCAGGGCGACGCTCATCCCGGCCTCCCAGAGTCTGCGCAACTGGACCTCGCCCGTGATGGGCGCCGACATCGGCACGCCGACCAGCAACCCCGGGTCGGGCGCGCGCAGCCCGAGCAGCCAGAAGCCGCCGTCGACCGCCGGGCCGAACACCGCGTCGTACTTGTCGAGCAGCGCCAGGGCGTCGGCCAGCAGGCCGGGGCCGACCTGCGGGGTGTCCATGCCGATGAGCACCATGGGGACCGGCCGCAGCCGGTGCGCGTCCTCGAAGGCCGCCGCCAGCCGCTCGTCCAGCCCGTCCCCACGCTGGGGAAGCACGGTGAACCCGGCGGGCAGCCAGGAACCCGGCGCCCCGTCGAGCGCGAGCACCCGCCCGGCGCCGGGGACGCGGGCGACCGTGCGCAGGGTGTCCTCCAGCGCGGCCCCGGCCAGCTCGGCCGCCTCCTCAGGCGTGAGCGGCGGCACCAGCCGCGTCTTCACCCGCCCCGGCACCGGCTCCTTGGCGATCACGATGACCTGCCCGTCAGGCGGGGTCATGCGGCGGTGCGGTGGCGGGTCATGACGCGGCGCATGTCGCCGACCGCGCGGAGCGTGCCGCGTACCGTGCCGGTCACCTTCGAGCGGCCCCTGCGCGGCAGGTAGGCGACGTCGGTCTCGCCGATGCGCCAGCCCGCCGCGCCGGCGCGCAGCACCATCTCCAGCGGGTAGCCGAAGCGGCGGTCGATCAGCCCCAGGTCGAGAAGGGGTACGCGGCGGGCCGCGCGCATCGGGCCGAGGTCGCGCAGCGGCGCCCCCGTACGCCGGCGCAGCACCGAGGCCAGCACCGCGTTGCCGAGCCTGGCGTGCACCGGCCAGGAGGCGCCGGGCGCCAGAACGCGGCGGCCCAGCATCAGGTCGCGCTCCCCGGCCAGGACGGGCCCGGCGACGCGGGGCAGCTGGGCGGGGTCGAGCGAGGCGTCGGCGTCCATGAAGCACACGACGTCGGAGGCGGCGGCGGCCAGCCCCGCGTGGCAGGCGGCGCCGAACCCGCGCCTGGGCTCGCTCACCACCGTCGCGCCCAGCTCGGCGGCGATCCGCGCGGACCCGTCGGTCGAGCCGTTGTCCACCACGATCGGATGGAAGTCATCCGGCATGCGCCCGAGCACCCACGAAAGGGCGGCCGCCTCGTCGAGGCAGGGCAGCACCACGTCGATCTTCATGCCGCCGACGCTAGGCCGACCGGCACCCGCACCCCACGACGGGACGTGGCGGTCTTCCCGAGAAATTACCTGCTATGAGGGCATTGCTGGGGCCGAGCGGGCGCCTAGGACTCGTCCTCGGCCGTCTCGCCGAACGCGTACGACAGGGCGACCGCGAAGCACATCGCCATGGACAGCCCCAGCAGCAGGTTGTCCACGGCAAGCCCGAAGCCGAAGCCGATGGCCACACCGGTGGACAGGCCGAGCGTCCAGTTGGGGGAGGTCTTGTTGCTCTTGGTCATGGCACCATCCTGGCCGGGCGGGCCGGTGGCGCAGTAGAGGACATCATCACGGAAGTCGAATGACAGGTGTCATGTGGTGCCGTGGGCGTGCATGGCCGTCTGGGCGTCCGGGTGGATGTCGAAGGCCGGCCAGGCGCCGGAGATCCGCAGCACGCGCGCGGGCGCGTCCTGGACGGCCGCCAGGCGCAGCGCGCCGCCCCGCTCGCGCACGGCGGCGTCGAGGCGGAGCAGCAGGTAGAGCCCGCGGCTGTCGATGAAGGTGAGCCCGCCGAGATCGAGGATCAGGTCCTGGCCCAGGCGGTGGTGCTCGTGGACGAAGGACTCCAAACCGCGTTCGTTGGTGGAGTCGAGCTCGCCCGCCACGGTGATGAGCAGGCCGCCGGGCAGGTCACGGCGATCATAGGTCAGAGGCGACATGGCGGTGCGGGTTTCCGTTGCAGCTAGGGCTCCGTGGTGCTCGTCGTTTCCTTACCGTCCACTGTCGTCCCGGTTCGGGGGCAGGTCAGCACGTCAGGCGAAGCGCCGAGTGGCCCGCCGTCCACGGAACGAAGGCCGTGCAGGGTCTCGCTCGGCGTACGGCCGTAGACGGCCCGGTAGGAGGCGGCGAAGCGGCCGGGGTGGAAGAACCCCCAGCGGGCGGCGACCGACGTGACGGTGAGGGTGGCGGGGTCGCCGGCACGCAGCTCCTCATGGGCCCCGGCCATGCGGACCTGGCGCAGGTAGCCGAGCGGGGTGGTGTCGAGGTGACGGCGGAAGGCGTATTGGAGCGCGCGGGGGCTGACGCGGGCGGCGGCGGCGATCTCGGCGATGCCGAGCGGCGCGTCGGCGTGCTCGTCGATGAAGGCGACCGCGCGGCGCAGCGTCTGGGTGTGGGCGTCGCGGCGGTCGGCGGCGACCTCGTCACCGGGCAGCGCGGCGTTGCTGGGCAGCGTGGTGAGCACGGTGGCGGCGAGCAGCTGCCCGGCGCCGGCGGCCACGAGCGGCTCCGCGGCCAGGCCGGGGTCCGACAGGACGTCGTCGCGTACGTACGTCAGCGTCCTGTACAGGTGGCGCGCGGCGGCGGCGGAGACGGGCCGGTGGCCGAGCACCTGGACCGGCCCCGGCGGCCGGCCCGGCAGGACGGCCGCCACCTGCTGTAACAGGCCGGTGTCGAACATGATGATGGTGAAGCCGGCCCGGCTGATGAGCCCCCTGTAGGGCCGGTCGGGCGGGGTGATCAGCACCGCGTCACCCGGCCGGAAGACGTCCTCCTCCGCGCCCTCGACCCGCTGGTCGATGCGGCCCGACTCGACCACGCACAGGCACACCTTGCCGAGCGGGTCGACGGCGTAGCTCATGTGGAAGTCGAACTCCACGTGATCGACGCTCACCGGCCCCGCGACGTGGCGCGAGACGCGGGTGTGCGGGCGGTCGACGTCGGAGCCGATGCTCATGCTGGCGTACGCCCTGCTGA
The DNA here is from genome assembly GCF_040676845.1 of Nonomuraea sp. NPDC049504. Lineage (NCBI taxonomy): Bacteria > Bacillati > Actinomycetota > Actinomycetes > Streptosporangiales > Streptosporangiaceae > Nonomuraea > Nonomuraea sp. NPDC049504. The sequence goes on from NZ_JBFAPT010000004.1 coordinate 489,267, forward strand.
GGAACTCCTCGGCCTGGCCGAGATCACGGCTCTCGAAGGTCAACGGCTCCATCGGTCGCTCCGCTCGTCAGCCCCTTAACGAGATGGTACGGCGCGCCTCGGTCACGGATCACGCGTGTTCCTGTCACAGACCGGCGCCGGACCGCGCACTTAGCGTCGCCGGCATGGTGAAGAGACTCGACCGGCGGTGGCTGTGGCTGGCCGCCGGAACGTTGTTGTGGTTGTTCTCCGTGCACGGGCGGTTCGACGTCCCCGTGGCGGCCTGGCTGTCGCCGGTCTTCCTGCTGCGGTTCGTCAGGACGGGTCCCGCGCTCACCAGGCTGCTCGCGGTGTGGGCGGCGTCGGTGATGTCGGGGCTGTTCTGGCTGGTGGAGACGGCGGTGCCGATGACGCCGCTGGTCGTCGTGGGCATCATCGCCCTCGGCACGCTGACCGTGGTGCCGTACGTCGTTGACCGGCTCGTCACCCCGCGCGCCGGTCCGCTGACCGGCCTGCTGGCCTTTCCCGCGGCGTCGGCGGCGTGCGCGTTCCTGATGACGGTGCTCAGCCCGTTCGGGACGGCGTTCGGGGTGCCGGCCGCCACCCAGCACGGCAACCTGGCGCTGCTGCAGGTGGTGGCCGTGACGGGGCCTTATGGGATCGGGTTCCTCATCGGCTGGTTCGCGACCGTGGTCAACCACGTGTGGGCGCGCGGGGCAGCGAAGCGGGTCGTGGGCTCGTACGCGGCCGTGCTGCTCGTGCTGCTGCTGGCGGGCGGGGCGCGGCTGGCGCTCGCCCCGGTCGGCGAGCCGAGCGTGCGGGTGGCCGGGATCAGCCCCGACACCTCGGTGACCCGCGAGCTGCGCGGCGTGATCGGTGACGACTTCACCGCGCGCGGCGTGGTGGAGCAGGACCGGCAGGCGGTGCGCGCGGCGTTCGCGAAGGCCAACGACAACCTGCTGACCAGGACGCGGGAGGCGGCCCAGGCCGGGGCGCGGATCGTGATCTGGTCGGAGCAGGCGGCCAACCTGCTGGAAGGGGACGAGGAGGCGTTCCTGGGGCGGGTCGCGGCGCTGGCCAGAGAGCAGCGGATCTATGTCCAGGCCGCCGTGTACCACTTCCTGCCGGCCGAGCCGTACGCGGCGAACCGCACCTACCTGTTCGGCCCCGACGGCGCCCGCTTGTGGCGGTACGACAAGTCGCACCCTATCCCGGGGCTGGAGTCGTACCCGGCGGGGCCTGGTGTGGTGCCGGTGGTGGACACCCCGTACGGGCGGCTCGCCACCGTGACCTGCTTCGACGCGGACTTCCCCGAGCTGATGCGGGTGGACGCGGACATCATGATCGTCCCCGCCCGCGACTGGGCGGAGATCGGCCCTGTGCACAGCCAGAAGGCGAACCTGCGCTCGATCGAGAACGGCTACGCGATGATCAGGCAGGCGGAGTTCGGCGTGTCGGGCGCCTTCGACGCGCGCGGCAGGAGTCTGACCATGCACGACCACGGCGGCTCCGAACGGCACGTGGTCTTCTCCGACGTGCCCACAGGCGGCGGCGCGACGCCCTACCGGCTGATCGGGGACGTCTTCGCCTGGGCGTGCCTGGCCGGCGTGGCCGTCATGATCGCGCTCGCGGTCCGGAAGCGGCGAGTCCGGACGCAGTGACTCCGGAAGCGGTGGGTCCAGAAGCGGTGAGCGCGGCACGGTACTCGCCCGGCGGGCGGCCCGTCCAGCGCGCGAACGCCCGGCGGAACGCGCTGGGCTCGGAGAAGCCGAGCCGCCGTGAGATCTCCTCGACCGACGCGCCACCGAGCCTCAGGTCCGCGACGGCGAGGTCGCGCAGCACCTCCTCCTTGATGCGCTGAAACGAGGTGCCCTCCTGGCGCAGCAGCCGCCGCAGGTGCTGAGGGCTGATCGACAGCCGGGCCGCCACGTCGGCGGCCTGGGTGCGGCCGGCGGCCTGCGCGCGTTCGATGATCGTGCGTACGCGGTCGGCGGTCGTCGTACCGTAATCGCGGTGGTGGATGAGGTCTGCGGGCGACCTGCAGAGATACGCCAGCAGGTCGCCCTCCTCGCGGACGACGGGAGCGCTCAGCTCGCGGGCGTCGAACTCGATGGCCGCCACCGGCGCGCCGAAGGCGGCCACGACCCCGAAGACGGACACGTACTCGGCGCTGTGGCCGGGCTCGGGAAAGGGCAGCTCCAGAGCCGTCAGCGGCACCCGCCGCGCCGCCAGCCACGCCGCGAACCGATGCACGAGAGCGAGCATCAGCTCGGCGGCGAGCGGCCTGACGGCAACGCCCGGCTCGGCGGCGATCTCGATGCGGCACGTCCCGCCGCCGACGACGAGCCGGCTTCGTGAGAACCCGGTGGTGAGCGCAGCGAACTGGACAAACCGGTCGAGCGCCGTCCCCAGGTCAGGAGCGTGAATCACGCCGAGAAAGATCATCCGAAACGTGCCCGGAGGCACCGGACGCGGTCCGAGGGCCAGCAGCTCGTCACCCGTGCGCTGCCAGAGCTCCCGCACCAGCTCGATCGCCTCGTCACACGCGACGCGGGTGGCGCCGGGCCGCCACGGCGAAGGCAGATCCGCCTCCGCGGCGGCCACCGCCTCACGCACGAACTGCACGGCGACCCCACAATCCGACGCCATGTCGGCCGCAGCGCGAACGGCGGTCCCGTGATGCGGCACCGCGTCTGCCGCCGCGCGGACGGCGCTCCCCTGACCCGGCACCTCCGTCAGCCCCAGAGGGCGGCGACCTTGGCGGCGATGGCGCGGCCCTGGGCGTGGCCGGCCTTGGCGCTCGGGGTGCGGGAGGAGGGGGCGAGCGCGTTCGTGCCGAAGGCGGCCAGCGAAGCCTCGTCGGGCTCGATCACCTCGACCGCGCCCGTCAGCCCGGACCAGGCCGGCTCGCCCATCTCGGGCGTGGGCGCCAGCACGAGCACCCGCTCGAACCCGGCCGCCAGGTCGGCGTTGGTGCTGGAGCGGATGCCGCCGTCCATGTAGCGGGCGCCGCCGATGGTCACGCACGGCCACACGGCCGGCACCGCGCAGCTGGCCGCCACCGCGTCCACCAAGGGCACGCCGTCGTCCGGCCCGAACAGGCGAGGCTCGCCCGTCCGCGCGTCCACGGCGACGACGACGAGATCACGCTCGGGCCAGTCGTGCACGGGCAGCCGCGCCTCGATCACGGCCCTGCGCTCCGCCTCGGCGACGGTCTCGGCGGCCAGCGCCTGCGCGCCGATCTCGCGCCGCTGCGCCTCGGGGTCAGGCGTGCTCTCGGCGATCTGCTGGAAGCGAGCCCACAGCTCCTCCATCGGCACCCCGGAGTCCAGCTCGGGCGTGTGCAGGGCGGGATCGATCTGCCGGGCGAGCAGATCGGGCAACGGAACACCGCTGGTGATCTGCGCGCCCACCGTGGACCCCGCCGACGTGCCGATGATCCGATCGGCGCCCAGCACGTCGACGCCCTGCTCCGCCAGCCCGGCGATCACCCCCGTCTCCCACGCGATGCCGGCGATCCCGCCGCCGCCCAGAACCAACGCCCGCCCGTTCCCGCTCATCCGTACCTCCATAGATCGGTCAACCCAGGCGCCCCCGGTTCTCATCCCGTGTCGAGGCGCAAGGTGACGGTCACCGACCCGCCCTCCAGGTCACCGAGCCGCTCGAAGGTCAGCGTCCTTCCCGAGTACCGGGCGGGTCCGCGCAGCAGCCCGGTCACCGGAGCCGCCCAGGTGACGGCCAGTTCGGCGAGGTCGCGGCGGGGGTCGGCGACGGTCAGCGTCGCGGTGCCGTCGGCGTGCTCCTGGGCCAGGACGGCGCACGGTGCGGACGCGGTCAGGCCGCCTGCGGTGCCCGCGTTCCAGAAGCAGGCGGCGGTGAGACGCCGCGCGGGCACGTGGACGGCCTGGAGCCGGGCGGTGTTGGCGAGCACCCGCACCCGCCCGGGGTCCGCGGCCCAGGCGTGGGTCCGCTCCAGGTCCGCGCCGGGCAGCAGGGTGTACTGGTAGGAGGCGGCGCGCGGATCGACGCCGTGGTCGAGCCAGAGCGTCACGTAGTCGCGCCGGACTCCGCCGCCGGACCGGCTCTCGCGCAGTGTGCGGAGCTGCTGCCCCGGAATGACGTAGCCGCCGTGGCCCTCAAGGTGGGCCCAGCCGTCGGCGGCGGTGAGGGGGGCGGTGGTTCTGCGGTTGTCCACGATCGTCTCGACCGGTACGCCGTCGCGTGCGGTGATGCCGGCCCCGAGGCAGATCACGGCGTCGTCGAGGAAGAACCACGACTTGAACGCCTCCATCGTGCTTTCCAGCCCGCTCAGGTGCTGGCCCACCGCCGCATACGTGCCGTCGGTCGCGCCGCCCACCCACCGCCACGGCGTCCGCGTGCCGCCCCACGCCTCCCCCGCCCCGTCGGGCAGCCGCCGGGTGGAGACCGTCGTGCCGGGCAGCCGGTAGGGGTCGACGGTCGCCCAGAAGCCGTCGGAGTAGTGGTCGCCGTGCCCGTCCGCCCACCAGTAGAGCAGGCCGGAGCCGGTGTGCCAGCCGCGCGGGTTCTCGCCGTTGCCGTGCTCGTAGTGGCCGATGCGGTCGGAGGCCATGCTGAGCGCGGCGCACCAGCCCGGCCTGCGGTGCACGGCTCGGGCGCTCATCGGCAGCAGCCGGTGACCGACCGGCTCTGGCGCGGCGGGCACGGCGGCGTCGGACATGATCGGCGCGAGCCGGGCGTGCAGGGCCGGCGCGGCGTGCTCCAGCATCGGCCGGTACGTCCCGCGCACCGCCCACCCCTTGACCATGGCCTGCCACCGCTGCCGGTACGCGGCCGGCGCGCTCTCGCCCAGCAGCAGCACGGCGGCGGCGATCTCCCTGCCGCGCTCGTGGTCGCCCCACGACCTCCTGCTGATCCCCCGGCCGCGTACGAGATCCATGCACGCCCCGTCACGAACGAAGGGCGCGAAGGACCGCTCCACCAGGTCGAACACCCTCCCGTCCGCGAGCTCCCACGGCGTGCCGCGCAGCACGGCGTACAGGGTGGCGAGGCCCGACAGCAGCGTGACGCCGTAACCGCCCTGGTAGGGCACGGACGTGTGCTGCACGAACGAGCCGTCCCGGTAGAAGCCGTCGCCCTCCGACACCGGCACGAGCACCGGCGCCAGCGCCGAGACGGCCAGCTCGGCGCGGGCGTGGTCGTCGGTGAGCATGGCGCGCAGCAGCGTCACCAGGCACAGGTCCACCCGGTTGGCGGCGGTGCTGGTGCCGGTGTAGTGGCGCAGCCGGCGCGGCGGCACGAAGTGGTCCGCCGACTCGGCCAGCGCCGGATCGTCCGCCCCGGTCAGGACGACGGCGTCGAGCAGCGCCCGCGGGATGCCGATCTGCCAGTGCCACCAGTTGCCGACCGGGTCCGCGCCGGCGGCGTAGACGTGGCGGCGGTAATGGGCGACGCCCTGCTCGACCGCCGCGGCGAGGGCCGGGTCGCCGGTCAGGCCGGTGCCGTCGATCACGTACGCGTGCGCCATCGTCCGCAGCCGCCCAGGCGTGACCGTGGACGAGGGGAAAGGCTCGTCGGGCCAGAGCGAGGAGGAACGAGGGGCCATCGTGGCGAGGTGGCGGGCGGCGGCCCGGCCCAGCGCCCGGTAGGGGCGGGCCCGCGGATCGTGCGGCGGCCCCGCCGTCACCTCCCGCCAGCGGCGGCGCAGCAGCACGAACGCGGTGTCCGGCGTGTACGCCGCCCGCGCGGGCGCCAGCGCCCCGACCGTCCCGGCCGCGGCCACGCCGCCGAACCGCAGTAAGGAACGCCTCGATGGCCGCAGCACGCCTCGATTATCACGCCGCGGATCACCGCCAGGTCAGAGCCCCGCCCTGATCGGTACGACGTTGCCCGCCGCCCCCTGGCGCGGGATCGCGAACCAGGTGGCCTTGCCGACCAGGTCGGGCCGGGTGACGTAGCGCTGGGGATGGCAGCCGTAGAAGCCGTCGGACAGCCGCGCCACGATGCGCAGGCCCCGCCCGTGCTCGGCGGCGAGGTCGTGCGGCGCGGGCGCGGGCAGCACGGGGCTGCCGTCCACGACGACGCACATGACCTCCCTCGGGTCCACCAGGAGCAGCAGCTCGTACGGGTCGTCGCCGTACATGAGGGCGTTGGTGACGAGCTCGCTCACCATGAGCACCGCGTCGTCCACCAGGGAAGGAGGGAGGGCGAGTTCCGACAGCTGTTCCCGCATGAGGGCTCGGGCGTGGCCGGCCGTCCGTGCGTCCTCGCGCAACGGCCACGCATACTGCTGACGGCTCCGGCGAGTCGATCGCAGCCTGGTCATGGCGTCTCTTTCCGATGCTGAGGGGCGGCTGACGCGCTTGTCGCTCAACAAGAGGACCTGCCTAGGGGTTGACGTACACGGCCGTCGAAACGTGTACGTACGAAAGGCCGCAACGGGTCAAAGTTTCGGGGAGAAATCGGCAGGGATTTGCCTGTCGCCGCGCACGGCGGCGACAGGCCGGGTACGCACACCCGCATGAGCAGTGCAGACCACAACGCACCCAAGAACGACGCCAAGCGCCGCAAGCGGCCGGAGGCCGAGCACAAGCCCGCCGGCCGGCAGGCGCTGGAGCGAGCGCTGTCGGAGTCGGGCAAGGCCCTGGAAGACCTCATCGGCGGCCCGGCTCCGGCCTGACGCCTCAGGACCGTTGGAGGAGCGACCAGACGGTGGACGGGGTGAGCGGGACCTGGGTGATCGCGCCGGCGATCTCCGGGAGGGCGTCGGCGACCGCGTTGGCGATGGCCGCGGGCGGCCCGATCGTCCCGGACTCACCCGCGCCCTTCATGCCACCGGGCGTCACCGGCGACGGCGTCTCCATCATCACGACCTCGATGTCGGGTATCTCGCGCGTCGTCGGCAACAGGTACTCGGTGATCGGCTGCCCCTCCTCGGTGTAGACGATCTCCTCGGTCAGCGCCTGCCCGATGCCCTGGGCCACGGCGCCGCGCAGCTGCCCCTCGACGACGGTGGGGTTGACCAGCACGCCGGAGTCGTTGACCACCCAGTAGCCCTCGACCTCGACGGCCCCGGTCTCGGGATCGACGGCCACGGCCGCCGCGTGCGCGCCGTACGCGAAGGTGTAGGCGGGCGGGTCGTAGCTGACCCGCTCCTCCAGGCCGGGCTGCATGCCGTCGGGCAGGTCCCAGCCGCGCCAGGCCGAGGTGGCCAGCTCGCGCAGCGTCAGCGCGGCCCGCGGGTCGCCCTTCACCCGCACGGCGCCGTCGGCGATCTCCAGGTCGTCGGCGGCCGCTTCGAGCCGGTGCGCGGCGATGGCCAGCAGCTTGCCGCGCAGCCGGTCGGCGGCCTGGGTGAGCGCGCCGCCGCCGAGCGGCAGCGAGCGGCTGGCCACCGACCCGACCGACGAGTACGGGGTCGCCGCCGTGTCGCCGAGCACCACCCGTACGGACTCGATGGGCACGCCCATGCGGTCGGCGGCGAGCTGGGCCAGCGTCGTCTCGATGCCCTGGCCGATCGAGACGACGCCCGAGGTGACGACCACGGAGGCGTCCTGGTCCATGCGCAGCACGGCGCTCTCGTAGCCGGCGGCCAGCATGCCGATGGCCTTCATGTCCATCGAGGGGCCCAGGCCGGTGGACTCGACGTGGCAGGAGTAGCCGATGCCGCGCCTGCGCCCGTCGTCCTTCACGACCGGCCTGACCAGGTCCTTCACCGTGCTCAGGGCGCGCGGGTAGTCGCCCGAGTCGTACGTCTGGTACACCCGGGTCGTGCAGGGCAGCTCGTCCGGCCGGTACATGTTGCGCAGCCGCAGCTCGACGCGGTCGATGCCGAGCCTGCGGGCCGCCTCGTCGATCAGCCGTTCCCTGGTCAGGGTGGCCTCGGGCATGCCGAAGCCGCGGTAGGAGCCGGTCGGGGTGGTCGTGGTGAGGACGCCGCGCACGCGGACGGCGACCCGGTCGAACCGGTACGGCCCCGGCAGCAGCGTGGCCGTCACCGCGAACGTCGAGCAGCCCACGTTCGACGGATGGGCGCCGAGGTCGCCGAGCACGTCCACGTACATCGCGACGAAGCGCCCGTCGTCGTCGAGCGCCAGCCTGGCCCGGTGCACGGCCTGCCGGGCGGGCAGCGTGGCGATCACCCGGTCGCCCGGCGACTCCGTCCAGCTCACCGGGCGGCCGGTGCGCATCGCGGCCAGGCAGATCAGCGCCTCGTCCGGATAGACGTGCTCCTTGCCGCCGAAGCCGCCGCCGGTGTCGCGGCTGATCACGCGTACCCGGTCGTGGATCATGCCGAACGCGTCGGCCAGGTGCTCGCGCACGTGGTGGGGCGCCTGGGAGGAGATGTGCACGGTCAGCTCGTCGCCGTCGTACGCGGCCACCACGCCGCGCGGCTCCATCGGGTAGGGCGAGACCCGGCCCATCCTGAACGTCATCTCGACGACGTGCGCGGCCCCGTCCACGGCGGCCCGGCAGTCGTCGTCGCCCACGGTGTAGTCGGCGAGCACGTTGCCGCCCAGTTCGGGGTAGATGGCGGGCGCGTCGTCCTCCAGGGCGCGTTCGACGCCGACGACGGCGGGCTGCTCGTCGAGGTGGAGGTCGAGGAGGTCGGCGGCGTCCCTGGCGGCCTCCGGCGTGCGGGCGACGACGACGGCGAGCGGCTGGCCCGCGTACCTGATCGTGTCGTCGAGCACCGGGTAGGAGTCGAGTCGCTGCCCGGGCGTCACGCTGACGCAGGGCAGGCGCAGGCCGGCGGCCTCCTCGGAGGTGATGACGTCGATCACCCCCTCCACGGCCCTGACCGCCTTGGCGTCGCAGCCGAGGAACCGGCCGTGGGCGATGGGGCTGCGCAGCACGTACGCGTGGAGCGTGCCGGGCAGGCGCACCGCGCCGACGTAGCGTCCCTTTCCGGTAAGTAGCCTGGCGTCTTCCCGTCGCGGCGTCCGAGCACCGACATAGGCGTCTCCCATGGCTCGATTGTGAGCGCCGGGCGGCGGCCGGTCTATACGATCCGCGAGGAGGGGCACGTCAGCGGGGGGACCGATGCAAACATTCCTGCCTTATCCGGATTTCGCGGCATCGGCGGCGGTTCTTGACCCGCTACGGCTGGGCAAGCAGCGCGTCGAGGCGCTCCAGGTGCTGCGCGCCCTCACCGTCCCCGGCTACGGCTGGCGCCACCACCCCGTCGTCAAGATGTGGACCGGCTACGCGGAGGGGCTCGTCCGCTACGGCCTCGAGGTGTGCGTGCGCTGGTGCTCCCTGGACCGCTCCGACACGTGCGCGGGCACGATGACGACCGAGCTGGCCGCGCATCTCGGCAGGCCGGGCGTACGCGACCAGAGCGAGCTGGCGGCGGCCGGCGAGCTGCCGCCCTGGCTCGGCGACGAGGCCCTGCACCTCAGCCACCGCTCGGCGCTGCTGCGTAAAGACCCGGACTTCTACCGGCCGGTCTTCGGCGACGAGCCGGACGACCTCCCTTACGTCTGGCCGCGCTCCGACCGCCTGCCCGACCCCGCGCCCTGACCCCGCGCCCTGACCCCGCGTCCTGACCCCCGCGCGTCGCCGGCGACCATCGGTGCGGATCGTGGTGAAATGGTCTCGGGAGGCGGACAGTGGCCATCATTTCGCGCGGTTTCACAGGTAGACACAGGGACGAGAGCGAGCGGCTGCCGCCCGGCCAATACCTGGTCGAGGACTTCCCCGTGCTGTCGGCCGGCCCGACGCCGCGGATCCCGCCCGACCGGTGGGAGTTCGCCATCGACACCGAGGACGGGCAGACCCACCGCTGGTCGTGGCCGGAGTTCATGCAGCTGCCCACCGAGACGCCGACCGTCGACATCCACTGCGTGACCAAGTGGTCGAAGCTCGACACCACGTGGGAGGGCGTCTCGCTGGACGTGCTCTTCGAGGACGTCGAGTCGGCCGCCGAGTACGCCCTGGTCTACTCCTACGGCGGCTACACCACGAACCTGCCGGTCGAGGACCTGCTCGACGGCAAGGCGTGGATCGTGCACCGCTTCGACGGCGAGGAGCTGGAGCCCCGCCACGGCGGCCCCGCCCGGCTGATCGTGCCGCACCTGTACTTCTGGAAGTCCGCCAAGTGGGTACGCGGCATCCGCCTGCTCAACGAGGACTGGCCGGGCTTCTGGGAGACCGCCGGCTACCACAACTACGGCAACCCGTGGCGCGAGCAGCGCTACGAGGGCGACTGAGGTGCGCCGCCGCCTCATCTGGCGGCCGGCGGAGCTGGTCGCCGCCACGGCCGAGACCCCGAGCGCGCGCACGCTGCGCCTCCGGGTGCCCGACTGGCCTGGACACCTCGCGGGCCAGCACGTGGACGTGCGGCTGACGGCCGAGGACGGCTATACCGCGCAGCGCAGCTACTCGCTGGCCGCGCCGGCCGACGGCGACATGATCGAGCTGACGGTCGAGAGCGTGCCCGACGGCGAGGTGTCCCCGTACCTGACCGAGGTGATGGAGGTCGGCGACCAGGTCGAGATCCGCGGCCCGGTGGGCGGCTGGTTCGTCTGGCGTACGGAGAGCAAGCCGCCGGTGCTGCTGGTCGGCGGCGGGTCGGGCATCGTGCCGCTGATGGCGATGATCAGGGCGCGGCGGCAGGCGGGCAGCCGCGTGCCGTTCAGGCTGGTGTACTCCCTGCGTGCACCCGACCGCCGCTACTACGCCGACGAGCTGCGCAGCCCCGACCCCGGCCTCGACGTCTCCTACCTCTACACCCGCTCGGCCCCCGGCGGCGCGTCCCGCCCCGCCCGCCGCATCATGCTGGACGACCTGGCCGAGGGCGGCTGGCCGGCCACGTTCGAGCCCGACTGCTACGTGTGCGGGCCGACCGGGTTCGTCGAGGCGGCGGCCGACCTGCTGCTCGCGCTCGGCCACGCCCCCGAGCGCATCAGAACCGAACGATTCGGTCCCACCGGAGGCTGACTTGACATCCTCCCCCTCGTAAACGAGGCGGATTCCCACGGTCGCCCGTGAGGGTTCCTGCTTCACAGCCGGTCGCCCCGTCCGAGAGGACTCTCGTTGAGGTCTTACACCCGCTCCACAGGCGTTTCAGCTCTCCGCCAGCCCGGCGGCGAGCACGTTCCTGGCCGCGTT